>NZ_CP104213.1:740833-1054166 GCF_025244745.1 Deinococcus rubellus
ACACCGCCCAGCTTGACGGTACCCTCAAGAACGGCACCCGCTTCGAGAGCCGCTCGCTGGCCGACGATCCGCTGCTGAACGTAGAAAGCCTGCAAAAGCGCGGCGTGGACGTGACCATTGCCCAGCCGGGCCGCTTCAACTGGATCACGGCGCTGAGCACCATGCTGACCGTCTCGCTGATCGTGGTGCTGCTGATCACGCTGCTGCGAAGCCGCAATCAGCAGGGCAGCGACCCGGCCAGTCAGTTCGGCAAATCGAAGGCCCATGTGGTCCAGGAAGGGCAGATCAAGGTCAACTTCGGCGATGTGGCAGGCTGTGACGAGGCCAAGGCCGACCTCACCGAGGTCGTGGACTTCCTCAAGCACCCCGAGAAGTACCACGCCCTGGGGGCCCGTATCCCCCACGGCATCTTGCTGGTCGGTCCTCCTGGCTCCGGCAAGACACTTCTGGCCAGAGCTGTTGCTGGAGAAGCCAAAGTCCCGTACTTCTCCATCAGTGGCTCCGACTTTGTGGAAATGTTCGTCGGTGTGGGAGCGGCCCGCGTGCGCGATCTGTTCGAGCAGGCCCGCAAAGCTGCGCCGTGCATCGTCTTCATCGACGAGATCGACGCGGTGGGGCGCAAGCGCGGCTCGGGCATGCAGGGCGGGAACGATGAGCGTGAGCAGACCCTGAACCAGTTGCTGGTGGAGATGGACGGATTCGGGACGACGCACGAGGTCATCATCCTGGCGGCGACCAACCGGCCCGATGTGCTGGACGCGGCCTTGTTGCGGCCCGGCAGGTTTGACCGGCAGGTGGTGGTGGACGCGCCGGACGTGAAGGGCCGCGAGACCATCCTCAAGATTCACGCCCGTAAAAAGCCCCTCGAACCCAATGTCGATCTCAACGCGGTGGCCCGCCGCACCCCCGGCATGGTGGGAGCGGATCTGGAGAACCTGCTGAACGAGGCGGCTTTGGGGGCGGCGCGGGAGCAGCGCAACCGGATTACCAACAAGGACATCGACGAGGCGCGTGACCGGGTGCTGATGGGACCGGAGCGCCGGAGCATGGTCATTGGCGAGAAGGACCGGCGGGTGACGGCCTACCACGAGGTCGGGCATGCGCTGGCGGCGCAACTGCTGCCGCACGCGGACCGCGTCCACAAGCTGACGGTGGTGCCGCGTGGTCGGGCGCTGGGCGCGGCCATGTACACGCCTGAAGACCGGATGCACCACACCGAGGCGTCGCTGCTCGACCGCATCGCGGTGGCGCTGGCCGGGCACGCCGCCGAGGCGGTGGCACTGGGGGCCGTCACCACCGGAGCGCAGAGTGACTTCCAGCAGGCCACCAACATCGCCCGCAAGATGATCACCGAGTGGGGCATGAGCAAACTCGGCAACATCGCCCTCCAGCAAGACGGCGGCTACCTGGGTTTGCCCGGCGAGCGCGGTCTGTACAGCGAGGAGACTGCCGAGCGCATCGACGAGGAACTGCGCCGCATCACTGGCGAGCAGTATGACCGGGTCCACGTGCTGCTGACCGAGCACGTGCATCAGATGCACCGGCTGGTGGACGCGCTGATCGTCCATGAAACCCTCAACGCCGAGCAGTTCGCGGCGGTCCTGGCGGGCGGTACCCTGGAAGACCCCACTCTGGGTCTGCCCGCCGTCACCGAGTTGCCCGCCGTGGGCACCCTCAAGCCGGGTGGGGTCTAGAAAGCGTTCAATCTTTAAGCGTCAGTCCCCGTCTGCAAGCAAATGAGCTGAAGACCGGGGCTTTTTTGGTTACCCTGGGCAGCATGTTTACCTTTCCGGAAGCGGCGACCCTCTCCGAGGCACGGGTGGGCCTGGAGTCCCATCTGCTGGCCCGCTTCGCCGCCCGCCTGCCCGCTGCCTTCGTGCTGGAAGCGGCCTTCGAGGAAGCCTTCTACCGCCGCGCCAATCTGCCCGAGCAGCTCGGCAAGCTGTTTGCGGCAATCAATCCCCGGCGCATCGACGAGGACGTGCTCGAAGGGCTGTGCGAAAAGGCCACCAGTCTGGTCCGCACCTCGGCGCTGATGGACGACAGCGTGCAACTGCTGCTCAGGGCCGTGAACAATGCCGGATTGAGCAGCGGCGAGTTTCACCTGCGCCGACCCGGTGAGCGCCGCAGCGAGAGTGGTGGGGCGCGGCCTCCCGGCAACGCGGTGCTGTTCGCGCTCAAGCGGCTGTGGGCCAATGACTGGCAGTTTGAGGCGGTGCTGGCGCGGCTTGATACGCTGGGCAGCATCGCCCTGGAGGCGCGGCCCGTGCTGATCTTTGCCGGGCCGCCCGGCCAGCCGGACCCTGGGCTGGCCGAACAGCTCGGCGCATTCGAGGCATGGCGCAGCGCTGCCGGGCTGGTCGGCCTGGCGTGAACGGGCCTGATCGGCTGTCTGCCCTGCCGTTCGGCCTGATCGGGGCGCTGCTCTTTCTGAATGTCTATGCGCCACAGAGCTTGCTGCCGGTGCTGGCCCGCGATTTCGGCGTGAGCGCGGCCCAAGTCGGCACGGTGGTCGGCAGCACCACGCTGGCGATGGCCCTCTTCTCGCCGCTCTCGGGCCTGATCGCCGACGCGCTGGGCCGCCGACGCGTCATGCTGGGGGCCTTCGCGCTGCTGATTTTGCCGAGCCTGCTGGCGACCCAGGCCCACTCGCTCAGTGCGCTCAACCTGGCCCGCTTCGTCCAGGGCCTGCTGATTCCGCTGGTGATGGTGGCCGTCAGCGCCTACCTGGCCGAGGAATCGCCGCCCGCGCGCTTTGCGCGGCTGCTCACCGCCTACGTCACCGGCACCATCGTGGGCGGCTTTGCCGGGCGGCTGCTGAGCGGTCTCGCCGAGTACGAGGGCAACTGGCATCTGGCCTTCGGGCTGCTGGCCCTCACCAACCTGGCGGGTCTGGGCGTGGCCTGGCGGGGCCTGCCGCACGAGCAGCACTTCACGCCGCAGCGCCGCTTACCGGAAGCCGCCCGCGTGCTCGCGGGTCATCTGCACAATCCGGTGCTGCGGCTGACCTGTGCGGTGGGCTTTCTAATTCTGTTCGTGCTGGTGTCGGTCTTCAATACCGTCACCCTGCGGCTGGCCGCCCCGCCGTACTCGCTGGGCAGCGGGGCCATCGGCTTTATCTTCGCGGTTTACCTGCTCGGCGCGGTCATCACGCCCATCACGGCCCCGGCCCTGGCGCGGCGCGGACCCCGCTGGGCACTCGGAGCTGCCGTGCTCACCAGCCTGGCGGGGCTGGCGCTCACCTTGGCCTCCCCGTTGCCGCTGCTGATCGCGGGTCTGGCCGTGGCCGCCTGCGGGGTCTTCGTGGCCCAGGCGGCAGCCCTCAGTGCCGTGCAGCAGAGCATCGCTGGCGGACGCAGCCTGGCCAACGGCCTCTACAACCTGGCCTACTACGGCGGCGCGTCGGTGGCCAGCGTGCTGGCGGGCGCAGCCTACGACTGGCGCGGCTGGAACGCGGTGGCCGCGCTGTGTCTGGTGGCGATGCTGGGCGCGGGTGGGGTGGGGCGGCGGGCCTGGGCGAAGCTCTGACCTGCGCTGACCCCTCGCCTCCGAATCGCCGCTCTCAGATCGTCGGCATCACGTTGCCGCCCGACACCGAGATGTACTGCCCAGAGATGAAATTTGCCAGATCGGAAGCCAGATACGCCACCAGATTGGCGATGTCCTGGTCACAGCCCCGGCGGCGCAGCGGCACCCCGGCCCGGTAAGTGTCGGCTGCGGCATCATCGGGTTTGTCCTCGCTGATCATCCAGCCGGGGGCCACCTGATTGACCGTGATCTGGTGCTCGCCGACCTCGCGGGCCAGCACCCTCAGCACCCCGTCCATGCCGCGCTTGCCTGCCACATAGGCGCTCTGGGTCGGCAGATTCTGCATGGCGCACTCGGTGTTGATGCCGATGACCCGTCCCCAGCCGTGCTGAATCATGGCCGGAACGAACACCTGGGCCATCAGGACGTTGTGCAGCACGCTGGAGCGGAACTGACCCTCGTAATCGGCCAGCGGCTGAGTCAGCACGCTGGTCCAGTCGTACTGAATGACGGCATTGTTGACCAGAATGTCGGGCGATCCGAGTTCGGCCTCGATCTGCTGGCGCATGGCCTGCACGTCCGCTTGCTGCGTGATGTCGCCCTGCACGCTGACGGCCCTGACGCCCAGCGCCCGCGCTTCGGCCACCACTTTTTCAGCGCTTGCTGCGTTCTGGTGATAATGCACGGCGATATCCGCGCCGCAGCCCGCCAGCGTGCGGCACATGACGCGGCCCAGTTGCCCCGAGCCTCCGGTGACGAGAGCGAGGTGGCCGGTCAGATCGATTTGCATGGGAGTGCCTCCTGATAGGTGAGCTGGTTCGGGCAAGTCTATGGCGGCGGCGACCCTTCCGGGCAGCAGCGTCAGATCTGGCCCCAGGTCATCTGTCCCCAGAGTTGGTGTCACACTGACACCATCCCCAACAACTGAATATCAAATAGCGCCCCAGTCTCCACGCGGGGCGCGCTTTTTTGTTTGCCAGGCCGGCCACCCCTGTCGGGGCATCTTCACGCTAGCGGCCCCAGGCCAGGCAAACTGACGATTTCCTGCTTTCGTAAGTCCCGCCGGGCCTGCCACAATGTAGAGAGAACGCGGGGCGAGTGAACGGCACGCATGGGAGAGAGCATGGGCCAGCGGTCAGATGAACAGCAAAAACACGAACAAGGCGCAGTGCGCCCCGGCCACCCGGCCCGGGGTCTGAAATCTGCCGGGCCGATCATCATCGAGGGGGCCTTTACCTACGACGCCCTGGAAGATTTGTTCTTGTACCTGTGCAGTCGCCGCGAAACCCTGACCTGGCAGCTCACCACGCTGGCGGGCAGCTTCACGCTGCTACTCGACCAGGGGCAGCCCGCCGACATCATGTTCCGCCCGGTGCGGCCCATCGGGGCGTATGTCGGCCTGCGGGCGCTCCAGACCCTCTTTCAGCAGCAGGGCGGGCAGTTCACGGTGCAGCGCAGCCCGGCAGCCCTGGGTTCGGCGGCTCTGAAGCGGCGCAGCCTGAATGCCAGCGGTGAGAACCTGCTGATCGCCATGGCCGCCCTCGATGACGAGCACAACGCTTCAGCGGTCCTGTCGGGCATTGTCGTCGACGACTCCGCCGAGGCCGCGCTGGTGGCCGATCTGCTGCCGGAAGACCACCGCACGGCCTTCGTCACCCGCAGTCGCGACACACCGCTGGTGGACGTGCTGCAACTCTTCTCGGTCAGCCGCCGGGCCTACCGGGTTTCGCTGTTTGGGGCCGGGGCCGGGCCAGTCGGTCAGATTGATCTGAGCGCCAACCAGGTCGGGCGGGTCTCGGCGGCGGGTGTGGGGTCAGACCAGCAGGGTCAGGCCGCGCTGAACTGTCTACTCAGCCTCAGTCTTGCAGCCGAACTGCGGACCGAGGTCAGCCCGCTGGCCGCAGACGAATGGCCCGGCAACCCGCTGGGCAAGCTAGACAGTCTGCTGCTGCGGGCCGCGCTGGACGGTGCCCTGGCCACCGAGCCGCCGAGCGCCGACACGGCACCGACTGTCCCGGCGCAGGTCAGCCCAGTACAAACCAGCCTAGTACAAGCCAGTCCAGTACGGATTGATCCGTTCCAGGTCAAACCAGTGCAAAGCGATTTAACCAGGCCGCCGCCCGGCATCGCCGCCCGCCTTCCCGATCAAGCGACGCCACCCTCGCCGTTGCAGCGTCTGGGCCGCTTGCTGCGCCGCCGGTAGGTGGCCTCGTAGACTGTCTCAGTGCAAGGCTGATCTTGCGGATTTCACAGCACCAGATTGCACAGTGCTCAATCTCATAGGGCCAAATCTTGCTCATAGGGCCAAATCTTGCAGGGCCAGCGCCGCCGGTTCGTGGGCGGGCGGCAGCAGTTCGCGCGAATCCAGCACAGCGTCGGGAATTCCGGCCAGGGCCGAGTCCAGCACTTCCAGTCCCGCACCCTCTCTGAAAGCCTGCTCGCTGATGGTGCGCTTGTAATGCCGTGCGCCGCTGTGACCGGCGAACAGGCCCAGGGTATGGCGCAACATCCGGCTGAGGTACACGCCCCGCTCCAGTTGCTCGGCCACGTAGGGCCGGAACGCCTCGATGACCTCGCGGCGGCTGGGGTCTGGGGTGGCCTCACCGAAGCAGCGGCGGTCCACGGCGGCCAGCAGATACGGCGTTTGGTAGGCGGCGCGGCCCAGCATCACGCCGCCCGCCCAGTCCAGGTGCGTTTCGGCCTCGCCGAGTGTCTGCACGCCGCCGTTGAGTACGAAGGTCAAATGCGGAAAGTCGGTGCTCAGCTGCCGCACCACGTCGTACCTCAGCGGCGGCACCTCTCGGTTTTGCTTGGGCGAGAGGCCGCTGAGCCAGGCCTTGCGGGCGTGGACGATGAAGGTCTGACAGCCTGCTGCCGCCACCGTCTGCACGAAGGTGTGCAGGTGACCGTAGCTGTCGAGGTCGTCGATGCCGATGCGGTGCTTGACCGTCACCGGCACGCCCACGGCCCCGCGCATGGCGTCCACGCCGCGCGCCACCACGTCGGGTGTGGCCATCAGGCAGGCACCGAAGGCTCCGCTCTGGACCCGGTCCGAGGGGCAGCCGCAGTTGAGGTTGATCTCGTCGTAGCCCCAGTCTTCGCCGATGCGGGCGCACTCGGCCAGCGCGGCGGGGTCGCTGCCACCGAGTTGCAGGGCCAGCGGGTGCTCGCGGGCCGAGAAGTCCAGATGCCTGGCCTGATCTCCGTGCAGCAGCGCCCCGGTGGTGATCATCTCGGTATACAGCAGCGCCCGCTGGCTCAGGGCCCGGTGAAAGACCCGGCAGTGCCGGTCGGTCCAGTCGAGCATCGGGGCCACGCTGAAGGTGTGCGGTGGGGGCAGAATCTGGGCCGTCATCTCAGCCGCGCAGTGTAGCGCCTGGGCGCATCGGGGAAGGCGGTCTGGGTCATGGTGGCGCTCAGCGCCCGGCTCAGCGGTACAGATCGGCCCGGCTGGGCGGCAAGGTCACGCGGCGCTGCTCGTCGGGCTTGGCCAGCAGCGTCTGGAAAATGGAGAGGTGCCCGGCGCTGAAGTAGTACACGCAGGCATTCAGGTAGATGCGCCACAGCCGGTAGCGCTCCTCGCCCAGAAATTCCAGTGCCGCCGTCTGGTGGGCTTCCAGATTCCTGGCCCAGTGGCGGGTGGTCTGGGCGTAGTGCTCGCGCAGGTTTTCCACGTCGCGCACCTCGAAGAGGGCTTCCTCGGCAAATTTCTGGGTTTCCCAGATCGGCAGCAGCTCGCCGTCGGGGAACACGTAGCGCCGCGCAAAGTTGCCGGATTGCAGCAGGTTCGAGACCTTGGCCTGCCCCAGCCCTGAGGCGATGGCGTGGTTGAGCATCAGCCCGCCGGGTTTCAGCACCCTTTGAGCGGTGGCGAAATACTCGGCCATGTTCTTGCGGCCCACGTGCTCGGCCATGCCGATGCTGGAAATCTTGTCGAACGGCCCCTCGACGTCGCGGTAATCGCGCAGCTCTAAACTGACCAGGTGGTCCAGCCCGGCGGCGGTGACCCTGGCTTTGCCTTCCTGCAACTGCGCTTCCGACAGGGTGACGCCCGTGACCGAAACGCCGTAGTGCTGCGCAGCATAGATTGCCAGCCCGCCCCAGCCGCAGCCGATGTCAAGCAATTTCTCACCGGATTTGAGTCTGAGTTTGCGGCAGATCAGTTCGAGTTTGGCGGCCTGAGCCTCGTCCAGGGTTTCCTCGCCGCTGGGAAAGTAACCGCAGGAGTAGACCATCCGCTCGTCGAGCCACAGCTTGTAGAAGTCGTTGGAGACGTCGTAGTGGTGCGAGATAGCGGCCTTGTCGCGCTCGCGGCTGTGGGTCTCGCCTTCCAGGCTAGCCTTGGGTGCGGGCGGCGGTGCACCGGCTCCCCGGCGCAGACGCTCATAGTCGCGCATTAGCCCCGGCACGGCCTTCAGCCCTGGCGCGGCGTCGAAGGTGTCGGCCAGCTCGACCACCGCCGAGAAATCGCCCTCGATGTCGAAATCGCCCCGGATGTACGCCTCGCCCAGCGCCACGTCCAGTGGCAATCTCAGCATCCGCCCCAGGGTCTTGGGGCTGTTGAGCCTCAGCCGGGCGTCCTCGCCGGTGGTGGCGGGCAGGGTCGTGCCGTCCCACAGCTCGACGGCAAAGCGGCGGCGGCTGGGCAGGCCGACTTCCAGCAGGCGCAGGGCGGCGTCCCGCAGCTCTCCAGCGGTGGCGGCGGGGCGCAGGCGGGCGATCAGCACCGCAGCAGCCGTCAGGGCGGCAGCACTGAGGGCGGTGGTCTGGGCGGGACTGAGCCTGGAGCGGGACTGAGACGATCTGGACTGAGACGATCTGGACTGAGACGATCTGGGCATGCGGAATTCTCCTTACGGCGGCAACCCGGCCATGATACTGGCTGAGGGTTTCGACTCGCCGCGACCAACCCAAAGTGATCAGCCCAATATGATTAATCCAGCGGCTGCTTCACCCCGCCCTCCAGCACCGCGAACGTTCCAGCAAGCGGATCGAGCCGTGCCCGCGCCCCCAGTGGCAGGGTGAGCTGCGGACTGGTGTGGCCGAAATCCACGTTCGCCAGCACCGGCAGATCTTCGCGCCCCGCCTCCCGCAACACTTTTCTGACCCAACCGTAGAGGCCTTGCACCATCTCGGGCGGGTAGCTCCTGGGCCGGGCCAGCACCAGGCCCGCTGCTGTTTGCAGGATGCCCTGCGCGGCAAAGTTCCGCAGCCAGTATCCGACCTGGTGGGGCGGCGGTACATCTTCACTCGTTTCAAGAACCAGCACCGCGCCGCGCCACAGGTCTGGCTCCGGCCAGCCGGGTGAGCCGTTGAGCATGTCTAGCACTTCCAGGCAGCCGCCGATCAGGTGGCCCTCGGTGGGCTGCTGGCCTTGCAGCCAGGTCCAGCCTTCCGAGGGCGCAAAATCGCGCGGCGTCTCCTGAAGTTCGGGAAGCCACTCGAGGCGCTGCTCGGTCCACGCTGGGGCGGCTTGAAAGGTGAACGGCTGGGCGGACATGACTGCCTGCCGCACGCCCCGCGCCACCTCGGGCCGGATGCCGCCGTGCTCGGCCAAATCGGTCAGCAGGGCTGGGCCGTGAAAGGAACAGACGCCCGCGCGCAGAAACTGCATCAGCGTGACGGTGGCGTCGGAGAAGCCCAGGAAGACCTTGGGGTGACGGCGAATCAGTTCCAGATTCAGGTACGGCAGCAGCCGCACGCTGTCGTCGCCGCCGATGATGCTCAGGATTCCAGCGATGTCGGGGTTTTCCAGCGCCCAGTGCAAATCGTCGGCGCGGGCCTGGGGATTCTGGGAGAGATATTCCTCGCCGCGCAGGGCGTTGGGGGCGGGTACGATCTGCCAGCCGAACGCCGCCCCGATCTGCCGGATGCCCGCCTCGTAGCGGTGCATCACCTCAGTCACGAAGCCGCTCGACAGGCTCAGGGCCGCCACCGTATCGCCAGGTTGGAGCGCGGGCGGGCGAATGAATGTAGGTGTCATCGTTGCCCCGCCTTAAGTCTTCCAGTGGTCATGAACCGCAGCGCGGGTGCAGAGAAGGGAGTGGTCATGGCTGAGCATAGCGGCGCGCACAGGCCGCCGAGCGGGCCAGATGGCCTATTGATCTCAGCTGAAGTTGGAGATAGTAGATTGGAGAGATGACCGACCGTTGGCTACCCTCGCACCTGACCCGAACTCAACTCGAAGAACGTCGGCTGCACTTCCTCGAACTCCTCGAGACTCAAGCGCACAGTACCCAGGAACTCGCTGAGTTCTTGGGCGTCAAGGCGAGTACCATCAGCACGTGGAAACATCGCCTGCGGCACCAGGGTTCAGACGCGCTGCAGGCCACGGTGACCACGGGAAGAGCGCCAGCGCTCTGCGGGGAACAGCGGGAGACACTCAAGCGTCTCCTGTGCGAAGGCGCGCAGGTCCACGGCTTTCCTGACGCCAGTTGGAGCACCTTGCGGGTCAGAGACGTCATTGGTCGTCACTTCGATATCTGGCATCACCGCGATCACGTCCGCAGAATCCTGCACCAGTTGGGCTTTTCCCGCCAGAAGCCAGACAAACGCGCCCTGGAACAGAACCCGGACGCTGTGGCGACCTGGATTCAGACCACCCTTCCCGAGATCAAAAAAAAGTAGCTGCCGGTGCGACCCTGGTGTTCCTGGATGAAGTGGGCTTCAGTCTCAAAGGCACGGTGAAGCAGACCTGGGCGCTGCGCGGCCAGACCCCCGTGGTCCTCGGGAAAGCGAGCTGGGATAAGGTCTCAACCATCGGTGCGGTGACCACTGCTGGCCAGTTTTTCCAACAAACTCAGCACGGGGCCTTCAAAGGCCCCGATGTTATTTGCTTCCTCCAGCACATCTTGACCCACGTCCCAGGAGAGATCGTGGTGGTGCTGGACAACGCTGGCATCCATAAGTCGAAGGCCGTCACGGCCTTCGTCACAGGTGAATCTCGGTTGTCCCTGCAGTACCTCCCACCGTATGCTCCGGAACTCAATCCCATCGAGCTGGTGTGGGCGTACATGAAGCGGAACATCCTGGGGAACTTCTGTGCCCGCACCTTGCAGGAACTGAAGGCACGCCTCCGGGTTGGGTGGCAGCGCGTTCGGTATGTCCGACTCCCTGCTCGCCTCCTGCACAGCTATCTCCCATCTTGAACTTCAGCCGGGATCAATAGGCCAATGCGCGGGCTTGAGCGCTGCGGGCGTTCTGCTATACTTCTTTGTGCGCGCTGACTGACGAGGCGTAGCGCAGGCTGGTAGCGCACTTGGTTTGGGACCAAGGGGTCGCAGGTTCGAATCCTGTCGCCTCGACCAGCACGGCAGCGCGCGCACGCGAGATTGGTGTAGTGGTAGCACAGCAGCCTTCCAAGCTTCTGGCCTCGGTTCGAATCCGTGATCTCGCTCCAGATTTAAAGAGCAGCGGCCTTGCAATGGGCCGCTGCTTTCTTGGTTGTTCGTCTTCCGGCTCAGCTCGCGGCGGCCCCATTTGCCTGTGCAACCTGCGGCGCGGCGGGCTGGGCCGAGGCGAAGCTGGCCTGCATCAGCTTGATCTTGACCTCGTGGGGCCGGGTGGCGGCTTGCAGGGCATCCTCGCGGCTCAGCAGACCCGCACCGACCAGTTGCACCACGTGCTGATCAAAGGTCTGCATGCCGTGCAGCCCGCCTTCCTCGACGGCCTGCTTGATCTCTTCGAGCTTGTCTTCGTGCTTGATGCATTCCCGGATGGTGGCGGTGCCGAGCATCACTTCCATGCCCAGCACCCGCCCGCCGCCGACCCTGGGCAACAGGCGCTGGCTGACCACCCCGACCAGGCTCTCGGCCAGGCCCTGACGAATCTGGGCGCGCTCGTGCGGCGCGAAGAAGTCGATGATGCGAATCATCGTTCGCATGGCGTCCATGGTGTGCAGGGTGCTGAACACCAGGTGGCCGGTCTGCGCCGCCGAGAGGGCCGCCTCTACCGTTTCCTTGTCGTGCATCTCACCGATCAGGATCACGTCGGGGTCCTGGCGCATTGAGGCCCGCAGGCCCGCTGCGAACGACAGGGTATCGCGGCCCAGTTCACGCTGCGAGACGGTGCCCTGCTTGTCATGGTGCAAAATCTCAATCGGGTCTTCCAATGTCAGCACGTTGACCGGCTGGTGGGCATTGATGTGGTCGATCATCGAGGCCAGCGTGGTGGTCTTGCCGCTGCCGGTGGGGCCGGTCACCAGAATCAGGCCGCGCTCGTTGGCGACCAGCGACTCGAAGGTGGCCTGCGGCAAGCCGAGCTGCTCGAACGTTGGAATGGGTCGGTCTTCGATGACCCGCATGATCATGCTGATGGAGCCGCGCTGGTGGTAGGCGTTGACCCGGAAACGGGCCAGGCCGGGAACGCTGTAGGCAAAGTCGGCGTCGCGCTGCTTGGCGAACTCGCTCCACTGCTCGGGGCGGTCCATCATCAGCCGGGTGAAGTGTTCGAGCTGCTCAGTACTGAGCTTCTCTGTGCCGAAACGCCGCAGATCGCCGCCGACCCGTCCGCCCGGCAGACTGCTTGCCCGCAGATGTCGCTGGCTCCGGCCTGAACGATGGTGCTGAGCAGGGTATGTAAGAGGTCCACTGCCCGAGCGTAGGCAAGCGGCTCTCACGCAAACCTGACGGAGCTGAAGTCTCAACGCGGCCTTTCAAACTGCCGGGCGAGGTGGTACATTCTTTCGGCAGGAATGCCGCCGCGCTCGGCCCCGGCACCCTTAGCTCAGATGGATAGAGCAACCGCCTTCTAAGCGGTCGGTCGCTGGTTCGAATCCAGCAGGGTGCACCACTCAGAATCCCGTCTCAGACGGGGTTTTTCTTTTGGCTCGACTTTGGGCGTTCTGGGAGAGTGCAGCCGGGCGAGGTATAAAAGAGAATGACTGACCTGGATCAGCTCAAGCTCCGCCCGCTGCGCCCGGGCGACGAGGAAGATGCCGTGCGCTGGGCTGCCGATGAAGGGTTCTGCCGCGCCGCCGACTGGACGCTGAATCTCGCGCCCGACAAGGTGCGCGAACACTGGCGCAAAACTGTCGCTGGACTCGGCCTGGACTTTCTGCGGCTGGGCGTGGAACTTCATGATGCATTGGTGGGCCATGTTGATCTGGCGTGCCTCACCGCCCATTCCGGCGAGTTCGGCATCGTCATCGAGCGTCCGCGCTGGCGACAGGGTGTTGGATTGGCGGCGGGAAGGTTGCTGCTCGCTCACGCTTTTGGAACCCTGGAGCTGGAAGAAGTCACGGCCACCGTTCACACTCCGAATCTGCCCTCGCATGCGCTGATGCGGCGGCTGGGTTTCGCGGAGGAGGGTGAGGCCGAGCCGGAGCAGTATCAGGGCGAGGTGGTGGCGGTAACGCGCTACACGCTCAAACGGCAGGACTACTCACCGTGAGACTGCAATACGTGCGTCCACAGGCGTAAGTCGCGCCTTTCTCATGAGTCAGTTCTCGGCCAAAGTTCAGCCACCCGGTCCCCTGTCAGGAAGCGCGGTCCTCCCCGAACGGCTAGCCGTCCATTCGGCGGAAGTCGTTCGGTCTCCCAAAGCGCACCATGGCTGCATGACCAAGAATACTTTTTCCGATCTGTCCGAAGCCCTTTCCTCTTCCGTTTCTCGAAGCGCCCAGTCCATCGTGACTGTGCTCTCGGGCCGCGCCATCAGCGGCGTCGTCACCGCCGAGAATGAAATCCTGACGGTGGCCCACGTCCTGCCCGGCGACGAGGTGCGGGTCCGGACCCCCGATGGCCGCGAACTGACGGCGCAGGTGGTGGGCCGTCAGCACGCCAGCGATCTGGCCCTGCTGCGCGTTTCCGACCTGAAGGTGCCGCCCGTGACTGCCAGCCAGGGCGCACAGGTCGGCGAACTGCTCAGTGTGGTGGCCCGCCCCGAGCGCGGGGTGCAGGCCGCGCTCGGCTTTCTCGGCGCGGCGCTGCCAGAGCGCGGCTTCATGCCCACCGGGGCCGCGCCGTTCCGGGGCGTGTCGGGCGGCGGCGTCTTCGATGCGCGCGGCGGCCTGATCGGCCTCGCCAATGCGGGCCTATCGCGCGGCGAGCTGATGGCCGTGCCTGCCGAGCGGGCGCTGAGGGTGGCGCGCCTGCTCTCCCGCGATGGCCGGGTGCCGCAGGGATATCTCGGCATCGGCACCCAGCCGGTTCACTTTCCTGAACAAACCGAGCCGGAAGAAAGACAGCCGGAAGCTCAGCCTGAACAAGCGCCGCCGGAAGCGGGGCAGCCCACTGCCGGGGCCGGGCGCGGCGAACGCGGCTGGAACCGGGAGGGCCGGGGTGAACGGGGCCGGGGCGGTCCCTGGGGACGGGAAGGACCGGGCCGTGAGGGGCCTGGCCGCGAGGCCTGGGGACGCGGTGGCCGGGGCGGCTGGAATGAGCGCGGCTGGGGCGAACGTGGCTGGGGCGGGCGCGGCGGTTCGGGCGGAGGTCCGCGCCGGGGCAAGATCGGCCTGACGGTGGTGCAGGTGGAACACGCCAGCCCCGCCCAGGCTGCCGGAATCATGATCGGCGACGTGGTGCTGACGCTGGACGGCTCGCCGATTCACCACCCGGTGCAACTGCTCGACGCGGTGCGTGACCGGGCCGGGGAGACGCTGACTCTGGGCATCCTGCGCGGCGGCGCGCAGCAGGACGTGTCGGTGATGCTGGGAGAGCGGTAAACCGGCAGGGCCGAGTTCAAACATGCGAGGCTTGACGCTGTGCTGAGTGCCCTCTTCACCGACCTGCGCGTTTACATTGGCGTGCGCTCTCCCGCTGCGGCGGCAGGGGTGCGCGCCTTTATGCTGGAAGCGGGTCTGACGCTGGCGGTGAGTGCCCACGAGGCCGACGTTCTGGTACTGGACGACGCGGCCTTACACGATCTGGACGCCCTGAGCGACTTTCCCGGCGGCGTGGTGGCGCTCGGCGGGCCGGTATGGGCCAATGCGCTCTCCGAACTCAACCTGTCCGGCTGGGCCGCCCTGCCGCCGGACGCCGGGCCAGTCGAACTGGTGGCGGGCGTGCTGGCGGCGGCGGCGGGCCTAGCGGCGGTGGGCGCGGCGCAGGCTGAACGCCTGAAGCCGTATCTCGACGACCTGGAGGCGCAGGACCCAGACTCCGACGAGACCCTGGCCGCTGTGCCCGGTGACCTTCATCTCACCCCCCGCGAACACGAGGTGCTCGATCTGCTGGCGGCGGGCCTGAGCAACAAGCGCGCTGCTAAGCAGCTTGGCGTCAGCGAACACACCGTCAAGTTTCACGCCCAGGCCATCTACTCCAAGCTGGGCGTCTCCAGCCGCGCCGCCGCCGTGACGCGCGGGGTGCAGTTGGGGTTGCTGAGCGTGTAAGGGTGGCCAGCAAGTACATCGGGCGCGGGATGCAGCAAAAGCGCTGGGGCCAAGCGGCGCAGCTCTGTTCATAGCACCATTGACCCAGGGCTGTTCTCTCAAACCCGCCTTCATCATTTCAGACAGTCCCCCGGCGTACCCTGCGCTTTAATTTTGCCATGACCGACTCTCAACCTGGCCTGTTCGGGAGCGGGGCCGATGCTGCTCAGGCTCCCGCGCCCGTGCCCGACTTGCCCGAGTCCTGGCGGCGGGCGCTGGCCGCTGAATTCACCCAGCCGTATTTTCAGACCCTGATGCAGTTCGTGGACGCCGAGCGCAGCGCCGGTCCGGTGTTTCCCGCGCCGGAAGACGTGTTCAACGCCCTGAAACTTACCCCGCTGGACGGGGTGAAGGTGCTGATCCTGGGACAGGACCCCTACCACGGGGCCGGGCAGGCGCAGGGGCTGGCCTTCAGCGTGCGGCCCGGCGTGCGGGTGCCGCCGAGTTTGCAAAATATCTACAAAGAGTTGCGTGACGACGTGGGCTTCTCGGTTCCCAGGCACGGTGATCTGCGGCCCTGGGCTGCCCAGGGCGTGCTGCTGCTCAATGCCGTGCTGACGGTGCGGCAGGCCGAGGCCAACAGCCACGCTGGGAAAGGCTGGGAGAAGTTCACCGACGCCGTGATCAACGCCGTGAACGCCAGATCGGAGCGTGTCGTGTTCGTGCTGTGGGGAGCCTACGCCCGTAAGAAGACCAAGCTGATCACGGGGCCGCAGCACGTCGTCATCGAGTCGGCGCACCCCAGCCCACTGAGCGTCACCAGATTCATGGGCACCCGGCCCTTCAGTCAGGTCAACGCGGCCCTCTCGGAAGCGGGGCGCAGCGTGGTTGACTGGCAACTGCCGATGCAGGCAGGCGAGTAGACCATGCCTTCCCGTACCGACCTGCTGCAAGACGATTACCTGCGCCGTGAGGGGCACGAGCCGGGCAAGTTCGAATACTTCTGGCCCGACGAAACGCCCTTCACGGACGGGCCTGCCCTGGCACGCATCGCGGCCCTGGCGGTGCCGCCCGCTTACCAGGACGTGTTCGTCAGCCCCGATCCGGACGCCGAGGTGCAGGCGTTTGGCCGCGACGCCGCCGGGCGGCTCCAGTACCGCTACCACGCCGACTTCGTGCAGGCCGGGGCCATGAAGAAGTGGCAGCGCCTGATCCGTTTCGCCGGAGCGCTGCCGGATCTGCGGACCGTGACCGCCACCGACCTGCGTCTGCCTGCTGGCGAGGGCGGCGGTTTGCCCCGGCGCAAGGTGCTGGCGCTGATGACCCGGCTCCTGCACGTGGCCCGCTTCCGAGTGGGCAGCGACATCTACGCCCGCACCCACCAGACCTACGGCCTCTCGACCCTGCGTCAGCGCCATGTCAAGGTGGAAGGCCACACCATTTTCTTTGACTTCAAGGGCAAGCATTCGGTCTGGCAGCACAAGCAGACGGTGGACAGGACGCTGGCCGCCAACCTCCAGAAACTGCTCGACCTGCCTGGTCCCTGGCTGTTTCAATCGGTGGACGAGGGGGTGCGCCGCCGCCTTCGTTCGGCGGACCTCAACGCCTACCTGCACGAGGTGATCGGCCCGTTTACTGCCAAGGATTTCCGCACCTGGGGCGGCACGCTGTTGGCCGCCGAGTTTCTGGCCGAGGCTGGGGTCACGGACGACGAGAAGGCCGCCCGCAAAATGCTGGTGGAGTGCGTCAGGTACGTGGCTGCCGACCTCGGCAACACTCCCGCCGTCACGCGCGGCAGCTACATCTGCCCGGTCATTTTTGACCGTTACCTGGCGGGTAAGGTGCTCGACGACTACGAGCCGCGTGCTGCGAAGATGTCCACCCTGGACGGCCTGACCCGCAGCGAGGCGGCCCTTCAGCGGCTGCTGGCGAGTGAGCGTTCGCTGAAACAGGGCCGCCGAGCCGCCAGTGTCAGTCACAGGGAGAAAGTCCAGCAGGACAACGGTCAGAAGGAGAGCGCTGCATGATGCACCGTCCTGTTCCAGAGCCCACCGCGCCCGGCCAGGAATCGGTCTGGGCCTACCCGCGCCCGCCCAGACTGGAGCACACCGACAAGCGCCTCCAGATCTGGCTGGGCGGCGAACTGATCGCCGACACCGACTGGAGCCGCGCGCCCGCCTTCCGGGTGCTGGAAACCTCGCACCCGCCTGGTTACTATCTGCCGCCTGACGCCTTCAAAGCGGGCGTGCTCAGCCCGGCCAGCGGCAGCAGTATGTGCGAATTCAAGGGCGCGGCGACCTACTGGACCCTGACCGGCGGTACCCAGGCGGCGCGGGCGGCGGGCTGGAGTTACGAGCGCCCCACCCCGGCCTTCCGCGAGATGGCCGGGTGCGTGGCGGTCTACGCTGGAGCAATGGACGAGTGCCGGGTGGCCGGGGAAGTGGTCACGCCGCAGCCGGGCGAATTCTATGGCGGCTGGATCACGGCGGACATCAAGGGGCCGTTCAAGGGCGCGCCGGGCACGATGGGTTGGTGACTGGGAATTGGCGACTGGGTGGTGACAGGTGCCGACTGACAGAGGCCTGTCAGCTTCTCAGGGTAAACTCAGGGATATGGACAAACCAAACCTCGACGACTACCTCGCCAACCTGGGCATCAGCGAGGGAGACGACGCGCCGAACGTGGTCGAGGCGGCGCTGGGCAGCGCTGCGCCGCTCGCCGAACACCAGGAGCCACTAGAGGTCTTTGAGCAGTTCATGCGCGGCGTTGTCGAGCACCTGGGCGGCGACCTGACCCTCAGCGTACGAGACGCGGGCGAGGCGCTGGAAGCCGACATCGGCGGCGAGCGGGCCAGCAAGCTGGCGGGGCGCGACGGGCGCACCCTGGGCGCAATCGAGGTGCTGGCCTACGCGGTGCTGGCCAAGCACGCCGGGCGCAGCGACGTGCGGGTGCGGGTGGACGCCGGGGGCTTCAAGCGGCGGCAGGCCGACAACCTCGCCAAGCTGGCCGAGCGTTTGGCGGTGCAGGTCGCCAAGAGCGGCGAGCCGCACGAACTCCAGCCGATGCCGCCCGCCGAGCGCCGGGTCATTCACGTGGCGCTCAAGGACCATTCGCTGGTCACCACCGAGTCGGTGGGGGAGGGGCCTGGCCGCCACCTGGTGATCAGGCCGCGCACCGAAATGACCGAGTGAGCTTGCCGCCCGAACGGGTTCCCGGTGGTTCTTGGTCTTCGGTGGAGGCCGCGTGAGCACCGACGGCCTGCGGCTGGACCTCTCCGAGTGTCAGGTGTATACGCTCAAGCTGGGGCTGCGCGAGACCACCGAGCGTCTACGGCAGGCCGGGGTGCCCTCACCTGAAACCGACGCCCGCGAGATCATGCAGCGGGTCGCCAACCTCAGCCGCCTCGAATTGTTGATGCGGGGCGAGCAGCCCATCAAGGTGAGGCAATTACGACACCTCGAACAGCTCACCCGCCGCCGCGAGGCCCGCGAACCGCTCCAGTACCTGCTCAGTCCCATCGAATGGGCCGACTTGCACCTGAACGTTTCGCCCGCTGCGCTGATTCCCCGTCCTGAAACGGAAGTGCTGCTCGCTCTGGCACTGCAAACCTTGCAGCGCTGGGCCGCTCCCCGCGTGCTGGAGGTGGGCACTGGAACGGGGGCGCTGGCGCTGGGCGTCAAGCAGGCCAGGCCGGAGGCCCAGGTCATGGGCAGCGACATCAGCCCGGAAGCGCTGGCCCTGGCCCGCCGAAATGCCCAGCTCAACAACCTAGATGTGGCGTTCGTGCAGGCCGATCTGCTGACTGGGCTGAGCGGTCCCTACGATCTGCTGCTCAGTAACCCGCCGTATCTGCCGGACACTGACCGGGCTGAGGCGCAGCCGGAAGTCAGTTTCGACCCGGAACTAGCCCTCTACAGCGGCCCCGACGGCCTCGATCTGGCCCGCCGAATGTGCCAGGACGCGCCGCGTGTGCTGGCTCCCGGCGGCACGCTCTGGCTCGAACTCGACCCGCGCAACGTGGAGGTGATGGCTGCCGAACTGCGTGCGGCAGGCTGGAGCGCCGAGGTTCATCCGGACCTGACCGGGCGGCAGCGTTTTCTGACGGCCAGGCAGGTTGGCGGCCGAGTCAACCTGGACGGGCGCTGACTCTTACAGCAGCCGCTCCTGCCCCGGCGCGTCCTGGGGCCACCACTGGAACTGGCCCAGGTCGCATTTTCCGGCAGTATCGAACACCACGCCCTCGGCCACCAGCAAGCCGCGCTGAATATCGCCGAAGCCCAGCTTGTCGGTGCTGACCTTGCCCTGCGCGTTGATGACCCGCTGCCAGGGCAGATCGTGGCTCTCCAGCAGACCGTTCATCACGTACCCGACCTGCCGCGCCGCGCCCGGCTGCCCGGCGAGCAGGGCGAGTTGCCCGTAGGTCATGACCCGGCCCGGCGGAATCTGGGCCACCAGCGCCAGCACGCGGGCCTTGAAACCGGGAAGGTCCTGTTCTGAAAGGGTCATGCGCCGCAGTCTAGCGGGCGCAGCACTCAGGACAGTGCTGAATCTGGAACTCCGGCAAAAAGTGCTGTGCTGAAGGCCCATTTGCCTATCTAACCATCATGTTCTGGGCGCGGCCGAACAGCTTCCCCGAACCCTGGCGCTAAGCTGCGGCATGCTCAGTCTGGACGAACTCGACGCCCGGATTCGCGCTGCCCTGATGATTGACGCGCGGGTGTCGCACGCCCTGGCCTACGGCAGCCGCACCCAGCACCTGGACGGTGAGTGGCAAGGCGACGCCTACAGTGACCTCGAATATTACGCCTACCTGCGCCCCGGCGCGGTGATCAGTCCCCGCGCCTTTCTGGAAACGCTGACGCCGCTGCTGCTCTACGTCGTCAATCTGTTCGGCACCCCCAACGCCGTGACGCCGGAACTGCACCGGATTGAACTGCACGTGGTGGACGCCGCACAGATGTCCGACATCCTCGCCTGGCCCCTCACCCACGCTGACGTCGCCGCCATGCTGATCAAAGACGAAGGCGGTCAACTCGCCCGCACCCTCGGCAAGTGGGCGGCGGGGCCGGACTGGACGCCGCAGGAGCCGCAACTCATCTATGATCAGGCGCTCAACTGGCTGACCTTCGCCTCGGCGGTGGCGGCCAGAGGAGAACTCCTGCGCGCTGCCGAGCTGCTGACCTGGGTGCGCGCTGCCCTGCTGCGGCTGGCCCGCTTTGCCCTCGGGCTCGTGCACCTGCGCGCCGAGACCCGCCGGGCCGAGCGCGATCTGGGCGGGTGGGCGCGGCGAATCGCGGATGTCGGCAGCGGCGCGGGCGAGGGTCTGCGGCGGGCGCTGGAGCTGTGCCGCGAACTGGCCGCCGCCCTCGGCCTGGAGCCGCGCGGCGGGTTGCTGGCGGCCCTGGAGGCGCGTGCTTGCTGACGGTCTCAACTTTCTCTCAACCTGGCGTTTACCCGCCCCCCGCCGCCGCCGGATAGTGTGGCGGCATGGACACCACCGCACAGCACCGCGTCCGCGCCCGGCTCGTCACGGGCAGCCTGGAGCGCACCGAGGACCATCCCGTTCCCTACAGCCTGGACATCGCCGCCGCGCCCAACCCCGACATTAGCACCCCGGAACTGGGGCCAGTGCTGCAACTGCGGGTGGTGCAGTGGCCCGAGGACCCCGAGCGCGAGCGCGAAATCCTCAAGACCTTCGTGCCCAATGCCTCGGCGCTGCGCCAGGCCGTGCTGGGCGCGCAGCAGGGCCAGCGCCACGACTTTCTCTACCCGGAAGAAGCGCCCAACTGGGGCGTCAGGATCGAGGGCATCGACGATCAGGGAACCCAGGAGGTGCTGCTGCGCCGCCTCGACCCCGACAGCGGCATCGGGGCCGACGACGCCTTCGCCCTGGAACCGCAGGATCTCCCGGCGCTGCTGGAGCACCTCGGCACGGCCCGTATTGAGTTGCGCGAGGCCCGCCGCGAGTTTTTCAGCGACGGCGATGCTGATACCAACGACGGCCAGGTCACGGGCGAGGGCGGTCTCTGAACGGACTGGCCGATCACTCTGCGCCGCAGCCCACACTTCACCCAATCTCCATGAGGCACGGCGTTTAGCCTTCATTGGGCAAGCTCACGGGTCGTGAATCCCTTCACAGTCAGCCGTCTGAGCATCCCGTAGGGTCGAAGTGATGGCAACGCATCCGCCCCGCCCAGCCCGTGCCCGCAGCCCCGAAGAAAAACTCGTCCGCCGGGGCGACATTCTCCGCGCCGCCGAGCGCCTGTGGACCACCACCGCCTACGCCGACCTGAGCATGAACCAGGTTGCCCGTGAAGTGCAACTCGCCAAGGGCACCCTCTACCTCTATTTCGAGACCAAGGAGGAATTGTTCCTGGCGCTGCTCTCCGAGCACTATCAGGCCTGGTTCACCACGCTCGGCGCGCTGCTCGACGAGAAGCGCCCCACCCGGCCCAACGACGTGGCCGACGTGATCACTGAGAGCCTCCGCGGCTTCGAGGCGATGCGGCGACTGCAACTGCTGCTCGGCAGCGTGCTGGAACGCAGCGAACTGGCGGTCAGCTTTCGTCAGCAGGTGCTGGCGCTGATGCAGACCGCCGCGCCCCGGTTGCCCTACCCGCCCGAGATGGCGATACGGGTACTGGTCCATACCGACGCCCTGTGCGTGGGCTGGCAGCACCTGACCGAGGAGGCCCCGGCCCACCGCACGCTGCTGCTGCACCCCGAGTTGCAACCTTTGATGGTCAACTTCGAAAGGGAGCTGAACACCTCGCTGCGGGCGCTGCTGAACTATTTGCAGGCCGACGTGGCGCTCGCCAACGCCTGACCGCTTGACTCCACCCAGCCCCGGAGCACCCAGCCGGGGTTTTTTCAGGTTGCTCATGGGTGGGCTGCCGCAAGAAAAAGCCGCCGAGTTTCCCCGGCGGCCCCATCTGATCCAGTTGTTGGGTTACTTGCTCTGCATCTTCAAATCGGCGCGGGCCTTCTCCAGGTATACGGCCACGGCGTCGGCGCTCTTGACGTCACTGAGATTGATGTAGTGGTGCTGGCCGTCCTCGCTGTCGGTGCGGGTCAGCTTGATGCGGTCACCGTCGAGGTGATCGACCGTGCCGACATGCTCGCCGTTGACGTCCTTGACCTGAAGGTGCTCGGTGATCGAGTCGCGCAGTTCCTGGTCGAGGGCGGTATCCACCTGGCTCATATCGTTGTTGGTCATGCAGGCAGGCTACCCCTCCCACGCCAGTCCTTTCATGTGGGCAGCGTCAAGGCCACCTTGAGACAGGCGTGTTGAGGTCCGAGGAGAGGCGCTTCAGGGCGTCCAGGTCGGGATTGGTGAGCGCTGCGCCGACCCGCTCGGCAAACTGCGGGGGTGCATCTGGTACAGCCCCGGCCAGTGCCACCGCCCCCTTTTCGTTGGTCAGCCACACCTCGCCGCGTGCACAGAGGGTCTGCACCAGTGCCATCACCGCCTGATAGGCGCAGCCCTGGGCGTAGTGAATGTCGCCGCGTTGCTGGCCTTTGGCCGCGCCGTAGAGCCAGAACTCTGGCTGCCAGTCGTAGTGGGCAATCAGCGCCGCCTTGAGTGCAGGTGGATAGTTGCCCAGTCGTTCACGCAGCGCTGAGAGTTCGCCGCCGTCAAACAGAATCTGGCTCAGTGCCAGTTCCGCCGCGTAGTGGTGGCTGTGGACGCCGTGCGGGTGGCCCGGCTGGGCGTGCAGCTTGATGTGGCCCGCCAGGGCATCGTCCACACTGCGCTTGACCCGCCCCAGCTCGCGGTAGATGAAGTCCACCCGTTGCCCCCGCACCGTCAGCCACGCGCCGCCGTCCACCCAGGGTCCCCAGCCGCCCGGTGGGGTGGCCTCGGCGGTTCCGGCGTCGTCCAGCTCGCGGCACAGTTGATTCAGCACGGTCAGATCAAGGGGCGTTTCGGCCCGGTAGTACAGGCCAAGATCAATATCCGAGTCCGGCTGGGCTGCGCCTCGTGCGCGTGAGCCGCCCAGCGTGACGGCCTGCACGCCGGGAATCTGGGCGAGGCGTGCGGCGAGCGTGTGGGTGAGATCAGGCGACATGCCCAACTCTAGCCAGCTTGTTCTGCATGCGCCTCGGCCATGCGGCGTATCTCCCCGCCCCCACCGACCTTGCTACCATGCAGCTTATGACGCAAGGCAAGCAGCCCGCCCCTGACAAGAACGATAAGAAGGCCCAGCAGTACGGCGTGACGCCCCAGAGCGTGGATTTCAACGACTGGTACAACGAGGTCGTCAAGAAGGCCGATTTGGCCGACAACAGCCCGGTGGCGGGCGCGATGGTGATGAAGCCCTACGGCTCGGCACTGTGGGAAAGGATCGTCAGGTGGCTCGACGACGCCTTCAAGGCCCGTGACCACGAATCGCTGATCTTCCCGACGCTGATCCCGATGGATTTCATCATGAAGGAAGCCGACCACGTGGAGGGCTTCGCGCCGGAGTTGTTTACCGTCAACAAGATTGGTACCGAAGTGCTGGCCGAACCCTACGTGCTGCGGCCCACGTCCGAAACCATCATCGGGCACATGTGGAGCGGTTGGCTCAACTCCTACCGTGATTTGCCGTTTCTCCATTACCAGTGGGGCAGCGTCTTCCGGGCCGAGCTGCGGACCAAGGCGTTCCTGAGAACCAGCGAGTTCTACTGGCACGAGGGCCACACCGCCCACGCCAGCGCCGAGGAAGCCCAGGCCGAGGTGCGGATGATTCTGGATTTGTACCACCAGTTCTGCCGCGACATTCTGGCCCTGCCAGTCGTGCGCGGTGAGAAAACTGCTTCCGAGCGCTTCGCCGGAGCCAGCGCCACCTACTCCATCGAGGGCATGATGCGTGACGGCAAGGCGCTCCAAGCCGGAACCAGCCACTACCTGGGCCAGAAGTTCAGCAAGGCGTTTGGCGTGAAGTTTCAGACCCGCGACCAGAAGGAAGAGTTCGCCTACACGACCTCCTGGGCCATCTCCAGCCGGATCATCGGCGCGCTGATCATGACGCACGGCGACGACAAGGGCCTGATGATGCCGCCCAACATCGCCCCGACCCAGGTGGTCATTATTCCGGTGGGCCGCAAGGACAACTTTGAGGAGATGGTGGCCGAGGGTGAGAAGCTGGCCCTGGAACTGCGTGCCCAGGGTGTGCGCGTCAAGGTGGACAAGCGCGACGGCGTCACCAACGGCTTCAAGTACAACGACTGGGAACTCAAGGGCATCCCGGTCCGCATCGAACTCGGCCCCCGCGACCTGGAGCAGGGCGTGGTGGTCGTCAAGAACCGCACCAGCGAGGAGAAGGAAACGCTGGGCCGTGCGGAAGCGGTCAGCGGTATCACGGCCCGACTGGACGCCATCCAGGGCTTTTTGCTCCAGCGTGCCACCGACTTCATGCTCGGTAACACCGTGACGGTGGACAGCTACGACGGGTTCAAGGCAGCCATCGAGGACGGCAAGTGGGTGCGGGCCTTCCACTGCGGCGACGCCGAGAGCGAGCGCCAGATCAAGGAAGACACCAAGGCGACGGTGCGCAACATTCCCCTGGACGACGCCGAGTTCTTCGCCGAGCGCGAGGAGGGGGTGTGTGTGCATACCGGTAAACCTGCCGCCTACGGCAAGCGGGTGATTTTCGGCCGGCAGTACTGAGAGCTGCTTAAGCCTGTGCTGGATACGCCATGAGAGGCAGGGGCGTATCCCTGAGTCTGGGGCTACCGAGAGCGATTTGAGCCTGCGTAAATGTCCCAGGTTTGAGTGAGGGGCGGGCTGGCGTGCCCAGCGGCCAGGTTCCCTACGGGAGGAGAGGCGTCCTTGTGGGCGTCCGTTCTACTCAAGGTGTTGCTGGTGATCCATGACCCTGAGTGCCGGGAACCGGGGTTCATAAAACGGCGCTGGGCAACCCGCTAAGCTGAGCGTATGACTGCCGCTCCGCTGCCTCCTGTTCGCACACAAGCGCCCCAGCGTCTCCTGCTCTCGCTTGGCCTGGGGGTGGCGGCCTGGCTGCTGTGCGCCGCCGTGCCGTATCCCGCCGCCTGGAAGCATTTTCCCTGGGAACTGCGCGCCCTCATCGGCTGGCTGGTCTTTTCTGCCAGTTACCTGATCTCGTCGTGGCGCATTATTTTCGCGGTCAACAGCGGCTGGATTCGTGAGCTGGCCCAGCAGGAAGACAACGGCAGGCGGGCGTCGGGCGTCATTGCCATCATCACGTCGCTGATCAGTCTGGCGGGCGTCATGTTTGCCCTGTCGCGCGCCGGGAATCTCAAGCAGGAGCCGCTGCTTGAAGCCCTGCTGATCGGTGCGGGCCTGCTCAGTGTGGCCCTGTCGTGGCTGGTCATCCAGACGGTCTACCTGTTTCGTTACGCCCACCTGTATTACGAAACGCCCGAAGGCGGCGTGCAATTTCCGGATACCCCCGAACCCGATTATCTGGACTTTGCTTACCTGTCGTTTACCATCGGCATGACCTATCAGGTGTCTGATACCGATTTGAATCAGCGCTCCATGCGGCGGCTGCTGACGGGACACTCGCTGATTTCTTACGTTTACGGTGTGGTCATCATCGCCCTGGCCATCAGCGTCGTCAGCAGCGTGCTGTCCTGAAGGTCGGGCGGATTGTTGTCAGGGGGATGTCAGCCCACCGGAAGAATTTCCAGCATTTCCGGGCGTAAGCGTTTAGAATGCGGCCCAGTGACGCGGGAACTTCAAATTGGAGCTGCCGGGAGGCAGTGGCCGTTTAGCCGGGGACTGGTGGCCGAATCGGTGCTCAACGCGGGCGCTTCGCCGGAAGTGGCGGCGGCGGTGGCCCGGCGGGTCGAGGCCCAGTTGCGGGCCGGGCGGCGCAGCAGCATTTCCACGGTGCAGCTCAAGGTCCTGCTGGTGGAGGTGGCCCAGGACATCGGCGGCCCGGCGCTGTCGGCCTCCACCCAGCGGCAGACCGCTGCCTTCGAGGACATTCTGGTCACCGCCAAAAAGGGTGAGCTGCCGTTCTCGCGTGGGGTCCTGGCGCGCAGCCTGGAAGATACCGGCCTGTCGCCGCGCGAGGCCTACGCGGTGGCCAGCCAGATCGATCTGCGGCTGCGTCAGCAGGGGGTCCGGTCGCTGAGCGTCGCAGAGATCGACGACCTCACCGAGCGCACCCTGCAAGACCTCTACGGCGAGCAGCTCAAGCTGACCTACCGTTTTCTGCGCGAGAACCGGGGCCGTCTGGGGGTCATGGGCAGCGGCGGCGACGCGCCCGCGCCGTTTTCCAAGGGTATTCTGACCCAGTCGTTGCTGGCCGCCGGGGTGCCGCCCGACTCGGCCCGCAAGGTGGCCCGCGTGACCCAGCGCCAGTTGCGCGGCGCGGAAGACCGACTGGTCGAGCGCCGGGTGATCCGCGAGCGGGTCGAGCAATTGCTGGAAGCGGAAGTGGGGCCGGAGGTGGCGGCGCGCTACCGCCTGCTGCAGGTCATCCGCCACCCGCCGCGCCCGCTGGTCATTTTGCTGGGCGGCGTCAGCGGCACCGGCAAGAGCTACCTGGCCGCCGAGATCGCTTACCGGCTGGGCATCGCCCGCGTGGTCAGCACCGACAGCATCAGAGAAGTGATGCGCTCGATGGTGTCTCCGGCCCTGCTGCCCACCCTGCATGCCTCGACCTTCAGTGCCTGGCAGGCGCTGGTCGATCCCAACGCCGAGCAGCCCGACCACCCCAGCACCGAGGCGCTGCTGGCCGGGTTCCGTGAGCAGGTGCAGCAGGTCAGCGTGGGCCTCGACGCCGTGGTGCGCCGCAGCATCGAGGAGGGCATGAGCGTGGTGCTGGAGGGCGTGCATCTGGTGCCGGGGTACCTCAGCGCCCGGCACGGGGCCATCGTGATCCCGATGCTGGTGACCTTGCCCGACGAGGACGAACACCGCCGCCACTTCGAGTCCCGCGACAAGCAGACCACCCAGAGCCGCCCACTGCACCGCTACATGCGCTACTTCGAGGAAATCCGGGCCATGCAGGACGATCTGGAAGCGCTGGCCCGGCGGCTGGACGTGCCGCTGCTCGACAGCCTGTCGATTGACGAATCCGCCGATCAGGCCGTGGACGTGGTGATGCGCCGCCTGCTGACCGAGCTGTCGCCTGCCGAGCGCCTGAACTTGCTGGGCCAGGAAGACCTGAGACTGGAGGAGATCGGGCTGGCGAAGGCCGCCGAACCGCTGGAGTCCGGGCGCAAGCTGCCCTGATCGGGGTTCAGCTCCCCAGAAACCGCCGCAGTTCGTCAATCGAGTGGCTGTTGCCGATCAGCACCAGCTTGTCGTGCGGGCGCAATTCTTCCTCGGCGCGCGGCGTGATCTCGATGCGTCCGCTGCGGTTGATGGCAATCACCTGCACCCCGAAGCGGTTACTCAGGTTGAGGTCCTTGAGAGTGCCGCGCAGCCGCTCATTGGCCTCGATCTCGACGATGGCGTAGTCGCTGCCCAGGTCGAGCGTGTCCACGATATTGGGGGTGGCGATCTGGCGGGCCAGCCGCACGCCCATGTCGTGTTCGGGCCGGATCACCAGGTCCGCACCGACGCGCTCCAGCACGCGCCGGGCCATCTCGTCAATGGCCTTGCAGACCACGTACTGCGCGCCCAGGCTCTTGGCGTTCATGGTCGCCAGAATGTTGGCCTGTACGTCGGTGCCAATACCCACGATCACCACGTCGAAGTCGGCCACGCCAATCGAGCGCAGCGCCCGCTCCTCGGTGGCGTCTAGAATGGCCGCGTGTGTGACCAGATTGAGCACCCGCTCGACGTTTTCTTCTTTCTGGTCCACGGCGACGACCTCGTGGCCCATCTCGTACAGGGTGGTCGCCACTGCCGTTCCGAAGCGGCCCAGGCCAATGACCAGGCATTGTTTGGCTTTCATAGAAGTGGGGTGTGGGGTGCGGGGTGTGGGGTGTGCGAAGGAAGCTGGGGCATCTAGAACTGGAGTCTAGGGCATTTGGAGAAAGGTGGGATTAGCCGATCAAGATGTCGCGCTCGGGAGGATATTTGACCAGCTCGCTCCTGGGGCGGTTGCCGAAGGCCACGGCGAAGGTCAGCGGCCCGATGCGGCCCAGATACATCAGGACCAGCAAGATCAGTTGCTGGGTGGGACTCGTCAGCGGCGTGGCGTTCATGCTCAGGCCCACCGTGCCGAAGGCGCTGACGGCTTCGAAAAAGAGCTGCTCGAAGGTCAGGTTGTTGGCGTGGTTGGTGGTCAGCAGCAGCAGCACGCCGGTATTGACGAGTCCCATGCTCAGCAGCGTCACGGTCATGGCCCGCATGACGGTTTCGCGGGCCACCCGCCGCCCGAAGGCCACCAGCTCGCCGCGCCCGCGCACCAGGCTGATGGCGGCCATCATCATCACGAAGAAGGTGGAGGTCTTGATGCCGCCGCCTGTCGAGCCGGGATTGGCTCCGATAAACATCAGGATGATGGTGATAAAGATGGTCGGCTGGCTCAGCGCCGAGTAATCGACGGTATTGAATCCGGCGGTGCGCGGCGTCACGCTCTGAAAGAAGCCGACCAGCAGTTTGTCACCGAAGGGCAGCGGCCCCAGGGTGGCGGGGTTGTTCCACTCGAAGAGCAAAAACAGCAGCATGCCGATCAGCAGCAGCGCGCCCATGACCGTCAGCACGATCTTGCTGTGGACCAGAATGCGGTCGCGCCGGGGGCGACGCCAGTGGCTGAGCAGATTGATCTGCACGATAAAACCCATGCCGCCCAGGATGACCAGGCCGCCGATGACCAGAGTGACGAAGGGATCGCGGGCAAAGCCCATCAGGTTGTCGGCGTACAAGCTGAATCCGGCGTTGTTGTAGGCGGTGACCGCGTGAAAAACGGCGGTGTACAGGCCGCGTCCCCAACCCTGCTCCGGCACGAAGCGCAGGGTCAGCAGCAGCGTGCCGATCAGCTCGGCGCTGAAGGTGAAGATAAAAATCTGGCGGATCAGCCGCACCACCCCGCCCACCTCGAAGGCCGAGACCTGCTGCGCCAGCCGCACCCGTTCGGAAAAATTGATGCGCCGCCCCAGCAGGAAGGCGAACAGCGTGCCGAAGGTGATGATGCCCAGTCCGCCGATCTGGACCAGTGCCAGGACGACGAGCTGCCCGAACACGTTGAAGGTGCTGCCCACATCGACCACCACCAGCCCGGTGACGCACAGCGCACTGGTGGACATGAACAGCGCCTGCACCCAGCTCAGGCTGTGGCCCGGTTGGTGGGCGAGCGGCGAGCCGAGCAGCAGTGCGCCGACCAGAATGGTCACGGCAAACGTCAGGGCGATGAGCTGTGGGGGGCTGAATTTGCTGAAATTAAACAGCTTGAAACTGAACCGGCTGAGGAGGGGGCGTCGCATGGCAGAAGGGCGATTCTACACCCAGGCCCCGGGCCACGCGCCGCCTTGCCCTGCTTCTCGGCCAGCCTTCTCAGCTATACTTCCAAGCTATGCCCCGCTCCTCTCCCCAGAAAAATGCCCGCCCTGACCGGGGCACGGCCCGCAAGGCCCGCCGCCCCAGCGGCCCGACCGGCCCCGCCGCCGAGTACGAGATCGAGGCGCTCAGCGGCCTGGAAGGAGTGGCGCAGGAGGAACTCAGCGCCGTGCCGGGCGCGCGTGATATCCGGGGGGGGCGCTTCTGGTTTCCCGGCGACCCCACCCGCCTGACCCGCTTGAAGGGCAGCGTGGCCGTCTACCGGGTCAAGACCTTCGATGTGCCGCGTCCCAAAGCGCTGCTCGGCCACCAACAGCTCGGTGATCTGGCGGCCTTTCTGCGCCCGGTGATCGCGTACGGCGGCCACCAGAGCTTCCGTTTGTCGGCGGCGGGCCGCGAGTCGGCCACCATGCGGCGGCTGGCCGAGGAACTCGAAACCTCGCTGGGCATCCCCTACCACCCCGAGGAGGGCGAACTGTTGATCCGGCTGCGCCCCACCGAGAACCCCAACCGCATTCCCGAGCCCGTGGAGGAGAAGCGTGAGGCCCACTGGGAGCGTTCGCCCGAGGAGCGCCCGGCCCGCCGGGGTCAGCGCGGTGCGGCGGGCCGCCCTGGACATTCATCCGCTCAGGCACCGGAGTGGCCCGAAGAGGAGGAGCTGGAACCGCAGCCTGCGCCTGAACCCCGCTTCGAGACCGGCTGGGACGTGCTGGCCCGCCTGACCCCGCGCCCGCTGTCGGCCCGTGCCTGGCGGGTGTGCAACATGGCAGGCGGCCTCAATGCCACCATCGCCTACGCCGTGTTCAAGCTGGCCGGGGTGCGCGACGCTGACCGCATCTTCAACCCGATGAGCGGCAGCGGTACGTTGCTGATCGAGCGCGATTTGCTGGGGCCGAGCATGGCGCTGGTGGGTGTGGACACCGACCCTGACGCCGTGCGCTGTGCCCAGCAGAACATCGGGGCGGCCAAACGCACCATCGAGGTGGCGCAGGTGGACGCCCTGAACACCGGGCTGCCGCCGCGCAGCTTCGATCTGATCGTGGCCGATCTGCCCTGGGGCGACGCGATCACCGTCAAGGGCGGCAACGAGGCGCTGTATACCGGGTTCCTGAAGGAGATGCACCGCCTCTGCTCGCGCCAGGGCCGGATGGTGGTGCTGACCCACGAACTCAGGCTGTTCGAGCGCCTGATGGCCGAGCAGGACCGCTGGCACGCCCACGAACTGTTTCAGGTCTACAGCGGCGGACACCACCCGAAGGCGTATCTGCTCAGCCGGGTGTAGAGGCTCGCGGTCTGATGACCTGCTCTACTTCACTTTCACCGCTTTCCCAATCGGCTGTTTCTTGACCCAGGCCACGAATTTCTGCACACCCTCATGCTCCTGTAAGGCCTCCAGCGAGCCGTAAAATCCGGCCAGTTCCGAGTTGGAGAAGGTGGTGTGAACGTAGTTGTGGCACGCAGCGCAGAGGCCCACGCTGGGCAAATCCTGCACCTTGATGCCCTGGCGACGGCCCCGTGAGATCGGTGTCAGGTGGTGCTGGGTCAGGGTGGGCGTCTCGCGCTGGCACAGAGCGCAGGTCAGCGCCTCGGCGGCGGGCAGCGGTTCGGGCCAGGTGTTGGGGGTTTTGCGGGCCATGCATGCAGCCTAGCGCTTGCCGAGCCTTTAGACTCTGCTCCATGCAAGCTCTCGTCTCGGCCATTCAGCAGCACGGCGTCATTTTGCCCGGCGGTATTCTCAAGGTGGACGGGCTGGTCAACCACCAGTTGCTGCCCGACCTCACCCGCGAGATGGGGCGGCGCTTCGCCGATTGCTTCCGCGAACTGAACCCCAGCAAGGTGCTGACCATCGAGGTGAGCGGCATCGCCCCGGCACTGATGACGGCTATCGAACTCGGCGTGCCGATGGTGTACGCCCGCAAGAAAAAGCCCATCACCATGAGGGAGCCGTCGTTCACGGCCCGGTCGGTGAGCCGCACCAAGGGCGGGGTCGTCGATCTGTTCGTGTCGAGTGAGTTTCTGGGGCCGGAGGACCGGGTCATCGTCATCGACGACTTTCTGGCGTCGGGCGGCACTTTGCGGGCGCTTGCCAGCATGATCGAGCTGAGCGGGGCCGAGCTGCTGGGCCTGGGCTGCGTCATCGAGAAGGCCTTCGAGCATGGCCGTGAGCAGTTGGCCGACCTGAACGTGCCGATTCACACGCTGGCGAACATCCTCGAACTCAGTGAGGAAAAGGGCGTGGTGGTGGTGGAAGGCCGCTGACGGACGCGGCTCACGCCCCATTTGCCGTTCCTTGACCCAGCCGCTATTCCGGACGCTCCCGATCTAAGCTGAGGCCATGACCATGCGCCCCAATCCGCTGCTCGGCGACCCGACCAAAAGCCGGGTCGTGATCGCCACCTATCCCGAGTACCTCCAGGCGCAGCGGGCGGTGGATTACCTGTCGGACCACAAGTTCCCGGTGGAGCGCACCGCCATCGTGGGTGAGGGCCTGAAAACTGTGGAGCAGGTCACGGGCCGCCTCGACTGGACGCGGGCGCTCAGCCTTGGCATGGGCCAGGGCGCGGTGATGGGGGTCTTTATCGGCGTGATTTTCTCTTTCCTGGGCTTTGGTGGTGCGGGACGTGGGTTTCTGCCGCTGCTGATCGACGGTCTCCTGATCGGCGTCATGATCGGCGCGGTGTGGGGGCTCCTGAGCTACGCGCTGAGTGGCGGGCGGCGCGACTTTACCAGCGTCGGCGGCATGCGGGCCGACCATTACAGTGTGCTGTGCGACGGCGAGGTGTCCGAACGCGCCCAGTCGCTACTCTCGGAGATGCCGGGCTGAGGGATACTCCCGACTGGCCCCCCGTCTGGCCCTAGACTACGCTTCACATGACCCAGTCCAAGACCAATCTGGAGCTTCAGGAACTCATCGCCGAGATGGAGCAGCGCCGCGCCGCCGTGGAAGCGGGTGGCGGTGAGGCCCGGCAGCAAAAGCAGCGCGACGCCGGAAAGCTGACGGCCAGAGGGCGCATCGATGCTCTGCTCGACCCCGGCAGCTTTCTGGAATACGGCACCTTCACCGAACACGGCGGTGGGGCGCTGATGCGCGGCGTCTCGGCCCCCGGTGAGGGCGTCGTCACCGGGAGCGGCAGCATCGATGGGCGGCAGGTGTTCGTCTTCTCGCAGGATTTCACGGTGCTGGGCGGTTCGCTGGGCAAACGCAACGCCCAGAAAGTCGCCAAGATCATGGATCTGGCTGCCAGGACTGGCTGCCCGATCATTGGCCTCAACGACTCGGCGGGGGCCAGGATTCAGGAAGGCGTGGACAGTCTCAGCGGCTACGGGGAGATTTTTTACCGCAACGCGATTTATTCCGGGGTCGTGCCGCAGATCAGCGCCATTCTGGGGCCGTGCGCGGGCGGGGCTGTCTACTCGCCCGCCCTCACCGACTTCATTCTGATGAGCCGGGGCAGCAGCTTCATGTTCATCACTGGCCCGGAAGTCATTAAAAGCGTGACCCGCGAGGAAGTCACCTTCGACGAGCTGGGCGGCGCGGACGTGCACACCCGCAAGTCCGGCGTGGCCCACCTGGAATTCGACGGCGACGAGGCGGTGCTGGCGGGCATTCGTCGGCTTCTCCAGTACCTGCCGCAGAACGCCCGCCAGAAGCCGCCGCCCCGCCGGACCAGCGATTCGTCCAGCCGCCCGACACCCGAACTGCTGGAGCGCGTCACGCCCGACCAGCGCCGCCCCTACGCCATGCACGACGTGATTCACAGCGTCGTGGACGAGGGAACGTTTTTCGAGATTCAGCCGGACTGGGCCAAGAACATCCTCTGCGGCTTCGCTCACCTCGGCGGCGAGGTGGTGGGCATCGTCGCCAACAACCCCAAGGTCATGGCCGGAACGCTGAATATCGACGCCTCCGACAAGGCCGCCCGCTTTATCCGCACCTGCGACTGCTACAACGTCCCCATTCTGACGTTGGTGGACGTGACGGGCTTTTTGCCCGGCGTGGCGCAGGAACACGCGGGCATCATCCGGCACGGCGCGAAGATGCTCTACGCCTACGCCGAGGCCAGCGTGCCGAAAATCACCCTGATCACCCGCAAGAGTTACGGCGGGGCCTACCTTGCCATGAACAGCCGCGATATGGGCGCGGACGTGGTCTACGCCTGGCCCACCGCCGCCGTCGCCGTGATGGGCGCGGAGGGGGCGGCCAACATCGTCTACCGCCGCGAGATTCAGAACTCCGAGAACCCCGAGGCCACCCGCGCCGAGAAGATCGCCGAGTACAAGGACACCTTCGACAATCCCTACGTGGCCGCCGCCAAGGGCTACATCGACGACGTGATTCCGATGGAAGATACCCGCCGCCGCTTGATTGCCACCTTCAAGATGCTGGCAGACAAACAGGAGCAGCGGCCCTACCGGAAGCACGGGAACGAACCTTTGTAAGGGAGAGGCTCCGTGCGGCTCAGCCGCTTTCGTTCTCCAGCGCGCTCGGCAACTCCGGCCACTGCTCGCGCAGCCAGGCCAGCAGATGGAGGTAGGTTTGCCCATGACTGGTGGCGTGCCGGGCTGGAGGCACGCCAGGGTGCAGCGGGATGCGCCAGTGTTGCCCCACCAGCCGCGCCCGCAGATGCTGGGTGCCGATCAGCGGTATCGGGTCGCCGTCGAGCGAGATGGCCACGACCTCGGAGGTGTCGGGCAGCGGCGCGGCCACCGCCCGGCCCAGCGCCGTCGGGCTGAACGCCAGGCCCCGCAGACCGTGCAGTCCTGCCGCGTACTGCACCAGCCCGCCGCCCAGCGAGTGCCCGGCCAGGGTCAGTGGCAGGTCGGGCAGGCGGCGTCCCCGCTCGGCCTGCACCAGCGCCGTGATCTCGGCAGCCACCTCGAACAGGCGCGGCAATCTGCCCAGCACGTTGAGCACGTCGGCCCCGAACTGCCGCGCCTCGCTGGGAAAGGTGCGCAGCTGCGAATCCGAGTGGCTGGTATTGGTGCCGCCCAGCACCAGCACCAGTTGCTCGGGGCGCACATACAGTGCGAACACCAGCCCACTGGCGGCGTGCAGCACGTTGGGCCGTCCGGGTTCCTGGCGCAGCACGCCCAGTGGGATCACCTCGGGCCACTGCCAGAACTCGCCCCCGTAGGCCGAGAGCGTGTCCTGGGCGCTGGGCATATCCCAGTCGCGCCGCTCCCAGGCAGGGTACAGGCACAGTGAAGCAGCGCAGTCGGCCAGCAGTTGGAAGGCCACCCCCTCGCCTCCGGCCCACAGCGCCTCCAGGGCCGCCTCGCCGCTGAGCGTGCCGGGTGGCAACTCGCGCTGCGAGAGCGGCGGCCAGACCTGTCCCCACGTCACCCCGCTCAGCTTGGGCCAGGGATTCAGGTGCATGGGAAGCGGCAGGCGGCGCATCGGCTAGCCGGACGATCCATCAGATCCGGCAGCCTCCGGCAACTCTCCTGCGGCCAACCAGGGCCGGGCCGCTGCGAAGTCACTCAGGGCGGCGGGCTCGATGAGCAGATCGTCGCCGCTGCGGGTGGCCTGCCCGGACTGCACCCATTTGTTGAGTTCGGCCTCCACACGCTGCTGCACCCGGCGCAGCGGCATGGCGCTGGCTCCCTCCACGCCGCGCCAGTCCAGGAAAGCGCGGTGGAAGTCCGGTAGATCATCGAGCGGCACACGGGCTTCCAGATCCCGCCAGGACAGAGTGAATTTTTTCGCAGGCGGCGTGGACATAGCGCCATTGTGGCGGCTGGGTCGGCAGCTGGCTATTGAGCAACTGCCCAGACGGCGCTCATCCCGTCATTTTGCGTTTGGGTTCGTACCCTCGCGGCTGAAATTTAGAATCAGATTGCCGCTGCTGACAGTGCCGTTAACGATGCCGTTGCGGTTGTAGCTGATCAGCACACTGCCGTCGCTCAGTGAGAGCAGGGCAAAGTGGCCGTTGAGGGCCGTAAACGTCACGGGTGTATTGCCGCGCACTTTCCAGACATAGCCGCTGCGTTTGCCAAGCGGGTCTTCAGCCGCCGCTGCCTGCGCCGCCGTGATGTTGAAGGCTTCGGGCAGGGCCGAGTAACCTTCGGGAAAGCGCATCTCGCCGGTACCCAAATCGAGGCTGATGCCGCGCAGCAGGGCTGTGCCGCCCGCGTCGCCGAAAGTCAGGCGGCTGCTGCTTTTCAGGACGCTGAGCCGCACCAATTTACCGCTGGGCTGGAGTTCTTGCTGAATGACCAGGTAGCGCCGGAAATCGTCCTCGCTGATCTTGACCCGTTTGTCGTAGAGCGGGGCCATGCCGCGCTCGGCGCTCACCTGCATCTGGTCGAGCAGACGTGGATCGCCGCCCGCGTCGAGCACCCGGCGGCGCACCTCGGTCATCGAGAAGCGGGCGCGCGTTTCCATCACCTGCGCCATCTGGCCGCTGACCGGCAGCAGCGGCGTGAGCTTGCTGCGCCAGTCGCCCGCATTGGTCTGGGGGCCGATCTGGACCGTCGCGGCCAGGCTCCAGGCGCTCCATACCCCCGCTCCGCCGCATAGGGAGAGCACGCCCAGGACAGGCGCAAGGCGGCGAAGCGGGCGGGACAGCATGCGAAGGGAAGCATAGCGGGTGCAAGTGAGAAGTTGCCCCTGGCGCGCAGAAAGGCTCCTCATCTGCCTGGGGGGCCGCCCGCTGTGGGCGCGGTGCAGGCCGCCGTGTTAGCCTCGGTCCATGCCGCTTCCCGAATCCTCTTTGCCGACTGCCGCCGACCTTTCCCCCTTCGTGGAGGCGGGTCTGCGCGACCTCGCCGGGCTGGTCGCCTTCGAGAGCGTCAGCGCCCAGCGCCGGATGCTGCCGGAAACCGCCGCCGCCGTGACCCGGTTGCTGGAGGCCGAGGGCTTCACAGTGCGCCAGTATCCCGGCGAGGTGGCTCCCATTCTGGTGGCCGAGGCAGGCGAGGGGCCACGCACCCTGCTGATCTACAACCACTACGACGTGCAGCCGGAAAGCCCGCTGGAGCTGTGGGACTCGCCGCCGTTCGTGCTGACCGAGCGCGGTGAACGGCTCTACGGGCGGGGGGCCAGTGACGACAAGGGCGAGTTCGTCTCGCGTCTGGCGGCCATCCGGGCGGTGAAGGCCAGAAACAGCGGCGCGCTCCCGCTGAAGGTGCGCTGGATCATCGAGGGTGAGGAGGAGGTTGGCAGCCCCAGCCTGGGCGACTTCGTGGCGCAGCACGCCGCCGAGTTGCGGGCGGACGGTTGCTGGTGGGAGTTCGGTAGCGTCACGCCCGACGGCACGCCGCAGCTCTTTCTGGGCCTCAAGGGCATCGTCTGTCTGGAGCTGCGCTGCCGGGTGGCCGACTCGGATCTGCACAGCAGTCTCGGCGCGGTGGTCGAGAATCCGCTGTGGCGACTGGCGGCGGCGGTGGCCAGTCTGCGCGACGCGGCGGGCCAGGTCATGATTCCCGGCTTCCACGACGATGTTCGCGCGCCCAGCGACGCCGACCTGCAAGCGGTGGCGGCCCTGCCCGACGCCCGCACCCCGCTGCAAGAGACCTATCAGGTCAGCCGCTTTCTGGGCGACGCTGCCGAGCATCAGCGCCGCAGCAACTTCATGCCGGTGGTCAACGTCAACGGTTTTCACGGCGGCTACGGCGAGGCAGGCAGCAAAACCGTGTTGCCCGCCTCCGGCTTCGTCAAGCTCGATTTCCGGCTGGTGCCGGATCAGGATCCGGCGAAGGTGGTCTCACTTTTGCGTGCCCACCTGGCGGCCCAGGGCTTCGGCGACATCGAGGTCGTCGAGCTGGAATCGCATGAGTTTCCGGGGCGTACGCCCGCCGACGCGCCGTTTGTCGCCACCGTGCGGGAAGCGCTGGAGGCCGTCTACGGCAAGGCCCCACAGGTCTTTCCGTCGAGCGGCGGCAGCGGCCCGGTTCACGCCTTTCTGCACCACCTCGGCCTGCCGGTGGCGATGATGGGCATCGGCAACCTCGGCGGGCGGGTCCACGCACCCAACGAGAACATCCTGCGGCGCGATTTTGCCTCAGGTGTCAGATTTGGGGTGGTGCTGCTGGAAGCGCTGGCGCGGGGAGAGTGAGCGTTCAGGGCTGAACGGGGATGGGGATACTCGGCACCCGTTCCACTTCCGGTAGGGCGGCCCCGATAAAGTCGCAGTGACGCTTCCTGCCCACCCGGAATTATTCAGCACGTCCAGCAAAAAATCCCGCCAGTTCAGCGGGATTTTTTGCTCGTTTCGGGTTTACTTCTCCAGCACGTAGGCTTTCTCGATCTTGTCGGGCGTGCCGGGGTAACCGGGCTGGATGCGCGTCAGCTTGTCGAGCACGTCCTGGCCTTCCACGACCTGACCGAAGACGGTGTGCTTGCCGTTGAGGTGCGGGGTGGGGCCGAAGGTGATGAAAAACTGCGAGCCGTTGGTGGCGGGGCCGCTATTGGCCATGCTCAGCACGCCCTTCTTGTCGTGGTGGTGCGAGTTGAACTCGTCGGCGAATTTGTAGCCGGGTCCGCCCGAGCCGGTGCCGGTGGGGTCGCCGGTCTGGGCCATGAAGTCCTGAAGTACCCGGTGAAACACGATGCTGTCGTAGTAGTGGTGGCGAATCAGGTACACGAAGCTGTTCACCGTCATCGGCGCTTCATCGGGGTACAGGTCCATGACGATGCGGCCCTTGCTGGTCTCGAACACGGCCTGGTAAGCCTTACCGGGTTGAATCGCCTCGCCCATCTTGGGGGCGCTGCTGAACTTGGTCTGGCGCTCGCTGCTCAGGGCGCTCATCTGGGTGTAGCCGTCTTTGGTGTAAGTATTGGTATCTGACATGACCCACATTGTAGCGGCTCCGGCTCATGAGAACGCTTGAAAAAGCGCCAAGGCCGGGGCCAGTCTCCAGGGCGCGCTCAGGGTTTGGTGACGATCCGCACACTCAGGAGCTTGTCCGGCACTGCGCCGGGGATCGGGGTCTCGCCGCCCTGGCCGGAGGTGGCGGTGCGGGTCAGCTTGGTCAGCACGTCGTCGCCGCCCACCACCTTGCCAAACAGGCTGTAGCCGCCGTTGAGGAAGGTGGACGGAGCGAAAGTGATGAAAAATTGCGAGCCGTTGGTGTTGGGGCCGCTGTTGGCCATCGCCAGCATACCCGGCTTGTCAAACACCAGCTTGCTGCGGATCTCGTCAGGGAACTGGTAGCCGGGGCCACCCTGACCCCAGGTCGCCTTCTTGCTCTCGTCAGCGCTGCCGGGGTCGCCGGTCTGGGCCATGAAGTTGTCGATGACGCGGTGAAAGCGCTGGCCGTCGTAGAAGTGGTTGCGCGCCAGATACACGAAGTTGTTGACCGTCACCGGCACGTCGTTATTCAGCAGCTCGGCCACGATCTGGCCCTTGTCGGTGTCGATGACGGCGTAGTAGTTCTTGCTGTCGTCAAGTGTCATGGGGGGCGCGGCCTTGAAGGTCCGCAGCGGCGTCTTGCTCAGCTCCGGGACCAGCGTGTAGCCGCTGGGAATCGCGGCGGGCGCGGTCACGACGGTCTCGGTTTTGGTGGGGTCAGTCTTGGTGGGGTCAGCCGCCGGGGTGGCGGTCTTGGCTGGATCGGTGGTCGCCGCGTCCGTTTTGGTCGTGTCCGTCGTCGCGGTCTCGGTTTTGGTGGTGTCGGTGGTCGCCGTGTCTTTTTTCTGGCAGGCGGCCAGACTCAGGGTCAGCAGGGTCAGGAGGGCTAAGCGCTTCACCGCGCCAGTCTAGAGGATGCCCCGATGAGACATGAAGATGAAACGCGGGGATGAGACAGACAGATGAGCGCAGTCGAGCGTGGGCGGGCGGCACCCGGCCCGGCTGAGCTAGACTCGCGGGCGTGATTGTGACGATTGACGGCGTGGCGGCCAGCGGAAAATCCAGCGTGGCCAGTGGCGTGGCCCGCCGCCTGAATATTCCCTACGTGTCCAGCGGCCTGCTCTACCGGGCGGCCACCTTACTGGCGCTCGAAGCTGGCACCGACCTGGGTGACGCCCCGGCCCTGATTGCCCTGCTGAGCGGCTCGCCGCTGCGCCTGGAGCCGCTGCCGGAAGGCAACCGGATTTTTCTGACCCCAGTGGGCGAGCAGGAGACGGGGGCCGAGCGCGACCTGACGGCGGACGCCCATACCAGCGCGGTGGACGCCGGGGTCAGTGCCTTAGCCCAGCTCCCCGAGCTGCGCGAGTGGGTCAACGCCCAGCTCCGGGCGCTCACCCCGCCGTTCGTGGCCGAGGGGCGTGACATGGGCACGGCAGTCTTCCCGCAGGCGCAGGCCAAGTTCTTTCTGACGGCCTCGCCGCGCGTGCGGGCGCTGCGGCGGGTCAAGGAGCGCCTCGAAGACGTGGCGGAGGTGGAGGCCGCGCTGGTCGCCCGCGACGCCAAAGACAAAGCGCAGTCGGCCCCCGCTGCCGACGCCCAATTGATCGACACCAGCACGCTTGATCTCTCCGGCGTGATCGCGGCGGTGCTGCGGGGTCTTCATCAACCCGCATCTTCCGACTTATCATAAGCGCCGATGCCTTCCGCTCATCTGCTCGCTGATCAGCCGCTCGTCTCGGTGGGCGACCTCGCCTGGGACGTGCTGGCCAAACCCGACACCCTGCTGCTGCCCGGCGGCGACACCACCGGGCGCATGGAACTCTCGCCCGGCGGGAGCGCAGCCAACCTGGCAGTGTGGGCCCGGCGGCTGGGCCACCCCAGCACCTTTGTCGGCAAGATCGGCACCGGCCGTTTCGGAGAACTGGCGCAGGCGGGCCTGGAAGACGAGGGCGTGAAGGCCGAGGTGATTCGCACGCCCGACCACCCCACCGGGGTCATTCTCGCCTTGATCGACCACCGGGGCCAGCGGGCCATGCTGACCGGGCAGGGGGCCGACTGGGAACTGCTGCCGGAAGAATTGCCGCAGGCGGTGCTGCTCGGGGCGGGCCACGTTCACCTGACCGCCTGGAGCCTCTTTCGCGATCCGCCGCGCGGTGCAGCGCTGGCCGCCGCCCGGCTGGCCGAGCAGGCGGGGGCCACCCTGAGCCTCGATCCCGGCAGCTTTCAGATGATTCAGCAGGTGGGCCGCGAGAATTTCCTCGACTGGATCAGCGCCGTGCCGTTCGATATCTTCTTCCCGAACGCCGACGAGGCCCGCGCCATGAGCGGCAAGAAAAACTCCGAGGCGGCCCTGAGATGGTTGCGCGGGCAGTATCCCAAAGCGCTGATCGTGCTGAAAATGGACGAGGACGGCGCGCTGCTCGAAGGCCCTGCCACCCCGCGCACCCACGTCCCTGCCACCCCCGACACCCTGCTCGACGCCACGGGAGCCGGGGACGCCTTCGGCGGCGCGTTTCTGGCGCATTATCTGACGCATGGTGATCCGGTGAGGGCGGCGCAGGTGGCCGCGCAGGTGGGCGGCTGGGTGGTGTCGCGCTTCGGGGCGCGTCCAGCGATGGACGAGGCGCTCCGGCTGAGGTTGCAGCCGTTCGGGCTGATGGGTCTTGAAGCGGTGACCGGGTGACCCGTCTGCGCCCGCGCCGCCCGGCCTGGCAGCGCGCCCTCTTCTGGATCTTCTTTTTGCTCCTGCTGGCTGTAATCCTGGCTGCCGCTTACGCCTACAGCCTGACCCAGAGTCCCGGCGGCAAAGCCTACACCCTGGAAATCACGCCCGGCGATACCCTGGCGGCCAAGGCCAGCGAACTCCAGCAAAAGGGCGTCATCAAAAATGCCGACGTGCTGCGGCTGGTCATGCGTCAGCGTGGCACGGCGGGCAAGCTCAAGGAAGGGCTGTACGATCTGCCCGCCGACCAGACCGTCTTCCAGGTGGCCGACGATCTGGCGGGCAACCCGCGCATTCCCACCGTCAGCGTCACCATTCCTGAGGGCAAGCGCCTCAAGGACCTGCCCGCCATCATCACGGCGGCGGGGCTGAGCAATGCGGTAGCCATCAACGCCGCCATGCGGGATGTGGCGCTTAGTCCGGCAGCGCAGGCGGGAGGGGCCAGCAATCTGGAGGGCTTTCTGTTTCCGGCGACCTACCCGTTCCGGCCCAAGGCCAGCGCCAGGGACATCATCGGGGCGATGGCCGACCGGATGACCCAGGAGTTCACGCCCGCGCGGGTGGCGGGGGCCAAAAAGCTCAACCTCAGCATCTACCAGTGGGTCACGCTGGCCAGCATGGTGCAGGCCGAGGCCGCCAACACGGGTGAGATGCCAGTGGTGGCGGGCGTCTTTGTCAACCGCCTCAAGGAAGGCATCGCCCTGGGCAGTGACCCCACCGTCGCCTACGGCCTGGGCAAAGACCTGCCGGATCTGGACCGCTCGGCGGGCGACTTCACCAAGGACACCCCCTACAGCACCTACACCCGCATGGGACTTCCCAAAGGTCCCATCAATAATCCCGGCGAGGCGGCCTTGACCAGCATCCTGAATGCCAGGCTGACCACCGCCAACGGCAAGGCGGCCCTTTACTTCTTGCACGGCACCGACGGCACGATTCACGTCAACAACGACTATGCCGCCCACCAGCGAGACATCGCCCGCTACCGCTGAGGGCGTGGGGCAGGCGACTGAGGCGTGCGAGGACAGGCTCCTCGCCTCTCATGTCGCCGCTCCCACAGGTATATTCGCCCTTGCTACACTACCCCCCGTGTCCAGAATCGCCGCCTTACCACTTCAAAACAGTTTATGAACCGTTCTTTTCCCCGCTACGTGTTCAAAGAAGTCTGGCCGCTCTACGCGGCGGGCGTGCTGCTGTTTTTCTTTTTACAGATGACCGATTACATCAGCGGCATCGTGGGCGTGCTGCTGTCGTACCACACCGGGCTGCTCAAGGGGATGACGCTGCTGAGCTACGTGCTGCCCAACATCCTCAATAAATGTCTGGTGGTGGCGGTGCCGTTTGCGCTGCTGATGGGCTTCGGGCGGCTGGCCAAGGACAGCGAATTCAAGGCGGCCTACGCGGGTGGAGTGCCTCCACTGGGGCTGCTGTGGCCGCTGCTGCTGCCCGCGCTGGTTGTGGGAGCCGTCGTCTACGGCAATGCGGGCTACCTGACGCCTACCGGCAACGCCCGGTATTTCAATTACTTTTATACCGGCATCTACCAGCAGGTGGTGCAGACCCCCACCACCGAGAACTACGCCCACGCCGAGGGCGGTAATTTCTTCACGGCGGGGCGGGTCGAGAGCCTGGGCAACGGCGGCCCGGACACCCTCTCGGCCCTGACCGGCGTGGTCGTGCAGACGCCGGGGGGGACCTACAGTGCAGGCAGCGGGCGCTGGGACGCGGCGGCCAGAACCTGGACACTGCTGGGCGGCTACAAAGTCGACCCGTCAGGCCAGGTCACGGCGCTGACGAGTGCAACCACCTTCACCCAGACCGACGTGATCGCCCGCCCGCCGCCGCCCAACGACCAGAGCAGCACGCCCGAGTTGCGTGCCCAACTGGCCCAGCAGCAGAGCGGCACTGAAGTCTACCGCCGCACCGCTTACGAACTCAGCCGCCGCCTGGCCGATGCGTTCACGCCGCTGGTGTTCGTGCTGGCCGCCGGAGCGCTGGGCCTGGGCCTCAGCAACCGGGCCTGGGCGGTAGGCGCAGTCATTCTCTTCCTGGCAATTTTCTACGCCCTGTGGAATACCGCCCCGCAACTGGCCGCCGTGGGCGCGTTGACCCCGCTGCTGGCCGCCTGGCTGCCCAATCTGGTGTTTACCGTGTTCGGTCTGGTGCTGGCCTGGCGGCTGCGGTGAGCCGTTCTGCGCCTTCCTCTCCCAGCGTTCGCCGCTCCGCGCCCTCGACGGGCCGCCTCAACCGCTACCTGTTGGAAGAGATTCTGCCGTTTTTGCTCGCTGGGCTGGCGGTCACCATCCTGCTGCTGCTGCTGGCGGCCTTGCAGGCGGTGATCGCACCGCTGCTGGCCAAGGGCGCAAATCCCCTGCTGGTCGCCAAGCTGGTGGCCCTGCAACTGCCCTATGCGGTATCGCAGGGCCTGCCCATCGCCCTCTTGTTCGCCACCCTGCTGGGACTCTCTCGCCTCTCCGCCGACTCGGAAATCAAGGCGATGCAGGCCAGTGGCGTGTCGCCTGCCAGGCTGTTTGGGCCGGTGATGGCGCTGGGGCTGATCGTCACCTTGCTCAGCTTCGCGGTGGGCGAACTGCTGACCCCACGTGCCAAGGTGCAGGCCCTGAGCGTGCAGCGCGAGATCGTCCTCGACAATCCCCGCGTGGCCGGACTGGGTGGGCCGGGGGCAGGTGGTAAGGCGCTGGTGTTGCGCGACGCCTTCGGGCGGGCCATTAGCGTGGCAGATGTGGAACCGGGCGGCGAGCTGCGCGGCCTGAGCATCGCCAGCCTGCGTGGCGGCGAGGTGGCCCGCGAGATCATCACCGCCAGGCGCGGCCACCTGAATGCGGGCAGCAATGTGCTGGAACTCTTTGACGGCCAGCGCATCACCTACCAGAATGAGAAACCCTCCACGGTGCTGAGTTTCGAGCGCGGCACGCTGCCGGTGCAGGACTTGCAGGCCAGCTTCAAGGGCGGCGACGAACTCAAGCCGGTCTTTTTGCCGCTGCGCGTCCTGTGGAAGCGGGTGCAGGACTACCGCGCCCAGAACATCAACGCCCCGCAGGAATTCACCGCCCTCCAGCGCAAGTTCGCCGAGCCGGTGGCGGCGCTGTGCATGGCCTTTTTCGCTGCTGCGCTGGCCGTCTTCTCGTTTCGCAGCAACCTGAATATCGGGCTGGTGTGGGTGCTGCTGCTGACCTTCTTGTATTACGCCACCTGGAGCGTCTTCCGGGTGATGGGCGAGAACGGCGCGCTGCCCGCTGTGCTGGCCGCCTGGACACCCGACGCGCTGTATCTGCTGGCCGGTGTGGGCCTGCTGTGGGTCGCGGCGCGGCGCTGAAGGCTGGGCCGGGTGGGGCTTTGGGCAGACGTTAAGAAAAGCTGGACTGCCCGCTTCAGGCGCGGGCGCGTATCATGCAACACAGTGAAAAAGGGAGAGTGGAAGCTCTTCCATTTCTGTCGGCGCAGGCGCTGACCTTCATTCTCAACACCGGCGACACCGGGTCTGCGAATTGTAGCAAGGAGACAGCATGAAAATCGGCATGATCGGGCTGGGCAAGATGGGCGGCAACATGGTGGCGCGGCTGCTGCAAGGTGGGCAGGACGTGGTGGCCTACGATTTGAGCGAGGACAACATCACGCTGGCCGAGGGCCGGGGAGCCGAGGGTGCCCGCACCATCGAGGAACTCATCAGCAAGTTGCCCGCGCCGCGTGCCGTGTGGGTGATGGTGCCGTCGGGCACGGCCACCGAGAGCACGGTCATGAATCTGGCTGACAAGATGCAGCCGGGCGACATCATCATCGACGGCGGCAACAGCAACTACAAAGACAGCCAGCGCCGCGCCAAGACCCTGGCCGAGCGCGGCATTAACTTTGTGGATGTGGGCACGTCCGGCGGGGTGTGGGGACTGAAAGAGGGCTACGCCATGATGGTTGGCGGCGATAAGGCGGCGGTCGAGAGCTTGACCCCGATTCTGGAAGTGCTGGCTCCGGCCAAGAACCAGGGCTGGGGAAGGATGGGTCCGGCGGGCAGTGGGCACTACGTCAAGATGGTTCACAACGGCATCGAGTACGGCATGATGCAGGCCTACGCCGAGGGCTTCGAGCTGATGCACGCCAAGACCGATATGAACCTCGACATGGCCCAGATTGCTGAGCTGTGGCGCTACGGCAGCGTGATCCGCTCGTGGCTGCTCGACCTGACCGCCGACGCCCTGAGCGGCGACCCGGAGTTCAGCGACCTGTCGGACTACGTGGCCGACTCGGGCGAGGGCCGCTGGACCGTGGTGGACGCCCTGAACGAGGGCATTCCCGCGCCGGTCATCACGCTCAGCGTGCAGATGCGCCTTCGCAGCCAGCAGAAGAGCAGCTACGCAGGCAAGATGCTCTCGGCCATGCGCCGCGCCTTCGGTGGGCACGCCGTCAAGAAAGTGGAAACGGAAGCGGAGGAGACGATCGTGCCCGAGGCCCACACCCCCGAGGCGGCCCGGCCCCAGAACATCCCGGCCTCAGGAACCAAAATGGACGGCGATACGGCCCGTCAGCTCGGTGAAAGTGGCAAAGTACCTGTCAACCCCAACCCTGAAGACACCGGGAACAAGGGCGCAGGCAACCAGAGTGAAGGTCAGGCGTAATGGCGGTCAAGAAAACGCCAGCGGTCCCGGCGGCCAGGAAGTCGGCTCCCGAGGCAGTGGCCAAGCTGCCCAAGACCAGCGCCACCACCAAGCGGACGGCCGCCAGGCCCCAGCCAGTCAGTAGCTCACCGATTGAGAGTGACGACGTGTTGCCGGGTGCGGCGGGGCATCAGCGCCCAGCCAAGGCCAGCCCAGCCAAGGCCAGTGCAGCCAAAGCCAGCCCAGTGAAGGCGAGTCCGGCGAAAGCGGGTGCCAAATCGAAAAAGGCCGCCCCGATGCCAGCTGTGCCGGAAGCTGCCGTCCCGGCCAAGACCCGCCGCCGGGGCAAGGCCGCCGACCCGCTGCTGACCCCAGCCGAGCAGGCCGACACCGTTCAGGTCATCAGCCAGATCAGTGCCCAGACGCTGCTGCCGGACGGCGACAACAATCCCTTTCGCACCGGCATGCGCCGCAGCCGCGCCCCGGAACCGGCCACCCTGGTCATCTTCGGGGCCACCGGCGACCTGGCCCGCCGCAAGCTGCTGCCCGCCGTGTTCGGGCTGTGGCAGGACGGTCTGCTGGGCAGCGCCTTCAACATCGTGGGCGTGGGCCGCCAGGAAATGACCGACGCGCAGTTCAAGGACTACGCCATCGAGGCGCTGAAAACCAGCAAGGAAACCGACGCGCCGCATCCCGGCAGCCTGGAGAAGTTCCGCGAGTTGCTGTATTACGAGTTCGGCGATTTCGGGGCCGACGACGTCTACGAAAAGGTCAAGACCCAGCTCGACGAGGCCGAGGAAGCGCACGGTGGGCGCAAGAACGCGCTGTTCTACCTCTCGACGCCGCCGAGCCTGTTCGAGCCGATCAGCAACGGGCTGGGCAGGCTGGGCCTGCAAGACCAGTCGGAAGGCTGGCGGCGCATCATCATCGAGAAACCCTTCGGAACGGATCTGGCCTCGGCCCGCCACCTGAATGCCACCATCCATACCGTCTGGGATGAAGCACAGGTCTACCGCATCGACCACTACCTGGGCAAGGAGACGGTGCAGAACCTGATGGCGATCCGCTTCGGCAACGCCATCTTCGAGCCGCTGTGGAACCGCGCCTACGTAGACCATATCCAGATCACCAACGCCGAGGACCTGGGGCTGGAAGGCCGCGCCGGGTACTACGAGGAAGCGGGTGTGGTGCGTGACATGCTGCAAAATCACCTGATGCAGGTGGTAGCGCTCACTGCCATGGAGCCGCCGGCCGCCTTCGATGCCGACGCGATCCGCGACGAGAAGGTCAAGGCGCTCAGGGCCATCAAGCGCATTCCGATTGAGCGCGTCTCCGAGGTGGCAGTGCGCGGACAGTACGGTCCCGGCACCCTCGACGGCGAGCATGTGCCCGGCTACCGTGAGGAACCCAACGTGCAGCCCGGCTCGGTGACCCCGACTTACGTGGCGGTCAAGTACGAGATCGACAACTGGAGATGGCAGGGCGTGCCGTTCTACGTCCGCAGCGGTAAACGGCTGCCCAAGAAGGTCACCGAGATCGCCGTGGTCTTCAAGCGCCCGCCGCTGGGCCTCTTTCCTGGTGGGCTGGAGCGCAATGTGCTGGCCTTCCGCATCCAGCCCGACGAGGGTGTGAGCCTCAAGTTTTCGAGCAAGACGCCGGGCCAGGAAAACCAGTTGCGGGAAGTCGTGATGGATTTCCGCTACGACGCCTTCGGTGCCCAGCTCGAAAGCCCTTACTCGCGCCTGCTGCTTGACGCGATGGTCGGGGACGCCACCCTGTTTCCCCGTGAGGACGAGGTCGATCAGGCCTGGCAGATCGTCTCGGGCATTCTGGAAGCCTGGGACGCGACCTCGCCCAATGCCGTACCCGCCCCGGAATTTCCCAACTATGACGCGGGTACCTGGGGACCGGACGCCGCCGACAAGCTGCTGGGGCCGGACCGCCGCTGGCGGCGCTTGTGACCGGCGCAGATTGGAGGAGTGAACCATGACTGCTGCTGCTGCTGCCAGCCGCCTGGCTCCGCTGGGGCCGCTGCCCACCAATGTCCGGGGCGCTCAGCGCACACTCGACGAGCTGTGGGCTCAGACCGACATCGAGACGCGGGCCTACACCGGCAACATCATCGCGCTGACCTCGCCGCAACACCAGGACCGGATTCAGGAAGCCCTGACCGGCCTGGAGGGGCGCTACGCTGGCCGCCAGATCATCGCCGTGATGGAACCGGCGGCCTCGGGGCGCATGAGCATCGACGCCCAGCTGGTGCCGCAGCAGGGCCTCTATATCGAGCGCTTGACCCTGCTCGCCAACCCCGGCCAGTTGCGCGGGGCCATCTTGCCACTGCTGCGCCCGGCCACCGTCAACCACGTCTGGTGGGCCTCGGACGATCCGCCCGGTGGGCCGCTGCTGCGCGAGCTGACCGAGATCGCCGATCAGGTGATTGCCGACAGTCTGAGGCTCGACATTCCCCCGGCCCGCCAGTACGCACTGGCCGATCTGGGCTGGTCGCGCTCGGCAGCCTGGCGCGAGGCGCTGGCACAGCTGTTTGACAGCAAGGACGCCGCCGCCGTGCTGGGGCGGGTCACCCGTCTCAAAGTCTGGTCGGGTGGCAGGAATGACCGGGCTGCCCGGCTCTACGCGGCCTGGGTCGCCAGTACCCTGGGCTGGAAGGATCTCAGCGCCGTGACCTTCGTGCGCGGCGACTGTGAGCGCCAGCACGGTGATCTGTGCGGCGTCGAACTGAATGGCCCCGGCGTGCGCTTCACCCTCAAGGCCAGCGGCGAGGAAGCGGTGCGCTCGACGGTCAAGTTTGATCATGTCAACCGTCAGACCTCGATGATGGTGCCGAGTATGACGCTGGCCGAGGGCCTGGGCCGGGTGATGGCCCGACCCGAGCGCGGCAGCGTGTTCGAGGCGGCCTGGACCCTGGCCCGCGCCAGTCTGGACCAGGCCGCGCCGCAGGAAGAGGGCCAGTAAGCGTGCTGCCAATGAACGTCCAGGTGTACCCGACCCCGCAGGCGACTGCCGGGGCCGCCGCCGAAGCCTTCGTCGGGGCGGCCCGGCAAGCGGTCAGCGAGCGGGGGGCCTTTCACGTGGCCCTTTCGGGCGGCAGCACGCCCAAGTTGATGTACGCCGCCCTACGTGCCCTGGACGTCTCCTGGGTGCAGGTCCATATCTACTTCAGCGACGAGCGCACCGTGGGGCCGGACGACGAGCAGAGCAATTACCACACCGCCAGGGTGGGTCTGCTCGACTTCGTGCCCATTCCAGCGTCGCAGATTCACCGCCTGGAAGGCGAGCGCGACCCCGCCGAGGCCGCCAGCGACTATGCTGCCCTGCTGCCCGCCCGTCTCGATCTGGTGCTGCTGGGCATGGGCGACGACGGTCACACTGCCTCGCTGTTTCCCGGCACGGCGGGCCTGAACCTGGGCGGGCGGGTCATCGCCAACGAGGTGCCGCAGCAGCACACCTGGCGGCTGAGCTTTACCTTCGACGAGATCAACGCGGCCCGTGCGCGCTGGCTGCTGGTCACCGGCGCGGTTAAGGCCCCGGTACTGGCCCAGCTCTGGCGCGGCGAGGGTGGGTATCCGGTACGGCAGGTCACTGATCCGGTGTGGTTTCTGGACGCTGCGGCAGCCCAGGACTTGCCCGCTTCCTGAGCCGCCTGATAACAGCGTTCAGTGAGCTGTTGGAGGGACGCAGGATCAGAGTTTGGCGCAGTTCTTTTTAGCCTCCCTGCATCACCCCTCGGTTTTTGCCGGACTTTTTGGCTGGGTAAAGGGCCTGCACGGCGTGGTGAAGTAGTGAGGCGACAGTGTTTCTGGATGTTCGGTTCGATACACCCACGCTGATGGTCAGCGGCCCATGTACGCGAATCAATTCTTCCACCGCCGCCCTTAGACCCTCTCCATGCACAGTGGCCTGCCCCAGCGTCATGCCACTGAGCAGCAACACGCTGACCGGTGTCTGGGGACCGCGCATGGCTTCCTTGAAGTGGCGCTAGGTTGCTCGGCGGTTGGGCAGTTAACCAGACACCCAGCCCCACCACCAGCGTGCTCAGCCCGACGCAGATCCAGTCGGGCGGCGGCATTCAGAGAATCCACAGCCGCACCAGGCCCACCAGCAGGCAAGCCGAAATTGCCAGGCAAGTGTGAGGTTCTTGGAGCCGTCTACCGAAGGGGGATGGGGAATCTTGAAAGTCATACCACGGCTTGGCAACTTGCCAGAAGTATGCCCACAGGTCTCTGAGGCCCTGAGGTGTGATCAGATTAAGATTTGATAATGGCCGTCTCGGTTCAAGTCGGTAGACGGTAGACGGTTCGGGCATTGGCATCGGTCAGGGCTTCCGCCTCGGACTCGTCCAGGCCGCGCAGCGCTGCCAGAAACTGCAAGGTGTAGCGCACGTAGCCGGGCCGGTTGGGCTTGCCGCGCTTGGGCACCGGGGCCAGAAACGGCGCGTCGGTTTCGATGAGGAGCCGGTCCGGCGGCACGAAGCGGGCGGCTTCCTGAATGGTCTGGGCGCTCTTGTAGGTCAGGTTTCCGGCGAACGATACAGACCAGCCCGCATCGAGCGCGGCGCGCAGCAGTCCGGCGTGGCCGTTACAGCAGTGCAGGATGCCGCGCGGCCAGTCGGCGGCCCGGATAATCTCGGCGCAGCCCAGGCTGGCCCGCTCGCCGCCCGGCGCGTCGCGGGTATGCACGATCACCGGCAGGTCGCGCCGCCGCCCCAGATCGAGCTGCCACTCGAAGGCCGCGCGCTGCACTACCAGTTGGTCATGTGCCCAGTAATCGTCCAGGCCCGTCTCGCCAATCGCCACCACGCGCGGGCGGGAGCTGAGAACTTCCAGCTCGGCGCGGGTCTGTGGGCTGTCTTCGGCGGCCACGTCGGTGGGATGCAGGCCCACACTGGCGTACACATCGGGATAGTTGTCCGCCAGTGCCAGGGCGTTGTGGGCGTGCTCCACGTTCGCGCCCACGCAGATCATGGCGCTCAGGCCCAGTTCGCCGCGCGCCGAGGCCGGGTCGTCGAGGTAGTCGAGGTGGCAGTGGGTGTCAATCATGGTCCCAGGCTAGCGCTCCGCACGGGCCCCACCGTATCCGCCAAGCTGACGCCGCTTCTCATCTGTGCCCCGGCCATCAGGCAACCCTAAGCACTCTCATGAAAGCAGACAGCTATCATGCCTGCGTGCTCAAGCCGCCGTCAATCTGCCGATCATTGCCCAGTTCTCCACTGCCGAGGCGGGAGCTGCCATGCTGCGGATAAGTGTTCTGGCGCTGACGGCGCTGCTGCTGTTCGGCCTGGTGTTCGCGCTACTACCCGCCTCGCCCAGCGTGCGGGGTTCTGGGGTCACGCTCAGCAATGTCAAATTGCAGCTCTACCCGGCCCAGGACCCCAGGGCCGAGTGGCGCTTCGCGGCGGGGCAGATCAGCGTGGACCCGGAAAAGGGTGAGACCTCCCTCGATCAGCTTGGGCAGGGAGCACGCTGGGTGCGGAACGGAGCCGGGCAATTGCAGGAAGACATGACCATCAATGCCACCAAGCTGGTGATCGACAACCAGGACAACCTGCACGCCCAGCAGGCCAGGCTCTACACCCTGGCTGATTGCAGCACCTTCACCCTGTCGTCGCAGGGTCAGCAGGAAGTCATCATCAACCAGCAGGGTGGCTACAGCGCCCCGCGCGGCGAGATCGTCTCACCCGTCCAGAGCGGCGTGTACAGCGACATCCGGGCCAACTTCGACTTCAGTAATTTTCAGGCTGTTCTCGATCCCGGCGCTGAATTTCACACCGCTCCGCCCACCCGGTGTGTCAACGGCAAGATTCAGACCCGCTGAGTGCGGTTTCTCAACGTCGGCTCACCCTCATTCCTTCAAGGAGAATCATGAAACGTCCCCTCATTTTGCTGTCCATGCTGGCCCTCACGACCGCCCTCGCCGCTCAGGTTGACCGGGTGCTGCGCTTCGACACGGCAGCCAACGTTCAGGGCAATCTGCGAAATGGCCCCATCAATTACACTGGCAAAGACGGTAAACCCATCAAGGCCAGCGTCAACAATGTCAACATCACCGCGCCCAGCGCCGTGTTGACTGCGCCTGCGGGCAGCACCCTGGCCGGGTCCGAGGGCAAGCGCACGGCGGTCTTCAGCGGGGGCGGCGGCGACGTGAACGTGGTGCGCGGACGCTTGACAGCCAGGGGCGGGCAACTCGCCTACAGTGAGGCGACGGGTCAGGGCGTGCTGACCAGCAGCCCCAGCGCCGTGTTCGTGCCGGAAACCAAGGACGACGGCGACCCGGTGAACATCAAGGCCACCCAGATGAGCCTCGATGTGGATACCAACATGAGCACTTCGACGGGCAATGTGGAGCTGATCAGCGGCACCCAGACCGGCCGGGGCGACAAGCTGATCTTCGACGAGGACAAGTCCGTCGGCGTGCTGACCGGCACCCCCAGCCTGACCCGCGCCGCCAGTGCCAAGCAAAAGGAACTGATCATCACCGGCACCGAGGCCAGGGTCGTGTCCAAAAACAAGCTCCTGTACGTGAAGGGCAAGGTCAAGCTGGTTCAGGGAACGAGTACCACCACCGGCGACGCCGTGTATTACGACGACAAGAACAACGTGGCTTACGTGGTCGGCAACGCTGTGAGCAGCGACAGCAAGACCGGCACCCGGGTCGCGGCCCTCAAGAACGGCTACCTGGAGCAGCGCACTGACCTGGGCCGGGTGCGGGCACTGAGCAAGCCGTTCAACATTCCCACCGACCGCTTTTTGCTGACTGGCGAAAAGAGTAGCCGGTAAGCGGGCAGGAGAAAAGGGGCAGACAGAAAATGAAAAAGGTGGAGCGGTGACGGTGCGGGCCTGGCGGCGGCTGACTTTGAGCGGCGTCTTGCTGCTGGGCCTGGCGCTGGCCCAGCAGTCCAGCCCCCAATCCCCCAGTGTCCAGCAACCTGGCCTAGTGCCCGCCGAGCAGACCAGCGCCCCAGCCGCCGGGCAGCCTACTGCGGACCCCGTCATGCCAATCGAGTCGCCTGCGCCGGGCGATTCGGCTCCGGCTGATCCGGCTCCTGCCGACGTACCGCTTGGTGCGGATCAGTCCGCCACCGATTCGCCCGTCACTGACCCGTCCGGCGACGCTCAGGAAGGAGCGAACGTCACCCTGACCCGCAAGGCCAAGGACGGCAAGGAGAGGGTGATTCGTATTGTGCGGACCGGCCTGACTGACGACACCGGCATCTTCGCTTCCTGCACACCGCAGGACAGCGACCCGGCAGGCAGCCCGACCGTCTCGGTATTCTCGGAAACCGGGCCGGGCGGCATTCAGATCACGGTGGATAAGAACCTGATCCGCGCGCCGCTGGCGCTGGTGACGCAGCAGGAAGGCGGCGACGGCCATATCGAGATGAGTGCTGGAACCGCTCGGTTTCTCGACAATCCGCCGGAGGGCAAAACTGACCGGCTCAGCCGCTGTGCTGTGCAGGCTGACCCCAAACCCGCGCCCGACACCGTGTTCGTGACCCAGGGCCGCACCAGCCTCCAGGGTCAGACCCTCGTTTACGACGAATCCGACGGGGTGGCGCGTATCGGCGGCCCGATCACCTTCGAGCGCGCTCCAGCACCCGGCAAGTCCGAAGCGGACCGCCTGACTGGCAACAGCGAGCGCATCGAGGTAGACGTGGACAAAGAAACCACCACGCTGGCCGGAAAGGTGGTCTTGAAAAATGGCGCGCGTACCAGTACCGCCGACCGGGTGGAATACGACGACGCGGCCAATGTCGCCGTCCTGCGCGGCATGCCCGGTGCGCTGGCCCAGTCGGTCAACGGCCAGGAGATCATCTGCGCCATGATCATCCGCTACAACCTCGATCTCAACACGGTGACGGCGGTGGACAAGATCAGCGGGCAATTTCCCGATGGCGAGGGGGGCGCGTCTGCGGCGGGCGACGCGCCGGGTGCGGGCTGCTCAGGCTGAGCGTGATCATAGGAGCGGGCGGGGGATTGGCAGAGCTGCGTCAATCTGTTATGTTATTTGCGTAGGACCAAGTCGCAGAATGCTTGGCTCTTTGCCTTCCGTCCCATGGTTACGCCTCATACACTCAAGGAGCCGACATGTCCATTCAGATTCACCTCGTGGGGCCGCTGGGCACCAGTATCAGCATCGAAGTTCAGGAGGAGCGCGAGATCTTTCCGGCGCTTCGCAAGTACGGGAAGTCCGGCTGGAGCAGCGGAGACCTGCCTGCCGGGGGCGTGTCGCTGCCGCTCGGCATGGCCGACATCTTCGACTGGAACCTGATCGGCGCGCGGCCCTATACCAACGCTGAGGGCGAACAGGCAGTGATGTACCGGGGCCAGAGCTACAAGCGCCGCGAACTCGACGAGGTAGACACCAAGAAGATCAAGTTGCCCAAGATCGTCAAGTACTCGCGCGGTGCTCGCCCCACCGATCTGCCGCATCTCAAGGAAGGCGAGGAGGGCGGGGTGCAGTACGTCACGCTGATCACCTTCCGGGGCGGCGGCAAGGTGCTTGACGCCTATGTGGACCAGAACAAGGTGGCCAGCCAGCCGGGATAATCGGCTTTCCTGGCTCCTGAGCCGCCCTGAGCGTTTATTCCAGCGCCGCCAGCAGGAAGGCGTACACGTCTGCCTTTTCCTCGATGACCAGCCGGGTCGGTTTGCCTGCGCCGTGCCCGGCCCTGGTCTGGACCCGCAGCAAAACCGGTGCGCCGCCCTGCTGGACGTGTTGCAACTCGGCGGCAAACTTGTAGCTGTGGGCCGGAACCACCCGGTCGTCGTGGTCGCCGGTGGTGAGCAAGGTGGCCGGGTAGGCCCGCTGGGCGAGGTTGTGCAGCGGGCTGTAGGCGCTCAGGGTGGCGAAGCCCTCGGGCGTGTCGCTGCTGCCGTAGTCGCTGACCCAGGCCCAGCCGATCGTGAAGTGCTGAAATCTGAGCATGTCCATGACGCCCACGTGCGCCACCGCCGCGCCGATCAGCTCGGGGTGCTGGGTCAGGGTCGCGCCGACGAGGAGGCCGCCGTTGCTCCCGCCCTCGATGCCCAGGTGCGGCGGCGAGGTGTAGCCGCGCTCCACGAGATGCCGGGCGCAGGCGGCGAAGTCGTCGAAGACGTTTTGCTTGTTGTCTTTCATCCCGGCCTGGTGCCAGTCTTCACCGTACTCGCCGCCGCCGCGCAGATTGGCGACCACCAGCACCCCGCCCGCTTCCAGCCAGGCCAGCCGCGAAACCTCAAAGCTGGGTGTCAGCGGAATGTCGAAGCCGCCGTAGCCGTAGAGCAGGGTGGGGTGTGAGCCGTCCAGTAGCAGGTTTTTGGGCGTCACGATGAACATTGGGATGTGGGTGCCGTCTCTGCTTTCTGCAAATTCCTGGCGGACCTCGTAGGCGCTCAGGTCCACGCCCAGGTCGGGTGTCCAGACGATTTCAAGCTGGCCGCTCAGTGCATCTAACGTGTAGCTGGCCGCCGGACTCAGGAAGCTGGTGAAACTCAGGAACACCTGCGGGCTGCTGGCATGCCCGTTCAATGCGCCCACGCTGCCCAGGCCTGGCAACGTCACCGGGCGGGCGTTCTGGCCGGTTCTATCCACCAGGGTCAGGCGACTGGAGGCGTCTTCCAACGTGTGCAGCACGAAACCCCCCGCCACCATCAGCACTTTCAGCAGACGGTCCTGGTCTTCCGGGACGATCTCGCGCACCTCGCCCGTCTCCAGATGCTGCGAGATCAGGCGGCCCTTCGGCGCGGCGTCGTCGGTGCGAAAGTAGAGCAGCGGGCCGTCGTTGCCGACGAAGCGGTAGCTGGCCCGGAAATCGGCCACGACCTCCGTGAAGTCGCCGCGCTCTGCCAGGGGCCGCACCCAGATCAGGTTTTCGCGGGCCGTGCCCTTCCAGACGCTGACCACCAGATACGCGCCGTCCTCGCTGACCGTGCCGGAGAAGCCCCATTCCGGCTGGTCGGGGCGCTCCAGAATCAGCTCGTCCTGGGCCTGTTGGGTGCCCAGACGGTGCAGGTAAAGCCGCTGGTTGAAGTTCGCGCCGCTGAGCTGCTCGGCTTCCGGCGGGCGGTCGTAGCGTGAGTAGAAAAAGCCACTGGCATCGGGCAGCCAGCTTGCGCCGCTGAATTTGCTGTCGTGGAGGGTATCGGGCAGGTCATCGCCGCTGGCGATGTCGCGTACCCGCCACTCCTGCCAGTCGCTGCCGCCCTGGCTGACTGAGTAGGCCAGCTTGGAAGTGTCCTGGCTGACCGAGTAGTCGCCCAGCGCCACCGTGCCGTCTTCCGAGAGCGTGTTGGGGTCGAGCAGCACCCGGCCCTCAGCGGTGGGCGAGTCCATTACATACAGCACAAACTGGTTTTGCAGGCCGCTGTTGCGCATCTGGAAGTACTGGCCGCCCTCCTGCCATACCGCGCCCCGGCGGGCGTAGTCCCATAACCCGGTCAGGCGGGTGATCAGCTCAGCACGCATTGGCACGGCGTCCAGTACCCGGCGGGTCAGCTTGTTCTGGACGTCCACAAACGCCTGGGTCTCTGGGCTGCCCGCGTCCTCCAGCCAGCGGTAGGGATCGGCCACCGCGCTGCCGTGATAGGTGTCGGTGTGGTCACTGCGGCGGGTGGCGGGGGCGGATTCGGGGGAGAGAAGGGCCATGCCTCAGCCTACCCGTCCATTTCAAATAGGTTTGAGGCCAGCAACGAAGACTTAAGATGCAATGAGGATGACTGGCTTTTCATGATGATGTTCAGAGGCCCAAACCGACTTGAGGCCTTCAGCGACGGCGTGTTTGCCATCGCCATCACACTGCTGATTCTGGAGATCAAGGTGCCGCAGGTGGGCGGACTCGGCAGCGGGACGGCGCTGTGGCGGGGGCTGCTGCACCTGTGGCCTTCATATCTGGCCTACCTGCTGGCCTTTTCCACCATCCTGATCTCGTGGATCGGGCACCACATGCTGATCGGTCAGGTCAAGCAGGTCACTCAGAAGCTGCTGATCGTCAACGGGTTTTTTCTGCTCACCGTGTCGTTTCTGCCGTTTCCGACAGCGGTGGTCGCCGAATACCTGCGCTCGGAGTCGGGCAGCGCCGCCGCCGCCTTCTACGCGCTGGCCAACCTGCTCAACAGCCTGGCGTTTTTTCTTCTGGCTCGGACCATCACCGCCGCCCACCCGGACAGTCTCGCGCTCCTCGGGCGCAGTCAGCGCGACTCGTTTCTGGGTATCTTCTGGTGTCTGGCCTGTGCTGTTCTGGCGCTGTTCAGCCCGCTCGCCTCGCTGCTGCTGGTGGCCGGGTTGTTCGTCTGGTGGGTGCGCCCCTGACCGCTTGCCCCGGCGCTTCGGTGCGCCGGAATGCGACTACACTGGAGTCAGTCCAAAATTGCCCTGCTGCTCGCCTGTTCTGGAGGTTTCATGACCCTTTCCCAAGCCACTGCTGCCCAATCCACCCACGGCCAGACCGCCGACGGCCTCTATTTCCGCGCCTGCAATCTCTGCGAGGCCATCTGCGGCCTGCAATTGACGGTCAAGGGGGGTGCGGTGGTGGACGTGCGCGGCGACCCCCTTGATCCGCTCAGCCACGGCCACATTTGCCCCAAAGGGGCGGTGATCGCCGACATTCACACCGACCCGGACCGCCTGAAACTCCCGATGCGGCGAGACGGCGACACTTGGACCGAACTTGGCTGGGATGAGGCGCTCGACTACGTGGCGACCCGGCTGCGCGAGGTGCAGACCCGGCACGGTCAGGACAGCGTGGCGGTGTACCAGGGCAACCCCAGCGTCCACAACTCCGGCACGCTGCTCTCGGCGGGCGGCTTCGTGCGCGCCCTGGGAAGCCGCAGCAGATACTCGGCCACCAGCATGGACCAGCTCCCGCACCATTTCGCCGCCGCCGAGATGTTCGGCCACCCGCTGCTGCTGCCGATTCCCGATATTGACCGCAGCGACTACTTTTTAATGCTGGGTGCAAATCCGCTGGCCTCCAACGGCAGCATCATGACTGCGCCGGGCATGCGGGGCCGCCTGAAAGCGCTGCGCGGGCGCGGCGGTAAAGTCGTGCTGCTCGATCCGCGCCGCACCGAGAGCGCCGAAGTTGCCGACGAGCACCACTTCATCCGCCCCGGCAGCGACGCACTGCTGCTGCTGGCGCTGCTGAACGTTATTTTTGCCGAGAAACTGGACCAGCCGGGCCACCTCGCCGAATTTACCGATGGGCTGGCCGAGTTGAGGGCCGCTGCTGCAACGTTTACTCCTGAAAAGGTGGCCCAGGCAACGGGCGTGGACGCCGAAACCATCCGCCGCCTGGCCCGCGAGTTCGCCGCTGCTGAGCGGGCCGTCGTCTATGGACGTATCGGCCTGAGCTTGCAGGCGTTCGGTGGGTTGTGCCAGTGGCTGCTCAATGCGCTGAATCTGGTGACTAGCAACCTGGACCGCGAGGGCGGTGCGATGTGGCCGCTGCCCGCCTTCGATTTGCTCGGCCGTGCCAAGAAAGGCCAGACGTACCATCACCGCTGGCACTCGCGGGTGCGCGGGTTGCCGGAGTTCGATGGCGAGCTGCCGGTGGCCGCGCTGGCCGAGGAGTTCCTGACGCCCGGCGAGGGGCAACTGCGGGCCTTCGTGACCATCGCGGGCAACCCGGTGCTCAGTACCCCGGACGGCGAGAAACTCGATCAGGCACTCGCGGGCGTGGAGTTCATGGTCAGCATCGACCCCTACCTCAACGCCACCACCCGCCGCGCCGACGTGATCCTACCGCCTGCCGTGGGCCTGGAAACGCAGCACTACGACGTGGTGTTTCACCATTTCGCCGTTCGCAACACTGCCCGGATCAGCGACCCCATCTTTCCGATTGGTGGGCACCAGCGTTACGACTGGCAGATTTTCGAGAGTCTGCGTGAGCGCCTCTCAGGCGAGAAGGGCAGCACGCCGGACGAGCGTCTGGAGCTGGGTCTCAAGCACGGACCGCGCCACACCAGTCTGGAAGCGTTGCGGGCTGCGCCGCACGGCACCGATTACGGCCCCATGCAGCCTTGCCTGCCGCAGCGTCTGCTCACTGCCGAAGGCCGGATCAACGCCGCCCCCGCGCCGATGCTGGCTGACCTGGCCCGGCTGGAAGCCACGCTCAGTGCCGACGTTCCCGACCTCGTCCTGATCGGGCGCAGGCAGCTTCGCAGCAACAATTCCTGGATGCACAACGTGCCGAGGCTGATGCGCGGGCCGCAGCGCTGCACCCTGATGCTCAACCCGGTGGACGCGGCGCGGCTGAATATCCAGAACGGGCAGATGGTGGAAGTCCGCTCGCGGGTTGGCGCGGTGACAGTGCAGGCCGAGGTGACGGGCACCCTGATGCCCGGCGTGGTCAGCCTGCCGCACGGCTTCGGACACGGCAGGGCAGGTGTGCGCCTGGAAGTGGCCGCCGCCCACGCTGGGGCCAGCGCCAACGACCTGACCGATCCAGAATTTCTGGATGAACTCACCGGCAACACGGCGGCCAGCGGCGTGCCGGTGAAAGTGACAGCCGTGCAGGTACCGGAGGAGAGCGCGGCGGACTGAACAGCAAAGTGAAAGCAGGTGGCCATAAGCTGATTTCTGCCTGTGGGCTGCGCCTTGCCGTCGCTGGGGCGGTGGTGGGTTTCCGTTCCGGCTGTATTCTTTCACCTGGATTCAAGTATTCTTTGCAATGTTGCTTCCGGCAGCCCCGCTCCTTGCCTGTCAAAAGTACGGCTTGTCAAGAGTGCAAGCGGGGCCGCCCTGCTGAAGTTCAGGAGTGTTGATGACCAAACTCAAGAAACCGCCGAATGCCTTGCAGCGCCTCTGGAAAGAGCTGCTCGAACCGATTGTGTTCGCCGTGGTGATCACCCAGTTTATTGCCACCCTGGTCGGTGTGGACGGCGTCAGCATGATGCCCAACCTGCGCCACCACGAGCGCGTCTTCGTGCCCAAATACGAAACCTGGCTGCACAAGGCGGGCGTCGGCAGCTTCAAGCGCGGCGATATCCTCATTTTCAAGCCACCCGCCGCTGCCGAGACGCGAAGCTTCTTCAATCTGTGGACCTACCGCCCCTTCCTGATCAAGCGCCTGACCGGGCTGCCCGGCGACAAGATCCGGATCACCAAGGGCGTGGTGTTCGTCAACGACGTGGCCCTGAGCAACGATTACACCGCCTCCTACTGGCAGTCACAGGGCTGCTGGGACACGGATAGCCCGATTGCCAACCAGATCCAGTCCAACCTCAAGGGCATCGTGCAGGACGCCCCCGAACTGACGGTGCCTGCCGGGCAGTACTTCGTGATGGGCGACAACCGCACCGAGAACGGCTCGGAAGACTCGCGCCTGTTCGGGCCCGTGCCGCTGCGCGATATTGCGGGCCGCGCCGCCGCCGTGATCTGGCCGATCATGCGCCAGGAAAACGCCAAGTACAACTGCGCCATTCAGAGTGCCAACCCTGCCGACTACGTGACCACCAGCGGTAAGAGCGTCCTGAACTGGCGGGTGCTGACGCGCCCTGAGACGTTCAACCAGAACTTCGGGAAGTGAGATTGAGCAGGAGCGGAGTCAGTCTCAGTTGGGCAGGCCGGGAGAGGATTCCCTGGCCTGCTTTTCGTTTAGCTCAGTGTTTCCTGGCCTGACGACGTGGACGCGAGGTGCTGCGGCCCCAGCTCACGCGCCGCGCCGACGCCCAGCAGGCCCAGCGTCAGGTCGAACTCGGCCAATACGTTCTGGATGACCTCACGCACGCCCGCCTCGCCGCCCAGCGCCAGCCCGTAGACGTAGGGGCGGCCCAGCAGGACAGCCTGCGCGCCCAGGGCCAGCGCCTTGGCCACGTCCGAGCCGGTGCGCACGCCGCTGTCGAGCAGCACTGGCAGGCCTGCAGCCGCCGCCACCACGCCCGGCAAAGCGTCGAGCGAGGCCACCGCGCCGTCGAGCTGGCGACCCCCGTGGTTGCTGACGATCAACCCGTCCACGCCGCGCTGCTCGGCCTCGCGGGCGTCGTCTGGGTGCAGGATGCCCTTGAGGACAATCGGCAGCCGGGTCCACTGGCGCAGGCGGCTGATGTCGTCCCAGCTCAGATCGGGACGGGTGTAGGTGGCGGTGAAGCGGGCGGCGGCGTTCTGCACCTCCCGGAAACTCAGGCCGAAGCGTTTGCCCGCAGCGCGGAGCTGGGCGGCGGTTCGCAGCAGGGCCGGGGTGGCGGGCGGCGCAGCCGGGGCGGGCGGCAGCCGTTCCCCCAGCCGCGATCGGAACACCGGGTCGGAGAGGTACTGCGCCAGTCCCTGCCCGCGCAAAAACGGCAGGCTGCCCAGGTCGAGGTCGCGGGGTCGCCAGCCGAGCAGCGTGGTGTCGAGGGTCAGCACCAGCGCCGCTGCGCCGCAGGCCTCGGCCCGCCGGATAAACGACTGCGTCACCTCGTCGTCGGTGCTCCAGTACAGCTGAAACCAGCGCGCCGAGTCGCCCATCGCTGCCGCGCAGTCCTCCATCGGCACCGACGCCTGCGAGCTGAAGACAAACGGCACGTCCTCGGCGGCGGCGGCGCGGGCCACGGCCAGATCGGCCTGGGGATGGGCCGCTTCCAGCACGCCGATGGGGGCCAGCAGCAGCGGCGAGGCGAGGGTCTGCCAGGGCAGCTTGACGCTGAGGTCGCGCTCGCGCTGGCCTGAGAGCATCCGGGGGAGGAGCTGCACTCTCTCGAAGGCCGCCAGATTGGCCCGCAGGGTGCGCTCGGCTCCCGCGCCGCCCGCGATGTAGGCGAAGTCGGCGGCGGCCAGCTTGCGCCGGGCCGCGTCCTGCAAGGCGGCGACCTGCACTGGTACGGCTGGCGTCTCGCCGCCCAGGCCCCGCAGATAAATCCCGGTCTGGCGCATTCTGCCGCGCCCTGGCCCCATGCCCGACTGCTTTGTCACGTTTTGCGCCTCCGCGTTTGAGTCGGCTTCAATCTACCGCGTCCGGAGCGGATGGCCTGCGCCCTACAGCGCCGCCGCCACCTTCGCGAACAGCGGCGGCGCGTCCGGCACCGCCGTCCCGCTGACCCAGCCGAAGCGCAGATCGCGCGCCTGGAGAACGTCAGCCGGGCCGTTCTCCCCCGGCACCATGCCCGCTGGAAAGAGTGGGCGCAGGTCAGCGGGCGCGTCCACGTCCTCGCCGCCGAAGGCATTCAGCACAGTCTCCACCTCGTGGGCGTGGCCGAAGTGCAGCAGGTTGACGAGTCCCTCGACTTCCCAGACGAAGCGGGCGCGGCTGCCGGACACCTCGGCCAGCGAGCCGGGCCGCGCGAGGTGCCGGACCGCCAGACCGGGGCGCAGCCGCAAGGTCACGTCCAGCGCCTCGCCCAGAAGCCCGAACGAGCCGACGAACAGCCGGGTCAGGTCGTAGCCCTGCACATTCTTGACCACCCGCCCGCCCGCCCGGACGACGCGCCCGCTGGGGGCCCGGAAGGTGACACCCAGGATTTCGCCCGCGAAGAAGAAGTTCTGGGCGAAACCGCCGCGTTGCAACAGGCCGCTCAGACCGCCCGGCAGTTCGGCAGGTGGAAAAGGAGGATAGAGGCCCGCCGGGAGCGCGGCGTAGACGTCCAGCAGTGGCGTGTCCCCGCTGGCGATCAGGGTCTGGTCGGCGGCGCTCAGATCAAGGACGGGCATAGGCGCTCCCGTGTGGCAGGTCAGTGTCGCCGGGCAAGACCTTCCCCGGATTTAGCCGCTCCTGGGGGTCGAGTGCCCGCTTCACGGCCCACAGGGCGTCCAGCGTCACCGGGTCCACCGCGTCGCGCATGAAAGCCCGCTTCATCGCGCCGATGCCGTGTTCGCCGCTCAGCACCCCGCCGTGCCGCAGGGCCACCAGCGCCACCTGATAGGCCAGCTCATGCACCTTCTCGCTGCTTTCCCGTCTGGGGTCAAACAGGATATTGGGGTGCAGGTTGCCGTCGCCGATGTGTCCGAACTGCACCAGATGAAAGCCCGACGCCTCGCCCAGCGCCCGGATCTCGCGCACCACCTCGGGAAGAGCGCTGCGCGGCACGACGATGTCCTCGTTCATGCGCTGCGGTCGGATGCGGCCCAGGGCAGGGGAGATGCTGCGCCGGGCCCGCCATAGCGCGGCACTCTCCAGCTCGCCCTCGGCGCGGCGTACGCTGCCGCCGTGCTGCTGGCAGGCCGCCTCCACCAGTGCCAGTTCCTCTTCCACCGTCGCCAGATCCTCGCCGTCGGTATCGACCAGCAGCACCGCCTCGGCCCCTCGCGGCAGCCCGATGTTCAGGTAGTCCTCGACGGCGTTGGTGCAGGCCCGGTCCATGAATTCCAGCTTGGCCGGAACCGCCCCCGCTGCGATTGAGCGCGACACGGCCTCGGCAGCCTGCCCGACCTCCGCGAAATGGCTCATCAGGGTGCGGGTGAATTTGGGCGGCGTCACCAGCCGCAAGGTCGCCTCGGTAATGAACCCCAGGGTGCCCTCCGAGCCGATCAGCAGCCCTGCCAGATCGTAGGCGTCGCGGGTCAATTCATGCACGTCACCGTCCACGTCCACGAACTGCAAGCCCTTCACGTAGTCGCCGCTGACGCCGTACTTGAAGCACATCGGCCCGCCCGCGTTCTCGCCGAGGTTGCCGCCGATGGTGCTGGTTCGGAAGCTGGCCGGGTCGGGCGGATACACCAGACCGTGTGGCCGGGCCGCCTCGCTGACTGCCAGGGTAATGACTCCAGCCTGGGCGCGGGCTTCTCGCCGCTCGGCAAAAATGTCGAGCCGGGTCATGCGGGTAAACGAGATGACCAGCGATTCCACCAGGGGGGCCGCGCCGCCGCTGAGCCCGCTGGCCGCTCCGCGCCCGACAATCGGCACGCCCGCCGCCTTCGCCACCCTGACGGCGGTCACGACATCGGCGGTGCTCTCGGCCAGCACCACGCACAGCGGCGTCTTGCCCACCAGAATGGCGTCGTAGCCGTAGTTGAGGCGCTCGGCGGGGGCGCTCAGCACCTTCTGCGGCCCCAGTAGGCGGGTCAGCTCCAGGGCCAGTGGGCCGTGCGGCGCGTCGGTGGATCGCGGCTTGCTGACTGAAGAGTTGGTCGTCAATCCCAGTTTCTCTGGCTTGCGGCGGTTAAACAGGCTCATGCTCTCCCCCTCACAGCAGCCCCCGGTAGGCCAGATCTAGAATCTCGATGGTGTGGTGAATCGGCACCGGGCTGCCTTGCCGCCGTAAATGGCTCTGAATCTGGGTGTGGCAGCCGATGTTGCCGCTGGCGACCATATCGGGCTGCACCGACAGCACGTTTCTCGCCTTGCGCTCGCCCAGTTCGGCGGCCAGCGCGGGCTGCTCTAAGTTGTAGGTGCCTGCCGAGCCGCAGCACAGATCACCCTGCGGCACTTCCAGCAGACTCACGCCGGGAATCATCTTGAGGAGTGCCCTCGGCTCGGCGCGGATGCCCTGGGCGTGGGCCAGGTGGCAGGCGTCGTGGTAAGCGATCTTGAGTGGCCTGGACGCGGGCATGAACGGCTCCAGGCCGCCGTCTTCTGAGAGCCGCGCCAGGAAGGTGCTGATGTCCATGACCTTGGCCGCCAGCTTCTTCGCCGCCGCCTCGTCGGGGAGGCCGTGCAGCACTTCCGGATATTCCTTCAGACCCGCCCCGCAGCCCGCTGCGTTGCTGAGAATGGCGTCGTAGTCGTCCATGTCGAAGGCTGCGAGGTTGGCCCGCGCCAGCTTCAGCGCCTCTTCACGCGCCCCGGTGTGCAGCGCCGCCGCGCCGCAGCAGCCCTGGCCTTCCGGAATCACGACTTCCACGCCGTTGCGGGCCAGCACCCGCAAGGTGGCCGCGTTGAAATTGGGCGCGAGGGCCTGCTGGGCGCAGCCGACCAGGAAGGCGACCCTGGCCCGCTTCTTTCCCTGTGCAGGCGTGAAGCGCGGCAGGTCGACCATCGCCGGAATGTGTTCGGGCAGCAGATCGAGCGGCGACTTGAGCGCGTCGGGCAGCAGCGGCGCGAGCGGCTTGGCGTACTGGCCGATCCGGGCGGCCAAGCTGAACAGCTTGGGGGCTGGGAGCGCCTTCAGGATGGCGGTGCGCTTGGCCCGGTCAAAGGGGGTGCGTTGCCGCTGCGGCTCAGACCAGCCGCGAAAACTGGTGATCAGCTCGCCGTAGGGCACACCCGAGGGGCAGGCGGTGACACAGCCCATGCAGCCCAGGCAGCGGTCCAGGTGCGGCGCGGCGTCCATCAGCGGCAGCTCGCCTTCCAGCACCTCCTTCATCAAAAAGATGCGCCCGCGTGGGCTGTCCATCTCGTCGCCGAGCAGCGTGTAGGTGGGGCAGGCGGGCAGGCAAAAGCCGCAGTGGACGCAGGCGTCGATGGCGTGGGCCATGATCTCGCCCTGCGGTCCAAGCTGGTCAACCGGGATGTCGTGGTTCATCGGCGGGCGCTCATCCTCATGCTGCTGAGGATGCCACACGGCGGGCGGGACAATGGTGCGAGAAAAGCCAGCGGGCCGCCTGCGCCGCGCAGTCATCTGGACAGCACCGTGGATAAATCAGGGGAGAAGCAGTCTTACGGTTTGAGCACCTTGACCAGTCCCAGGGTCGCCTCGCTATACCCGGCCCGCGCATACAGTTTGCGGGCGCGGGCATTGGTGGCGAATACATGAAGCTGAAGCTGCTTCAGGCCGCGCTCCCAGGCCCAGCGCTCGGCCTGTTCGAGCAGCAGTTGCCCCAGCCCATGCCCCTCGGCCCACTCGGCCAGTGCCAGGTCGGCCAGGTAGGCAAAAGGTGGGCCGAACAGTGGGCGCTCGGTGTCGAGGCGCAGGAATCCGGCGCGCCGGTCTGGCTGTCCGGCCTGCTCCATCCAGGCGATCAGCAGGGCACTGTCACTCTGCGGCGCGGCCAGCGCGCCGAGTAGGTGCTGCGCCGCGCCCGCCAGCACCGCGCCTTCATCCTGTCCCGGCGGCAGTCCGAAAGACACAAAACGCGGCAAGAGATCTTGCAGAAAGCCCAGATCGTCGCGGCCAGCAGGCCGCAGCACCAGAGCGGCATTGGTCATGGGGTCATGATACCGGGTGTCAATGTCTCAATGCGTCGAGCGAGGCGTTCAGCCGCCGGAACTGCTCCACGCCCAGGCCCAGCGCCTCGGCTTGCAAGCGCTCGGTCTCATTGTCCGGAGCGCCCGGCAGCGTGCGGCGCAGCTGACCGGAGCACTGGATATGCTCCACGTCGCTGTCGCTGATCGGCACGCCGTTGATTTCACAAATGGCGAGGCGCATGCACCCAGTCTGCCGCGCTCGAACGCTTCCCGCCTCTGCACAATGGCGCAGATGGGGCATCAGACTATTTTTTCAAGCAGTTGACCAAAATTGTAAACAGACCGCGCCCTTTCCGAAGAGGGCGCTGCTACACTCGCCGCTATGACCTGGCTCAAACCACTCGCCATTCCCGACACCGCTGAGCAGACGTATGCGGCTTTTTTTGCCGATCTGGAGACCAAGCTCAGTGACCCGGCGACCCACCGTCCGGAACTGGTGCGCGACTTGCTGGCCGAGCTGGTCTACGGGCGCAGCTACGCGGCCCTGACCGCCGACTCGCCGCTGCTGGCCCTCAACCTCGATTCGCGCAACGTGACCTTCGAGGCCGAGTACTACATGGCCACCGACGACGCCGAGTTCCAGCGGGTCAAGCCGCTGCTATGGCTGTGGAAGAACGTGGACCTCACCCCGCTGGGCCACAATCCGCTGTTCGGCATTCCGCTGCGGCAGGTGCTGGCGGGCCACATCTTCAAATCGGTGGGCCGCAACTTCAAGTGCTGGCAGAATGTGGAATTCTCGGTGGGCTACAACATGGAAGTCGGCGACGATGTGGTGGTTCACCGCAACGTGCTGCTCGACGATATCGGCGGCATCGAGCTGCACGACGGCGCTTCGGTCAGCGACTACGTCAACATCTACAGTCACACCCACTCGGTTCTCGACGGCTCCGACGTGACCCTGCGCAAAACCGTGATTGGGCGCGGTGCACGCCTGACCTACCACTCCACCATCCTGGCCGGAAGTGTGGTCAGCGACGACGCCCTGCTGGCGACCCACGCACTGCTGCGCGGCGACATCGAGCCGCACGGCATCGCGATGGGCCTCCCGGCCCGGACCACCCGCCTGAAAATCAGGGAGGCAGGGCCAGTGGGGGGCATTGATTCGCGCACCCACCCAGCGCACGCACCGCTCAAGGCCAACCCGCAGTTCCCCGAGCCGACGCCCAACCAGACCAGGCGCATTGATGAGGAAGCCGAGCCGGTGCTGCCGCGCATGGGCTTCGTGGCCGGGAACAAGAGATAGGAGCCAATCTCTACTTGAGCAGTTGCCGCCCCAGCAGCACCAGGCCCACGCCCAGCAGCGCCAGCAGCGCAGCCACGCTCAGGCGGCGGTCCCTGCGCCAGTTGCCTATCGCCACCGCCAGCGCTGCCAGCACCGGCACCAGCATCAGCCAGTAGACTGCCCAGCGCGCAAACGCGGGCCAGATCACGCCGACGACCAAAGCCGCCAGGCCGACGCCGAAGCCCAGCGGAAAGAGCCAGGTGGGCAGGCCCGCTTGCTCGCTCTGCGCCCCGTCGCGCTTCACTTCTTCCTTCATGCCCAGTACTTCCATAGCATCTGCCCGGCGGTAAAGATCAGCAGCAGACTGAAGGCCAACTTCAGATTCTGGGCGCTGATGCGGGTCGCCAGCCCAGTGCCTGCCCGCGCACCGATCAGAATCCCCGCTGCCACCGCTGCCGCCAGGTGAAAGTCGAGGAAGCCGCCCGCGCTGTAGATCAGGGCGTTGGCGACGGCAGTGAGGCCCATGATGAAGGTGCTGGTGGCAATCGCTTCCCGAATGGGAATGCCTGCCAGCAGATTCATGACCGGCACCTGCACCGTGCCGCCGCCGATGCCGAGAAGCCCGCTCATGATGCCTGCAAATCCCATCGCGGGCGGCACCAGCTTGCTCGGCTCGCGCTCCTGCTCGATGCGCTTGAGGCCGCGCAGCAGGTTGTAGGCGCTGTAGAGCAGCAGCGCAGCGAACACGGTGGCCACCGCCCTGGCCGGGAGAATTAGGCCCAGATAGCTGCCAGCCGCTCCGCCGATGATGGTGTAGGGCGAGAGCAGGTAGCCGGTGCGGGCGCGGATCAGCCCTTTTTGCAGGTAGCCCGCTGTGCCCGCCACGCCCACCGCCAGCACCCCGATCTGGCTGATGGCGACAGCCTGGGTGATGCTGATGTTGTCGCCGAACAGCGGCAGCACGTATTGCAGTGCGGGCACCACCACCACCCCACCGCCCAGCCCCAGAATCGCGCCCAGCACGCCTGCCAGGAGGCCGATCAAAACGACAGCGAGAATCAAGCGCGGCTCCGGCCAGCACAGGGGAAGTCATTCAGTTGGCGGCCGCTCACTTGACAGCACCCGTCGCCGCTGGCCCCGGCACGCCCAGCGCTTTCAGGGCCGCGTCCAGGGTGGTGTCGTTGCCGCTCTTGATCAGTGCCTGAATGTCGGTGGGGGCGCTGATATCCGGCGTGATGTGGTCAGGCAGCGCTGCGCCGGTTTCGTCGAAGGCGCGCAGCATGGTGAGACTCAGAATTCCGTGATCGGGCAGTGGAAAGAAGTTCACGCCGCTGTTGCCCACCCCCTTGGTCGCCGTGCCGATGACCTTGACGCCGGTTTTCTGGGCAAAGAAGGTGAAGACTTCGGCGCACGAGGCGGTGTTCTCGCCCACCAGAATCGCTGCCGGGCCGTTCCAGACGTGGCTGGTGTGGTCAATGCGGGCACTCAGGGCCGGGGCCTGCTCGCCGCCCAGGCCGCCGAAACTCCAGCCACCGCCGCGAAAACGGGCCTGATATACCACCGGCTTGAAGATGCTGGCCGCCGCCACGCACTGATCGAGCCGCCCGCCGCCGTTGTAGCGCAGGTCAATGATCAGGTCGTGTGCGCCCGTCGCCTGGGCTTCCTTGATTCTCTCCAAAAACAGCGGCGCGCTGTCGCCTGACAGGAAAGTCGGGAAGTTGATCAGCGCCACCCCCGGAGCCGGATAACTCAGGCTCGGCTCGTCGCGGGCTTTCATCTCGGTTGGGGTGATGCTCAGGTTCAGAGAAGCTGTGCCGGGGCGCTGGATGACGAGGGCCAGCGGCTGGGCGGCACGTTCCAGACGCACGAAGGCCAGCGAATCCACCGCCTGATCCTTGCCCGCGACCTCGCCGTTGACCGACGTGATCAAATCGTAGAGCTTGACTCCAGCCTGCTCGGCGGGACTGCCTGCCTGCACGCCCACCACCAGCAGGCCTTCCGGCTGCTTGATGACCCGTGCGCCGGTACGCGGCACGCTCAGGTCGTTTTGAATCTCCATCAGGCGCTGGGCGGTCTCGGCGTCGCGGACGCTGGTGTGGTCGTCGTGAAAGTGGTCGAACATCTCGGTCAGCACGGCCCGGCCCGTCTCGAAGCTGCATGCCTCGCCCTCGGGCGCGCAGCGCGTCTGCAACTCGGCGGCGTACTGACTGACCAGGGTGCTGCGGTCCTCGTCGGACCAGCCGTAATACTCGCTCTGAAACAAATCACTCGCCCGGTTGAACAGCTCGGCGGCGGGACTGGTCTGGGCGGGGCTGGCCTGGGCACTGCTGAGGAGTGCGGCGCAGAGCACCAGCGTTCCCAGCGCCGCCCGACCCGTCTGATTGAACTTGATCACGCCCCAGCCTAGCGCGCCGGGCGCGGGCGCGAGTGTGAGAGCTGTGCTTGCCCGCCATGTGCATCGACGCGCCCACACCCTACTCCACCCGCAGGTAGATGGCCTTGAGATACTCGGCTTCCGTGAAGGTGGCGTGGTGGTCGGGGGCGTGGCGGGTGGTGCGCAGCTCCTTCCAGGCCCGGCCACTGCGCCGCGCCACCGTCCGCACCGCCTCGAAGAATTCCTCGGCGCTGACGTGTGACGAGCACGACGCCGACATCAGCACGCCGCCGGGCCGCAGCCGGTGGATGGCCTGATCGCTGAGGCGGCTGTAGGCGCGGATGGCCCCCTCGCGCTCGATTTCGCGCCGGGCCAGTGAGGGCGGGTCGAGCACGATCAGATCGAAGGGTTCGCCCGCGCCCGTGTCACCCGGCCCGGTCTCGCCCATCCAGGCGAACACGTCGGCCTGCACCGGGCGGTGAAAGCAGCGCGCCACGCCGGGCAATTCGCGGTTGAGCGCGAAGTTGCGCTCGCTGCTCTCCAGGGCGTGCCTGCTGATGTCCACGCTGACCACCTCTGCCGCGCCCGCCCGCGCCGAGGCCAGCGAGAAGCCGCCGGAAAAGGAAAAGGCGTTGAGTACCCGCCGCCCGTCGCCCTGCTGCACCAGTTTCTCGACCATGCCGCCCACAATCCGGCGGTTCTCCCGCTGATCGAGGAAGAAGCCGGTCTTCTGGCCGCGCACGACGTCGGCCTCGAACTTGAGGCCGTACTCCTGAAAGATGACCGGGCCGCCGATGGCCCCGCCCAGCAGCACCTGGCCGTCGCTGAAGCCCTGTCCAGCGGCCTGGGTCTGCATGTTGCGGCTCATTCTCAGCACCACCCGCAGGTCGGGCCACCCGCCGCGCGCCTCGCCGGGCACCTCGGCAGGGTCACTGCCCGACTCTGAAGCGGTGCCGAAGCGCCCTTGCAGCAGGTCCAGCAGCAGGTCCAGCAGCAGGTCCAGATGCGGCAGCCAGGCCGCCGTGTAAAGCTTGAGGACCAGCGTGTGGGCGTAGCGGTCCAGCACCAGGCCCGGCCAGCCGTCGCTCTCGCCGTTGATCAGGCGGTAGCCGTCGGTGCTCTCGCCGAACAGGGCCGCCCGGCGCTGCACCGCGCTTTCCAGGTGGCGCTTCCACCACAGCCGGTCCAGATTCAGCGGCGACCCGGCGTGCAGCACCCGCACCCGCAGCGGCGAGGACGGATCGTAGAGTCCCACCGCCAGAAAGCGGTCCTGCCGGTCATAGATGACGGCCAGTTCTCCGCTCTCGCCCTCGCGGTTTTGCTCGCGCACGCTGCTCTCGTAGACCCAGGGGTGCCCGCGCCGGATATGCCCCTCGGCGGCAGCGGTCAGGCGCAGGCGCAGGCGCGGGCGTTTGGCGGGGGCGGCGTCGGTCATACGATGTGGGTCGTCAGCGCGTCGAGGCCGTCAATCTCGACCCTCAAGGTGTCGCCCCGCTCAAGCGGCCCCACGCCCGAGGGCGTGCCGGTCAGCACCACGTCGCCGCGCTCCAGGGTCACGTAGCGGGTCACGTAGGTCAGAATCTGCACCACGTCGAAGATCATGAAGCTGGTGCGGCTGTCCTGCTTGGTTTCGCCGTTGACGAGCGTGCGGAGCGTCACGTCCGTCGGGTCGAACTGGGTTTCCAGCGTCGGCCCCAGCGGGCAGAAGCGGTCGGCGGCCTTGGCCCGGAACCACTGCAAATCGGTTTTCTGCTTGTCGCGGGCCGTCAGGTCGAGGGCGCAGGTGTAGCCCAGGATGGCGGCGGGCACCTCCACCGGCGTCAGGTTTCTGGCCGTCTGGCTGATCACCAGCGCCAGTTCGCCCTCGAAGTGAAAGTTCTCGGACCACTCGGGATAGCTGACGTTGCCGCTGTTCTCGGCGAGGGTGTTGGCCGCCTTGAGAAACAGGCCCGGCTCGCGCGGCAGCTCGCCCGTGTCGTTGCCGAGTTCCTTGATGTGGTCGATGTAATTGCGCCCCACACAGACGATCTTGCTGGGTTCGGCGGGAGCCAGCACCTGCACACTGCCGAGGAGCGCCGTCTCGCCGCTGACCTCGCCGCCCATGCCCAAGGTGACCTGAATCTGCTCGCCTTCCAGGCGGCCCCAGCGCACGCCTGCTCCGTCTCTGAACCGAATCAATTTCATGGCAAGAGTGTAGCGGGGTCCCGGCGTGATTGGGTTGGGTGTGCTTGAGACCAGCGCCTGAGCTTCTTGGATTCAGCTCCGCAGATTTAGCTTTGCCCCGTCCTCACCGGCCCCCGACATACAATGCTGTTCATGACCTCGCCCTCCATGACTTCCCCCCCGGCCTCCGGCTTTATTCGCGCCGACGACGTGCTGCAAGGCCGTCTCTCGGACGCCCAGACCGTTTTCCTGGAAAAGCAGTACGGCCACGGCAAGCTGATCCGGTTATTGGAAGTGGTGGGCGTGGGCGGTCCCTTCAAGGTGATGTCACCCTGGGAACTCGAAGACGCACGCGGGCAGCAGATCATCAACGCTTCGGGCTACGCCGCGCTGCCGTTCGGCGACAACCCACCGGAGCTGAACACCTTCCTGCGGGAAGTGCTGGAAAAAACCGATCAGGTGATGTTCGGCCAGCAGTCGATCACGACCTGGCGGGCGGCGCTGGAAACCAATCTGGTGCGGCTGCTGGCCCGCGAGAGTCACGACCACCACGACTCGCGCGTTTTCTTTTCCAACAGCGGCACCGAGGCCGTCGAGGCGGCCATCAAATTTGCCCAGGCGGCCCGTCCCAAGGCCAAATACCTGATCAACTTCACCCGCGCCTACCACGGCAAGACACTGGGATCGCTGGCGATCACGCCCAATCCCAACCTCCAGGGGCCATTTCGCAACATCCTCAACCCGGCGGTGATCACCCTGCCGTTCGGGGACACCGAGGCCGTCGAGCGGGCCATCAAGCGGGTCGGCGATCAGGTCATCGCGGTGATTCTGGAGCCGATTCTGGGCGAGGCGGGCGTGCGCCTTCCGCCGCCGGGATTTCTCAAGCGGGTGGGCGAGGTCTGCCGTGCGGCGGGCGTGCTGGTCATCGCCGACGAGATTCAGACCGGGCTGGGCCGCACCGGGCACTGGTTCGAGAGTGTGGCGCAGGGCCTGGTCCCCGACATCCTGACCCTGGCCAAGCCGCTGGGCGGCGGCATGTTGCCGGTGGGCGCGACCATCGTGCGCCACGAGATCTACAAGCCGCTCCTGGGCAGCGTCGAGACCGTCAAGCGCCACTCCAACACTTTCGGCGGCAACTCGCTGGCGATGGCGGTGGGCCTCAAAAGCCTGGAGCTGCTGATGGACCACGACTACCCGGCCCGCTCACGGGCGATGGGTGAGCGCGGCCTGAAGCGCCTCACGGCCTTGCAGCGTCAGCACCCCGGCCTCCTTGAGGACGTGCGCGGCGCGGGCATGCTGTTTGCCATGAACTTCCGGCCTGTTGCCAAGTTGCCCTTCTCCGCCCAGGGCGCGCTGATCTCGGAAGTCACCGGGATGCTGGCACTGGTGGCTTTTTACCGCCGGGGCGTGCTGCTCAACTTCTCGCTCAATGCTGCGCGCACCATGCGCCTGACCCCGGCCATGAACATGCCGGATGAGCTGTTTGACCGGATGTTTAGTCAAGTGGAGGCTGCCGCCGCCGAGTATCCCAGCAGCTTCGCGCTGGCGCAGAAGTACGGCCTGCCGGAACTCCTGGCGCTGGGCAAGGCCGCTTTTCTGGAACCGTGAGGCAAGTGGTGCTGAAGACAGCTTCGGCAGCGTTCCCTGGCGCGTAACAGAATCTGCTGGGTGGCCCGACGCGGAGCGGGTGATAGACTGACGCCAACATGACTGAAATCGCCAAAGGGTTAGAGGGCGTGCTGTTTACCGAGAGTAAACTCACCTTCATCAACGGATCAGAAGGCATTCTCACCCACCTGGGCATTCCCATTCAGGAATGGGCCGAGAAGAGCACCTTCGAGGAACTGAGCTGCGCGCTGCTGGCGGGCAAATTGCCGAGTGCCGCCGAACTCGCCAAATTCGACGCCGCGCTGCGGGCCAACCGCGAGGTCCCCGCCGAACTGCTCAAGGAAATCTCCGGCTTTCCGCCGCACGCCAACCCGATGCAGATGCTGCGAACGGCCATCAGCGCCCTGGGCCTGTACGACCCTCAGTCGGAAGACACCAGCGAGGCCGCCCGGTCCGCGATCAGCATCCGGCTGATCGCCCAGTTCGCCACCGTGATTGCTGCGGTTGCCCGCGTCCGCAGCCGCCAGGAGATCGTGGCCCCGCGCGCCGACCTGACACACGCTGCCAACTTTCTCTACATGCTCAGCGGCAAGGAGCCGACCTCAGAGCAGGCCCGCTTGTTTGACATCGCGCTGGTGCTGCACGTCGATCACGGCATGAATGCCAGCACCTTCACGGCGATTGCCACCGCCAGCACCCTCAGCGACATGTATTCCTGCGTGGTGTCGGCCATCGGTGCCCTCAAGGGGCCGCTGCACGGCGGAGCCAACGAGGCAGTCATGGACATGCTCGACGAGGTGGGCACGCCCGACAAGGCCGCTGACTTCATCACCAAAAAGCTCGACAACAAAGAGAAGATCATGGGCGTGGGCCACCGCGTCTACAAGAATTTCGATCCGCGCTCGCGGGTGCTGCGTGACTACGCCGAGCACGTGGCCAGCAAGGAAGGCAAGAGCAACTATTATCAGATTCTGGAAACCATCGAGAAGATCGTGGTGGACCGCATGGGGTCGCGCGGCATTTATCCCAATGTGGATTTCTACAGCGGCACGGTGTACGCCGATCTGGGCATCAGCAAGGAATTCTTCACCCCGATTTTTGCATTGGCCCGTGTCGGCGGCTGGTGCGCCTCGGTCATCGAGTACACCCGCGACAACAGACTGCTGCGCCCCGACGCCGTGTACACCGGGGCCACCGACCAGCACTATGTGGAGCTGAAAGACCGGCAGTAGCCAACAGCGCACTGGGATGGGCCGCCAGCAACCCGACGCTGGCGGCCCTCTTCTTTGGGTCTTCCAGCGTTTAGCGCGGTGTGCCGAAGTCCTGCACCCAGTATTTGCCGTAAGTGCCGCCCTCAGCGTAGCCCACGCCAAGTTCCTTGAGCGAGGCGTTGAGGATGTTCTTGCAGTGGCCGGTGCTGGCAATCCAGCTGGCGACGACCTCGGCGGGTGTCTGCTGCCCGGCGGCGATGTTCTCGGCCAGAGAGCGCCAGAGATAGCCTGCTGCCGTGATGCGCTGATCGAAGGTGCGCCCATCAGGGTTGGTGTGATCGAAAAAGTTCCTGGCGGCCATGTCGGCGGCGTGGGCCTGGGCCGAGGTCGCCAGCAGCGCGTTCCAGCTCAGCGCCGGGGCCGGGGCGTAGGCCACGCCGCCGCAACTGCCGCCCTGGGCGCGCGCCTGGTTGGTAAGCCGCAGTACCTCCGCCGCGAAGCCGCTGCTGGCGACGGGCTGGGGGGTGGGAACGGGCATAGGTGTTGGGGTTGGTAGCGGTGTCGGTATGGGCACAGGCGTTGGAATAGGTGTAGGAGTCGGTGCGGGGATGGGAGCTGGGGCTTGTGTAGGTGCGGGCGCAGGCAGGTTTACGGAAGCGGGGGGCGACGGGTCGGCCTGAACCTCCACACTCAGGGCAAGGCTCCGCTCCGGGTGGGCCGTGTCGGTGATCTGCACACGGACCTGGCCCGCCTTGTGGGCGCTCAGTACGCCGCTTTCCGTCACCGAAACGATGCCCACGTCGCTGCTCTGCCACGTCAGGCGGCCTGAGGCTGGCACCTGGCCGCCCATCGTGGGCGTCAGCTGGCGGCTCTCGCCCACGTGCAGGCTCAGCGACGTGGGCAGGCTGGTGGTGTCGAGGTTTGGGTCAGGAGTGGCGGGCGCTGAGGTAATGGGTGCGGGCGCTGGGGCCGCGTCGTGCTTGCCCGGCAGGTCACCGGAACTGGGCAGCGTGAGATTCTGTGATCCGCAGGCGTTCAGCAGGAGTGCTGCCGTTGCCAGTAGACAGGTCCGTTTTAAAGCGTTCACCGACATACGCTATTTAAGCATCTAGAAACTTTCAGAGCCATGACAACCACCCCAGAAAAATCTGACTTTGGGCGATCATTAAAATTAGTCTGACAGATTTCTAACAGATTGACTGTTGGAAGAGGAGAAATCGGTTTTTTCTTTCAAGGGATTTGAACTCGATCCGCAGTGTGACCTGCGCCCTTTAGAGTCTGGAAGGGTGCGTCCAGTTTATTGGGTTTGGTGTGTCACAGCACACTAAAATCGGCGGACGTGTGAGTAAGAGATGCACTGTCGCGCCAGATTTTTGTGGGTGTTTCGTTGATGTTCTTCAGGCCTTGAGGCCGTTGCTGCCCTGTAAGGTGCGCTCCACCGTCTCGGTAACCTCAGTCTCGAAGCGGTGCAGGTGCTCGCGCAGGCGGCTCAGTTCCACGCCGTCGAGGTCGGGCAGCCACAACACGCTGCGGCCCAGCACGGCGAAGGCCACCTTGTCCTCGTCGTCCTCGTCCTCGACGGGATCGAGCATCAGGGTGCCGTAATCGAGGCCTTGGTTCATCAGGTTCATGCCCATCAGGACCTCGGCGATGGCGTCTTCCTCGACGTAGAGATCGAGGTCGAGGTGCAGTCTCACCAGCACACCGCCCTGCTCGTCGGCCTCGGCATAGAGGGTCACCCTTGAATCGCCGTCTTGCACCAGCGCGCCGTCGTCCATCATCTCCACGCTCAGCCCGCTGCCCTTCAGGGACGCCACGATGCGGTGCAGCTCAGTCAAGTTGCGGGTCATGGCGCGGAGTATAGCGCCTGACTTGCAGTGCGATTGGGCGCGTGAAAACCGTTCAGCAAGGGTCTTCGCGCTGCCTTTTTTGAGGGCGGGGTTCAGTCGTTGCTGCTCCCCGATTGGCTGCCCTGCGCTGCGTCCTTGGCAGGTCTCAGGGCCGACACCGGCACGCCCTGCATATAGCCTGCGCCCGCCTCACCCAGCACGTCCACGCTGGCCGTCAGCGGATGAAGCTTGACCACCTTGCCGCAGGCCCCCGACTCGGTGTGGCACACGCGGGCATTCTTGCGCGGCAACTCCTTGAGCAGTTCGACATACTGGGTGTGTTCGTACTGGAGGCAGCACAGCAGGCGGCCACACGGCCCGCTGAGTTTTTCGGGATTGAGCGGCAACTGCTGGTCGCGGGCCATGCGGATGCTGACCGGGGCGAATTCCTGAAGATGGTTAGATGAGCAGTTCTCGCGCCCGCAGGCCCCCAGCGCGCCGATGATCTGGGCCTGCTCGCGTGGGCCGATGGCGACGAAGTTGACCCTGGCGCGGGTCTGATCGCGCATGTCCTGAATCAGCGGGCCGAGTTCGAGCCGCTCCTCGGCGCTGTAACTGACCGTCACCAGCGCGCCGTCGAGGGTAAATTCGACGGCCACCACCTTGACCGGCAGCTTGCGGTCACGGGCGCGGGCGCGCAGCAACCACTTGAGGTCCTCGCCCTCTTTTTCCAGCCGCTGCCAGTCGGCCAGGTCTGCTGGGCCAGCGGCGCGCAGGATCATGCCGTAGCGCCCGCTGCCTTCCGGTTCGGCCTCGCCGCGCACGGTCGCGACCTCGGGGCCGCGTTTGCCCTGCACCACCACCCGGTCGCCCACCACATGAACTTCTTCGGTGAGCATCGGGTGGAGCTTGGGGCTGCGTTCAAAACGAATCGGCTGAATCCACACGTTGCACTCAAGATGGCACGGTTGGGCGGCGGGCGTGGGGGGGCGGGTCACGAAAGAGGCCGCAGGGCCGGGGCGTAGACTGAATTTCAAACGCTGGCAACGCCGAACCAAACCTGACGGAGAGACAATGGTGCTCTCCAGCAACGCGCCGAGAACTTCTGGAGACTCCCCATGCCCGATGCAAACCCTGACCAACCCGACCCCGCCAACCCCGACTCGCCCGAACGCGCCTACAGCGACTTTACCCGCAGCCTGAATTACGGTGATTACCTGCGAATCGACACCCTGATGAGCGCCCACCAGCCGGTGACGCAGGCGCACGACGAGCACCTGTTTATCGCGGTGCATCACGTCTCGGAAGTCTGGCTCAACCTGATCGTGCAGGAGTTGCGGGCGGCCATGACGCTGCTCTCTGCTGGCGTGACCGACACGCCGCTGAAGATGCTCAGCCGGGTGGTGCGGGCCCAGGAGCAGATGACCAACGCCTGGGAAGTTCTCAAAACCATGACGCCCGCCGATTACCTGCAGTTTCGCAGCGCGTTCGGGCGGGCGTCGGGTTTTCAGTCGGCCCAGTACCGGATGATGGAATTTTTGCTGGGCAACCGCAACGCCATGCTGCTGCGCCCGCACCAGCACCGCCCCGACTTGTACGGTCCGCTGGAAGCTGTCCTGAACGCGCCGAGCTTGTATGATCTGGCCCTGCGCCTGCTCTCGGAGCGTGGGCTGGACATTCCGCCGAGCGTGCTGGAGCGCGACTTTGCCCAGCCTTACATTCAAGATGAAGCGGTGCTGGCTGCCTGGCTGACCGTTTACCGCGACCCTGAGCGTTACTGGGACGTGTATGAACTGGCTGAGAAGCTGATTGACGTGGAAGACAACTTCCGGCGCTGGCGATTTAACCACCTGACCACCGTGGAGCGCACCATCGGCTTCAAGACCGGCAGCGGCGGCACCAGCGGTGCGGGTTACCTGAGAAAAGCGCTGGATACGGTGCTGTTTCCTGAGCTGTGGCAGGTGCGAACGGAGCTGTAGGCGGGTTCAGATAGGTAGGGCGCTGCATGCTCAGGCCCGCTCGAACGCCACCTGACCACCCACCACTGTCAGCATCGGCCAGCCTCTCAAGTCCTGTCCCACCCAGGGGTTGAATTTGGCTTTGCTCTTGAAAGTGGCGGGGTCAACCGGGCGCACGGTGTTCAGATCAAGCAGGGTGAAGTCGGCAGGTTGCCCAGCTTCCAGGCTCGGTACGGGCCAGCCCAGCACGCGAGCCACGTCCACAGTCAACAGCTCCACGATTTTTGACAGGCCCAGTTCGGCCCCAAAGTTCGTCCACAGCAGCGGAAAGGCAATCTCGATGTAGGCGATGCCCGACGGTGCTTGCAGCAAATCGAGTTCCTTCTCGGCGCGGGTGTGCGGGGCGTGGTCGGTGGCGAGGCAGTCCACACTGCCGTCTTTGAGACCCGCCAGCAAAGCCTGGGCGTCGCTCTGGGTTCGCAGCGGCGGCGCGACTTTGTAGACCGCGTCAAAGCTCCGCAGCGCCTCGTCGGTGAGCAGCAGGTGGTGGGGGCAAACCTCGCAGGTGATGTTGACGCCCTGCGTTTTGGCGGCCTTGACCAGCTCCAGGGCGCGGGCGGTGGAGAGGTGCTGGATGTGCAGCCGCCCACCGGTCATGCGGCAGATTTCGATGTCGCGGGCGATGCGGGCCGCTTCCGCCGCTGCCGGATTGCCGGGCAGCCCCAGCGCCTCGCTGACTGGCCCCTCGTTCATGACGCCGCCCGCCCGCAGGCCCGCGTCCTCGGCGTGCACGCTGACTACCTTGCCCAGCGAGTGCGCGTATTCCAGCCCCAGCCGCAGCGTGCGGGCGTTCTCGTTGGTGCGTCCATCGTCGGTGAACACGGCGGCTCCGGCTTCGGCCAGCAGCGCGAGTTCGGCCAGTTGCTCGCCGTCTTGCCCCCGCGTCAGGGCGGCGGCGGGGCGCAGGCGGGCAAAACCGAGCGCGGCGGCCTTGTCGATCAGGGCGCGGACGATGGCGGGGTCGTCCACCACGGGCGCGGTGTTGGGCATAGACACCACCGTGCCGTAACCGCCCGCCGCCGCCGCTGCCAGGCCCGAAGCGAGGTCTTCTTTCTGCTCCTGCCCCGGCTCGCGCAGGTGGGCGTGGGGCTCGATGAAGGCGGGCACGATGGTCGCGCCGTTGCCGTCCAGGGTTTGACCTTCTTCTGGTAAGTTCCAACCTTTAATCAGGCCGTTTTCTATGGTCAGGCTTTCAGATGTGTCGGAGGTTGGGCGGCGGATGTTGGTGATGGTGAGGGTGTTGTACTGGGTCATAAGTGGCCTCCGCGAGCCTGAAACGTTGGAAAAAGGAGCCTCACGCCCGCCCCACCAGCAAGTGATACAGCGTGCTCATCCGCACTGCCTGCCCATTTTCCACCTGCGCCAGAATGCGGCTGCGCGGGCCATCGGCGGTGTCGGAGCTGATCTCCACGTCCCGGTTCATCGGTCCCGGATGCAGCACTACCGCTTCATTCGGCGCGAAGGCCAGCAACTCCTCGTTGACCTGATACACCCGCGCGTAGTCCTGCAAGCTGCCCACGTACCCGGCGTCCATGCGCTCTTGCTGGAGCCGCAGCGCCATCACCGCGTCGGCATTCCTGACGGCCTCGCGGGGGTCGGTGGTCAGCGTGACGCCCTCGGCAGCCAGTTCGCGCGGCAGCAGGGTGGCGGGGCCGCACAGAATGACCTTCGCGCCCAGCTTGGGCAAGAGTTCGGCGTTGCTGCGGGCCACCCGCGAGTGACGCACGTCACCGATAATCGCCACCGTCTTGCCTTCCAGCGTGCCGAACTCGCGCCGGATGGTGTAGGCGTCCAGGAGGGCCTGGGTGGGGTGCGCCCGCCGCCCGTCGCCCGCGTTGATGACCGGCTTGCCGCTGTAGCGGGCCACCAGATGCGCTGCCCCCGCCGCCTGATGGCGCACCACGAAGGCGTCCACCTTGTAGGCGGTCAGCACCTCGATGGTGTCGCGGATGCTCTCGCCCTTGCTCACGCTGCTCGCGCCCGCCGCGAAACTCACCACGTCGGCGCTCATCCGCCTGGCCGCCAGCTCAAAGCTGATGCGGGTGCGGGTGGAATTCTCGAAGAAGACGGTGCAGACGGTCAGGCCTTGCAGCGCTGGAACCTTCTTCACGGGTCGGTCCAGCACCTGCATCATGGTGTCGGCGTTGTCCAGCAGGGCAGTGAGGCGCTCTACGCTCCAGTCCTGAAAGTCCAGCAGATGTCTGGGCCTGCGGGCTGCTGGCTGAAGGGCGGCAGCGGTCATTGTTCCGCCTTCAATTCGTCCAGGTCCCACAGTTCCACGCCGTCCACACCGTCGGTCTCGGTCAGTTTCACCTTGACCATCTCGCTCTTGGCTGTCGGCAGGTTCTTGCCCACGTAGTCGGCCCGGATCGGCAATTCGCGGTGGCCCCGGTCCACCAGCACGGCGAGTTGAATGCCTTCAGGGCGGCCCAGGTCAATCAAAGCGTCCAGTGCGGCCCGGACGGTGCGCCCGGTGTACAGCACGTCGTCCACCAGGACCACGCGGCGTCGGGCCAGATCAAACGGCACTTCGGTTTCGCGGATGATCGGCTGCTTGGCAATCTCGCTGAGGTCGTCGCGGTAGAGGGTGATGTCCAGGCGGCCCAGCGGTACGGCCACGCCTTCGAGTTCCTGCAACTTGGCAGCGAGGCGGGCAGCAATCGGAATGCCCCGCGTGTGAATGCCAATCAGCGCCAGGTTCTCGGCTCCCTTGTTTCGCTCCAGAATCTCGTGCGCGATGCGGGTGAGCGCCCGGCGCATCTCGTCGGCACTGAGGATGGAGGCTTTCATGCGCTGCCCCTGTGATGTCGGCAAAAAAATGGGCCGTCCAGAGGGATCTGGCGGCAGGTCTTGAATGGAGAACGGTGTTTCATCTGGCTCCTTTTGGGCCTCACGGGGCCGCGTTAAAAGTGCGTTGTGGTCGTTTGATGGATTGTGGGCGGCGCTGAAGGCCGCTCAGCAGCATAGCGCAGAAGCGGGCACTCGGCGAGAGGAGACTTCTGAAAGCTGCGCCACGTTGGATAGCCGCCCACCGTCAGCATCACGGCGAAGTCCGGCAAGACCGTGAGCGCCGAAATCGGCACCGACGCCCACAGGTACACTGCCTGAGCTTTCGCTCCGGGCTTTCTTCTCGTAAACTGCCCTCCGAATCTGGGGACAGTTTCCTGTTGTGGGCTTTTGGCATGTCAAGGCCAGGCCGCTCCCTCTCGCTCCTTGCGGGAGAAGGGCGCTGCGAAGCAGCAGGGTAAAGGGACGACGCAGCGATGAAGCCGCTCTATGGGTTTCCGGCTCCTGGCCCACAGCTCACCGCTTTCTCCCGCGCTAGCCTGCTGGCCGTGACTTCCCGTTCCAGCCAGACCCTCCTCGCCGCCGAAGATGTGCGGGTGATTTACGGCGATCAGCTGGTGCTCGGGGCGGTCTCGGTGCAGGTGTCCGGCGGCGAACGGCTGGCCTTGCTGGGCCGCAACGGCGCGGGCAAGACCACCTTGCTGCGCGTTTTGTCGGGCGAGCGCCGCCCGGACGACGGCTCGGTGTGGCGCGTAGACGGGCTGCGGCTGGCGGTCCTCGATCAGCAGCCGATCTACCGTGCGGGAGTGACAGTGCGCGAGCTGCAAGACACCGTCAATCCTTACCTCGCCGTGCTGGCCGAGTTGCGCGAGCTGGAAGACGATCTGTCGGACCCGGCCCGCCTGGAGCGCTGGACAGCCTTGCAGCACCGCCTGGAAGACGCCGACGCCTACGCCTGGCCTGCCCGCGCCGCCCGCGTTCTGGCGATGCTCGATCTGACCCGCCTGCTGGGGCGCGAGGCGGTGACCCTGAGCGGCGGCGAGACCACCCGGCTGAGTCTGGCCCTGGCCCTGCTGCGCGAACCGGACGCGCTGCTGCTCGACGAGCCGACCAACCACCTCGACATCCGCATGCGCGAGTGGCTGGAAAACTGGCTCACCGGCTTTCGCGGCGCACTCATCCTGACCAGCCATGACCGCGAATTCTTGGACAGAGTGGCGACCCGTAGCCTGTGGATCGAGGGGGGCGAGGCCACGCCCTACCCAGGCGGCTACACTCGCGCCCGCGAGCTGCGTGACCAGGAGCGCCGCGCCCAGGGTAAGGCGGCCCGCCTCAGCCGCCGCGAGGCGCAGCGGCTGGAGGGCAGCGCCGAGCGGCTCGACGTGTGGGGCCGCCGCTCGCGCTCAGTCAAGAGCCGGGCTTCGAGGGTTGAACTCATCGACGCCCCGCAGCCCGAACGCGCCCTCAAGATGCGGTTGCTGGCGGGTCAGGCCCGCGCCCGGCTGCTGCTGTGGGCTGAGCATGTGACGCGCAGTTACGCGGGCAAGCGGGTGCTGGACAACGTGGGCCTCAAGCTGCGCCAGGGTGACCGGGTGGCCTTGATGGGTGCGAACGGCACTGGCAAGACCACCCTGCTCAAGCTGCTCTCCGGCGAGTTGCAGCCGGACGCGGCCCCGGCGGGCGAGGCCCAGGGCGTTTTGCGGCTCGCGCCCGGCGTCACGCTGGCGAGCCTGGACCAGACCTGGCACGGCCTCGACCCCGATCAGGCCCTGCACGCCCAGTTCGAGGAGCGTTTCGGCAACCGCGCCGGGGCTTTGCTGGGCCGGGCCGGGTTTTCCAGCACCGACTGGCCCAAGTCGCCGCGTGAGCTGTCGGGTGGTGAGCGGGCGCGGGCGGGCCTGGCCCTGGTGAGTGCGCTGCGCGCCGATCTGCTCTTGCTCGACGAACCCACCAACCACCTGGACGTGGAAGCCCTTGAAGCGCTGGAGGCCGCCGTCCATGCCTACGGCGGCGCAGTGGTCATCGTCACCCATGACCGCCGCTTTGCCCGCGAGGTCAGCAACCGGCTGTGGGTCGTCGAGGATTCGCAACTGAAGGAGGTGGAGGGCTGGGGCAGCCGCGTCACCCTCGACCCGGCCCGCAGCCTGGAGGGCGATCCGCCGCCGCCCCCGCCGCCGCCCGGCCCCCGCGAACGCCTGCGCCTCACTGAGCTGAGATTGCTGGCCATCGACACCGAACTCAACACCGTGCTGACCCAACGCGAGGAGGGAAGACTGCGCTCAGAGCGCTGGCGCTTGCGTGTTGAGCTACTGGGTCTTTACGCCGAGGTCTACGCCGCGCCGCAATTTGACAATGAGGTGCGAGAAAAGCATCTGCGGGTGCGGGCGCAGCGCTTCGAGGGCGGCGGGATGTTCTGGGCTGCCCGTGACGAGTCGTGCGGGCACTTCGCCTGGGACGGCCATACCCTGCGCCTGATGGGTCCGGCTCCCGCCTGGTACGCCGCCGACCTGCTGGGCGGCACGCTGCGTATTCTGTTCGAGCACTGGAACGTGGGCCGGGTGGAGCTTGGCGAGGGCGGGAAGGTGCTGAATCGGCGGCGCTATTTCGAGTTGATTGGAATGGTGGGCTGAGCGGCACCCGGTCAACGCGTCAACCAGTCAATAAAGTACCCAGCCAATAAAAAAGCCCACCCCGAGAGGTGAGCTGGAAGTTTAAGAGGTGTCTTACTGAGCGTTCTGCGCGGCGTTGGCCCGGTTGATGGCCTTGGCCAGGCGGCTCTTTCTGCGGGCGGCGGTGTTCTTGTGCATGGTGCTGCCCTTGGCGGCCTTGTCGAGCAGGCTCTCGGCCTTGCGCTGCAACTCGGCGGCGTCGGGGGCGCTCGCAGTGGCGGCGACCATGGCCTTTTTGGTAAAGGTCTTGATGGTGCTCTTGCGGCTGCGGTTGATCATGCGACGCTTCAGGCTCTGACGGTGGCGCTTCTGGGCAGACTTGTGACGTAAAGCCATGTTGATTCTCTCTTTCCTCGCGACTTGCGAAGCGGTTCCGGTACAGCTCTATTCGGAACTCGGGGCGTCGGGGGCAGTGTCTCTGCCGTAGCCCGCGCACATGCCAGGACTGCTGGGTCATGACATGCTGTACCTCCATAAAGGCAACTTTGAAAGTTTACACGCTCGCCCTTCGGCGTGCAAGGGCTAGCATGGGCAGGTGCGTCGACCCCGCAAGTTCCCTCTGACGGACTCCGCCCCAGACGCCGAGCAGCGGCCCGTGCGGGAAAAGACGCCCGACGAGCAGCGCGCCGCCCTGATGGAGTACGCCCTGCGCGCCCTCTCGCAGCGCTCGCTCAGCGCCGCCGAACTGCGCGGCAAGCTGGGCAGGCGCAGCGAGGACGAGGACCACATCCAGCAGGTGCTTGACCGCCTGACTGAGCTGCGTTACCTCGACGATGCCCAGGTGGCACGCGCCGAAAACCAGCGCCGGGGCGTCGGGGCCTACCGGGTACGCCAACGCCTCAAGCAGCGTGGCGTGGACGAGGAACTGATTCAGGAAACCTTGCAGGCCCGCGACCCCGACGAGGAGGTGACACAGGCCCTGGAGCTGCTCACGCGCCGACTGAGTAGCCTCCAGCGCGGCAGCAACCCCAGGGCCAAGGCCTACGGTCTGCTGGCCCGGCGCGGCTACGGCGGCGACGTGATCCGCCGGGCGCTGGAGGGGATGAACTGGACTGCCGCTGCCGGGGAGGACGAAACCTGGCCAGTCGACGGTGGGTTGGGCGAGGACGAATAGAGGAGGCGAATAGACTTTTCTCAGCTTGACACCTTTTCGGCGCGCCGTTAGACTACCTTCCGCACGAAAGCCGGGCCGGGTCAAGTTTGGGTTCAGTGAGTAGGCGCGTGGTTCGGGGCGTAGCGCAGCCTGGTAGCGCACGTCGTTCGGGACGACGGGGTCGGAGGTTCGAATCCTCTCGCCCCGACCACATGAAGAGCCTTCCCGGCACTGGGGAGGCTTTTTTAAATGGCACCCGGTAGATATTGTGGTTTTCTCTGGAGTCTGTATGCGCGTATTTGCCATCGCCGATCTGCATCTGGCCTTCTCGGTGCCCAAGCCGATGACGGTTTTCGGGCCGCAGTGGGCGGGCCATCCGCAGGCCATCTTCGAGCGCTGGCATGAGGAAGTGCGCCCCGGCGATCTGGTGCTGCTGCCGGGTGATCTGTCGTGGGCCATGCGCCTACCTGAAGCGCTGGCCGATCTGATGCACGTGGCCGACTTGCCTGGCCAGAAAGTTCTGCTGCGCGGCAACCACGATTACTGGTGGCCCACCATCAGCCGTCTGCGCGCCGCCCTGCCGCCCGGCATGTTCGCGGTGCAAAACGACGCCCTGCGCTTCGGCGAACCCGGCCAGCCCAATGTGGTGGTCTGCGGCACGCGCGGCTGGCTGACCCCCGGCTCGGAAGCGTTCGGCCCCGAGGACGCCCGGATCTACGCCCGCGAGGCCGAGCGGTTGCGCCTCTCGCTGGAAGCGGCCCGCACACTTACCGACGACACCACCCAGACCCTGCTGATGCTGCACTACCCGCCCACTGGCCCGCAGTTTGCCGCTAGCGCCTTTACCGACCTGATCGACGAGTACCGTCCGGATCAGGTGCTCTATGGCCATCTGCACGGCCTGCCCATCGAGCGCAGCTTGAAGCACTGGCACGGTATCCCGGCGCATCTGGTGGCGGCGGACGTGCTGAAGTTCAGGCCGAAATTGATTCTGGAGACGTAAGGCCGCTGCGCTCAGGTGTCAGGTCCGCCGCGCCAGCCAGATGGTGTGCCGCGCGCCCTTGCCGGGGCGGGCGCGGGCCGTTTTTTCTTCCACCTGATAACCCGCCTCGCGCAACCTGCGGGTAAATCGGGTGTTCTTTTCCGCCGACCAGATCGCCAGCACGCCGCCGGGCCGCAGCGCCCGCCAGGTCGCCGCCAGGCCCGAGAGTGAGTAGAGCTGCTCATTTTCGGGGTGGGTCATGGCGTCGGGGCCGTTGTCCACGTCGAGCAGCACAGCGTCGTAGGTGCTGACCTGCGAGCGGATCAGCGCCCCCACGTCGCCGAGATGCACCCGGCTGCGCGGGTCGCTGAGCGGCTGTCCGGCGCATTCGCCCAGCGGCCCTTTATTCCACTCGACGACGCCCGGCACCAGTTCGGCCACCGTCACCTGGGCGTCGGGGCCGAGGGTGGCCAGTGCCGCCGCCAGGGTAAAGCCCATACCCAGGCCGCCGATCAGCACACTGGCATCCTGGCCGCGCAGATGCTGGCAGCCCCATTCGGCCAGCAGGTCCTCCGAGAAGTGCAGGCGGCTGTTCATCAGTTCGCTGACGTAGCCGGAAATCTGAATCGAGAACTCGTCGCCGCGCCGGGACAGCACCAGGCTGTCGGGGCTGCCGGGAATCGCCGCGCGCCCGATCTGGACCAGCGGGGTCACGGCTCAATCGGTGAGCGCGACATCGGGTAGCTGCCGATGATCTTGGCGAAGCTGGCCTTGCGCAGCAGACCGCCGAGCGCCGCAGAGATCTCAGGGTCGTCGGCGTTGCCCTCGAAATCAATGTGCATCAGGTAGCTCCAGGCCTGGTCCTTGCGCGGGCGCGAGACGATGCTCGACATGTTCAGGCCGCGCAACTGGTTGAGGGTATCCATCAGCGCGCCGGGCGTGTGGCGCACCGCGAAGACGAGGCTGGTCTTGTACGGCTCGGTGCTGGGCAGCCCCTCACGGTGCGAGAGGACCAGAAAGCGGGTGAAGTTGAACGGCTCGTCCTCGATGTTGTTTTGCAGCACCTCCAGCCCGTAGATGTCGGCGGCGCGGGCCGACGCGATCACGCCCTCGTCGCGTGCGCCGCGCGCTGCCAGGTCCTTGGCGCTGCCCGCCGTGTCGTGGGCGGCCACCGGGGTCAGGTGGTGCTTGTGGAGGAAGGTGGTGCATTGGTCGAGTGCCGGTTGCTGCGAGTAGACCCGCTTCACGTCGGAGAGCGGCACGCCCGGCAGGGCCATCAAGGCGTGCGAGACCCGCACCACCACCTCGCCGACCACGTGCAGATCGGTGTCCACCAGCAGATCGATGGCCTGCAAAATAGACCCCATCAAGCTGTTCTCGACGGGCAGCACGCCCAGATCGGCGCGCCCGCTGCTGACCGCCTCGATGACCTCGTGAAAGGTGGCGTAGCCGTGCGCTGAGGCTTCCGGCACGGTGTTGAGCGCGGCGATCTCGCTGAACGCGCCGGGGTTGCCCTGATAGGCCACCTTGACAGCGCTCTCCGGGCGGGGCAGCAGGTCTTCGGGCAAGCTCATGGTCATGCCCTGAAGCGTAGCGCAGAGCCGGGGCGAAGGGGGCCGTGCGCTAGGCTGGGGACATGCCTGACCTCCTGCCCGACCCCGCTTTGCTCGAACTGGACGCCACCGACCTGATTGCTGCCGTCGCTGCTGGGCGGGCGAGCGCCGCCGACGCTGCCCGGTTGTATCTCGCGCGCATCGAGGCCCGCAACCCGGTTCTGCACGCCGTCATCACGGTCAACCCGCAGGCGCTTGAGGAGGCCGGGGCGCTGGACCAACTGCCGCCGGATCAGCGCGGGCCGCTGCACGGCCTGCCCCTGCTGATCAAGGACAACATCGACGTGGCAGGCCTGCCCACGACGGCGGGCAGCGCTTTGATGGCCGGGCATCTGCCGGGGGCCGACGCGCCGCTGGTGGCCCGGCTGCGGGCGGCGGGCGCGGTGGTGCTGGGCAAGGCCAACATGACCGAGTGGGCCAATTTCATGACGGTGGAGATGCCCAACGGCTACTCTTCACGCGGTGGACAGACCATCAATCCCTGGCAGGTGGGGGCCGATACCGGCGGCAGCAGTTCCGGCAGCGGCGCGGCAGTGGCGGCCCGCCTCGCGCCGGCTGCCATCGGTACCGAGACCAGCGGCAGCATCCTCTCGCCCGCCCACCAGAACGGCGTCATCGGCCACAAGCCGACGGTGGGACTGATTCCGCGCGTCGGGGTGGTGCCGATTTCGCCCACCCAGGACACCGCCGGGCCGCTGACCCGCACCGCCCGTGACGCGGCCCTGCTCTCGGGCGTGATGGCTGGGCCGGACGCGGCGGACCCGGCCACCGCCGCAGCCACATCCCAGGTCACCTCAAGTCAGGGTTTCGGGTTGCAACCCGACGCCCTGCGGGGCGCAAAGATCGGTGTGGTGCGTGGCGGTTTCTGGAAACACCTCACGTCCGAGCAATGTGAACGGCTGGACGCGGCCCTCACCGTCCTGAAGGCAGGCGGGGCCGAGCTGACGGATGTGGAGATAGAAAGTGAGCCGGAGCTGCGCACCGCCGGATTCGAGGTGCTGCTCTACGAATTCAAGCCCGCGCTCAATGCCTACCTCGCGGGCGTCACCGAGGGGCCGGGCAGTCTGGAGGCCGTGATCGCGGCGTCCGACGCCGACCCGCAGCGGCTCCAGCGTCACGGCATGCTGATTCTGCAAGCGGCCCAGGCCACGCGCGGCGACCTCTCCGAGCGTGCCTACGAGGAGGCCAGGGCGCGCGACCTCGATCTGGCCGGAGCGCGCGGCCTGCTGCCTCTCTTCTCGGGCTGTGAGGCGCTGATCTTTCCTGGCTATAGCGGCTACGCGCCCGCCGCCAAGCTGGGGCTGCCGAGCGTCAACGTGCCGATTGGCCTGGCGGCTGGAAAGCCCACCGGCCTGCAACTGTGCGGCCCGGCCTGGAGCGACGCCCGGCTGCTCAGTCTCGCTGCCGATCTGCATGCCCGGCTGGGCGGTTTCGTGGCGGCCCCTGAGCCGCAACATTAAAGCGGCCCGGTAAACATTCAGAAGGTGAGGGCGTTCCGTGCCGGGGCCGGGGCACGGCGGGTATCCTGCGGCCATGACGCTCAGTCTTCTGGTGGCCACGCCGCGACTGGCGGGCAGTGTTTTCGAGCGCGGGGTGCTGCTGATGATCGAAGACCAGGGCGGCGCGCTCGGTCTGCTGATCAACCGCCCGTCAGTCGTCCGGGTGGGTGAGCTTTTGCCGGAAACGGGCGAGGCGGCCTCGGCGCTCCCGGTCTACTCGGGTGGTCCGGTGGAGCGCAGCGCCGGGTGGTGTCTGTATCAGGCGGCAGTGGGCCAGGCCGAGGAACTCCAGCTCACGCCGGAGCTGTGGCTCTCGCGCGATCAGGGCGTGCTGGGCCGCTTACTGGCTGGGCCGCAGCGCTTTTATCTGCTGCTCGGCTACGCGGGCTGGTCGCCGGGCCAGCTCGAGCGCGAGGAGCAGGCTGGAAGCTGGCTGTGGGGCGAAATCACCGACGACGACCTCGCAGAGCTGCTGTGGCACACCTCCGACGAGCAGAAGTGGCCTGCCGCCCTCAAGTTGCTCGGCACCCCGCCGGGGAACGTGGTGGGCGGCGCACAGGCTTAGAAACGGTCAGGAGGCCAGAGAGACGCACTGGCCCCGAATGTTTCTACCCCTCGGCCTCCCTTGACTTTGAGCGCACTCGAAGGACTAGGCTGAACCCATGCCCTCCGCCACGCTCACTCCATCCGTTCAGGGGCCAATGCTCAGCATCGGGGAGGTGGCCGCCAGGCTGGGCGTCAGTGTCCATACCCTGCGCTACTACGAGCGGGCCGGACTTCTCGATGTGCCGCGTCAGGAGAGCGGCGTGCGGCGCTACAGCGGGCGCGAGGTGGAGCTGCTGCGCTTCTTGCTGGCGCTGCGGGCCACCGGGATGCCGATTGCCCTGATCCGCCGCTATATCGGTCTGGCCCGCCTGGGCGAAGTCAGCGAGACGGAACGCCGCGCCCTGCTGGTGCAGCACCGGGAAGACGTGCTGGCCCGCATGAGGGCACTTAAGACCGACCTGGGAGCCATTGAGCGCAAGATCGAGTTGTACGACCAGAACCACAAGGAGCCGAGATGACCGCAGAAACGACAAGCACAGAAAAGACGGGCATGGAACAGATCAAACTGGGAAGTCAGGGCCTGAGCGTGAGCCGCCTGGGACTGGGCTGCATGGGCATGAGCCAGTCTTACGGCGAGGCCGACGAGGCTGAGAGTTTGCGGGTTTTTCGGGCGGCGCTGGACGCGGGCCTGACCTTTTTTGACACCGCCGACATGTACGGCGTGGGCAAAAACGAGGAGCTGGTGGGCCGGGCGCTGGGTAAGGTCCGCAGTCAGGTCGTCATTGCCACCAAGTTTGCCCTGATGCGCGGCCCCAACGGGGAAATGCTGGGGATCAACGGGCGGCCCGAGTACGTGCATTCAGCGGTGGACGCCAGCCTCAAGCGCCTGAACACCGATTACATCGACCTGTATTACCAGCACCGGGTTGACCCCAATGTGCCGATTGAGGACACCGTGGGCGCGATGGCTGAACTGGTGCAGGCGGGCAAGGTGCGCTACCTGGGCCTGTCGGAAGCCACCCCGAGCAGATTCGCCGGGCGCACAAGGTTCACCCGATCACCGCCCTGCAATCCGAGTACAGCTTGTGGAACCGTGAGCCGGAAGAGGAAGTGCTGCCCACCGTGCGCGAACTCGGCATCGGCTTCGTGCCGTACAGCCCGCTGGGGCGCGGCTTCCTGACCGGAGAACTCAAGTCGCCAGCCGACTTTGGCGAGGGCGATTTCCGCCGCAACAATCCGCGTTTTCAGGGCGAGAACTTCCAGAAGAACCTCAAACTGGTGGCCGCCGTGCAGCAGCTGGCCCAGCACAAGGGCGTCAGCACCGCCCAACTGGCGCTGGCCTGGGTGTTGGCCCAGGGCCACGACCTCGCGCCGATTCCCGGTACCAAGCGCGTCAAGTACCTCACAGATAACATCGCGGCGCTGGACGTGACACTGAGCGAGGCTGATCTCAAGCAGCTGGCCGAGATCGCGCCGGTGGGTGCGGCGGCAGGAGCGCGGTACTGAACCCAGGTTGACTGGATTTGGGCTGAACTGGGTCGGCAGCTGTCCGTATCACCCGCTGGGTGAAGGTGCAGTCAGTTGAGTGGCGGCAAATGAGAGCTTGAACCGCAGCCGCCGGGCGCGTGGGGGGGTATGCTGGAGGGCGCTTATGGACGACTCCCAACATGCAACGGTGATGTACGGCGGCAACGCGGCCTTCGTGGAAGCGCTGTACGAAACCTACCTCACTGACCCGGCCAGCGTGGACAGCGACTGGCGCTCGTATTTCGACGAGGTGCGCTCCGGCGTGGCCGAAACCGCCCACAGCGCCGTGCAGCAGCGCTTTTACGAGCTGGGCCGCCACCGTCTGCAACTCGCTGCGCCGCAGGCCACCGCCGTGCCCGGCGACCAGAACCTCAGCGCCGCGCAGCAGGCGGCTGGCGCACTCATCAGCGCCTACCGGGTCTACGGCCACATCAGCGCTGCCAAGAACCCGCTGACCATCCGCCCGCCCGCCGTGGTGCCGGAACTCACGCCCGAGTACTACGGCCTGAGCCTTCAGGACTTGCAGACCCCGGTGCGCGAGGGCCACTTCAGCGGCACTCTGGCGCAGATCATTGGTCAGCTCGATCAGAGTTACTGCGGCGCAATCGGCTTCGAGTTCTCTTACCTGCCGTCGAGCGAGCGCGAGTGGTTTCAGCAGCGCATCGAGGCGTCCAAGGGCCGGGGCAGCTACACCACCGAGCAAAAAAAGCGCATCTACGCCAAGCTCAATGCTGCCGAGGGCCTGGAGAAGTACCTCCACCAGCGCTACGTGGGCCAGAAGCGCTTCTCGCTGGAAGGCGGCGAGAGCTTCATTCCGCTGATGGACGCGCTGATTCAGGGTGGCGGCAGCGTCGGCATCAAGGAAACCGTCATCGGCATGGCCCACCGGGGCCGTCTCAACGTGCTGGTCAACATCTTCGGCAAGAAGCCTGCCGACCTCTTCGACGAGTTCGAGGGCAAGAAAGTGCTGTCCGACGACCCCGATGTGGCGGGCGACGTGAAGTACCACATGGGCTATTCCAGCGACGTGCGCACCGGCGGCGGCCCGATGCACCTGGCGCTGGCCTTCAACCCCTCACACCTGGAAATCGTCTCGCCGGTGGTGCACGGCAGTGTGCGTGCCCGTCAGGACCACCGCGACGACACCGAGCGCAAGCAGGTGCTGCCGATCACCATTCACGGTGACGCGGCGGTATCGGGGCAGGGCGTGGTCATGGAAACCCTCAACCTCTCGCGCCTGCGCGGGTTCTCGACGGGCGGGGCCATCCGCATCGTCATCAATAACCAGATCGGTTTCACCATCTCCGACCCGCGCGACACCCGCAGCAGCCGGTACTGCACCGATATCGCCAAGATCGCCAACGCCCCGGTGATGCACGTCAACGGCGACGACCCCGAGGCGGTGGTATTTGCCGGAGAGCTGGCGCTGGCCTACCGTCAGGAGTTCGGTAAGGACGTGTTTGTGGACCTGATCTGCTTCCGGCGGCATGGCCACAACGAGGGCGACGATCCCACCATGACCCAGCCGATCATGTACCGCGAGATCAAGGTGCATCCCGGCACGCGGGCGCTGTATGCCAAGTCGCTGGAAAAGGAAGGGGTGCTGAAGGCCGGTGAGGAAGCCGATCTGGTCACGGCCTTCCGCGATAAGCTCGACACGGGCGCGTCGGTGGTCACTGAGGTCGCCAACGAGGAGCAGAGCAAGCTGGCCATCAACTGGAGCCGCCACATTGGCACCCACTGGACCGAGGATGCCGAGACCAAAGTCGGCGCTGAGCGGATCGCGGCGCTGGGTGAGGCGCTGACGGCCCTGCCTGAAGGCTTCGTGCCGCACCGCGCCGTCGAGCGGGTCTTGAAAAACCGCCTGGAGATGAGTCAGGGCCTGCAACCCCTCGACTGGGGCATGGGTGAAACGCTGGCCTACGCCACGCTGCTCGAAGACGGCTTCGACGTGCGCCTCGACGGGCAGGATTCCGGGCGCGGCACCTTCGTTCACCGCCACGCCGTGCTGCACGATCAGGCCGCCCAGGACGCCCAGAACGAGGAATACCTGTCACTGGCGCACCTGCCGGGAGTCAGTAGCCGCATTGAGGTGATCGACTCCACCTTGTCTGAAGAAGCGGTGCTGGCTTTCGAGTACGGCTACTCGACCAGCGCGCCCGAAGCATTGGTCATCTGGGAAGCGCAGTTCGGCGACTTCGCCAACGGTGCTCAGGCCGTCATCGACCAGTTCATCAGCGCGGGCGAGAGCAAGTGGCAGCGGCTGAGCGCCCTGACGTTGCTGCTGCCGCACGGCTACGAGGGTCAGGGTCCGGAGCACAGCTCGGCCCGGCTGGAGCGCTACCTGCAACTCTGCGCCCAGAAGAACATGCAGGTGGTGGTGCCGTCGAGCGCCGCACAGATTTTCCACCTGCTGCGCCGTCAGGTGATCCGCAGCTACCGCAAGCCGCTGATCATCATGTCGCCCAAGAGCCTGCTGCGAAACAAGGCGGCCATGTCGCCCCTCTCCGACTTCACCGAGGGCCGCTTCTGGGAAGTGATCGGCGACGATACCCAGCCCGCCGCCCGCCGGGTGGTCATCAGCAGCGGCAAGCTGCACTGGGAACTCTCCGAGACCCGCCAGAAGGCCGAGAACGAGGGCAGGCCGCTGGACGTGGCGCTGGTTCGCCTGGAGCAGCTCTACCCCTTCCCCAGCCAGTACCTCGCCGAGGAACTCGCCAAATACCCCGGCGCGCAGGTGATCTGGGCGCAGGAGGAGCCGCAGAACCAGGGAGCCTGGCTGATGATCAGAGACGATCTGCAAGCGGCCATGCGGCCCGGCCAGTACCTCCACTACGCCGGACGCCCGCGCAGCGCCAGCACGGCGGTGGGCTACAAGCAACTGCATGACCGTGAGCAGGCCCGGCTCATTCAGGCAGCGCTGGGCAGCGACATCGAACCCGAGCAGACCCCGGTCAAGAAAGAAGCCACCCCGCAGTCGTAAGGCGCTGGGCGCTGCGGCCCCCGCCTGACGAGGTGGTGGGCCGTCGCGCCGCCATGTGGCCTGGGCGCGGTATGGTCTTTGCAGAGCTTTGCAATTTACAACGCAAGCTGGCCTTTGCACCTCCCCTTCATCCAAGGAGTTTTTATGCCCGAAATCAAAGTTCCCGTCTTCTCCGAATCGGTCAGCGAGGGCACCCTGCTTTCCTGGAGCAAAAAGCCCGGCGACGCCGTGACACGCGGCGACATCCTGGCCGAAATTGAGACCGACAAGGTGGTGCTGGAAGTCACCGCCCTGCAAGACGGCGTGCTGCAAAGCATTGCCAAGCAGGAGGGCGACACGGTGCTGAGCGAGGAAGTGCTGGGCGTGCTGGGCGAGGCGGGTTCGGCTCCGGCCCCCGCCGCTGACCGCGAGTCCGGCCCGATTGCCGGTGAGCAGAGCGCGGGCGGCACAGCCACCCAGCCCGACAGCCAACCCGCTGGTCAGGCGGCGGGTACGCTCGGCGGCACCGGCACCCTGCCGCCTGCTGCCCGCAAGATCGTGTCCGAGAACAATCTCGACGCCTCGCAGATCCAGGGCACCGGTCCCAAGGGCAATATCACCAAGCAGGACGCGGTGCTGGCGGCCCAGGTCGTAGCGGCCCAGGGTGGAGGAACGGATCAGGGACCGCAGGCGGCAGCCGAACCCGCCTCGGCGCGTGCCAGTGAAGCCAAAGCGCCCGCCCCGCAAAATGTTCCCTCCGGCCCCCGTGCCGAGCAGCGCGTGCCGATGACCCGTATCCGGCAGCGCATCGCCGAGCGCCTCAAGGAAGTGCAGAACACCGCCGCCATCCTGACCACCTTCAACGAGGTCAACATGCAGCCGAGCATGGACCTGCGCAAGAAGTACCAGGACCAGTTCGTGGCCAAGCACGGCGTCAAGCTCGGTTTCATGAGTCTGTTCGTGCGGGCGGCCACCGAGGCGCTCAAGTCCTTCCCGCTGGTCAACGCCTCGATTGACGGCAAGGACATCATCTACCACGGCTTCTACGACATCGGCATCGCGGTGGCTTCCGAGCGCGGACTGGTCGTGCCGATTCTGCGCGACACCGACGCCATGAATCTGGCCGACGTGGAAAAGGCCATCGCTGGATTTGCCCAGAAAGCCAAGGCGGGCAAGCTGACCATGGACGACATGTCGGGTGGCACCTTCAGCATCACCAACGGCGGCACCTTCGGCAGCATGATGAGCACGCCAATCATCAACCAGCCGCAGAGCGCCATTCTGGGCATGCACAACATCATCGAGCGTCCGATTGCCCAGAACGGTCAGGTCGTGATCGCCCCGATGATGTACCTGGCGCTGAGTTATGACCACCGCATCATCGACGGCAAGGAAGCCGTGCAGTTTCTGGTGCTGATCAAGAATCTGCTGGAAGACCCGGCGCGGATGCTGCTGGATTTGTAGGTTCTGAAGAGTCGAAGCCGCCAGCCGCCGGAAAGGGGCTGGCGGCTTGTTTGGTACGGAGCAGAGCATTTGCCGTAAAAGGTTGAGGGCTTTTATGACCGAATGGAGTCCACGCTAGAGCAGGTGGGAGTGGGCAGGCCCCATAGAAAGGAGTGCCGTTCTCATGGGCATGTGAGTGCTACTTCCTGACGCTCACGCTGTACGCCTGAAATGTCTCCTTGCTCAGCAACTTGTCGCCGCGCAGCACGCTCAAAGTCGCGCCGGGGTCGTCCAGCTTCAGGGCATAGGTGTAGCCGTTTCTGTTCCAGCGGTACTCGCTGCCGATGTGGCTGCCGCCAGTCAGATACGTGCCTGCCGTGCCGTCCCGGTTGCTGCTGCTGTAGGTCACTTTGCTCCCAGTTTCCCAGACGGTGATGCTGTGCCGGGCAGTGGCCCCGATGAAGGCCGCGTTCGGCTTGTAACGGCAACCAAATGTCCCGGCGGGCACCTTGAACCCATTGATATGCGTCATCCGGTAACCCGGATCATTGACGTTCTCGATGTTGCTGGAGTGAATGAAATACTGGGGTGAGTCGCTGACCTGCTGGCCCGCCGGGGTGAGCGCCGTGTAGATCTGCCCCGCGCCGGGGTCGGCTGGGCCGAGCTGATAGTTCTGCCAGGTGTGGCTGGGCCCGGTCCACTGCACCAGCCTGACCGGCTGGGGTTGATTGGTCATCTGGGCTGGCTGGACGACTGGCTGCGTCACCGCCAGCACCCGCCCTGGCGCGTCGCACCAGAAGGCGGCGGGCTGAGGGCCGTTCAAATTCAGGTACGACTTCATCTCGTAGCCCTGCGCGGAGGCGAGTGGGGCAGCGGCCAGCAGGGAGAGCCAGAGAAATTTCATGCCCTCAGCCTGAACCTGAAAACTGAAGGCGGCCTGACGAAAGGCCCAAGGCTTTACTGCTTTTTATAGACCAGCCGGGTCAGCGAGCGCGCGGGCAACTCCAGCGTGGCGGCCAGCGGCAGGCGGATCATGGGGTCCTCGTCGTCCACCGTCTTCTGGGTAAAGGTCTTGCCGCCGACGAGCTGGTAGCCCGGCAGCGCGGTGGTGAGTGGGTGCGGCTCGGTGGCGGTGTTGGTCACCAGCACGCTCAAGAGTGCACCGTCCTGCGCCGCGTGCGTCCACAGGGCCGGGTCGTCGCTGGTCATGGGCAGCCAGCTTCCGGTGAAGGCATGGAGTTGCTGGAAGGCGTAGAGGGTGGGCCTCGGGATGCCCGCCAGATCGACCAGGCCGTGCCCACCGGTGGCTTGCAGGGCGAAGTAGGCGGCCACGCTCGCGCCATTCTCGGCCAGTCTCACAGTGGCCTCGGCAGCCCACAGCGCGCCCACCTGATCGCTGAGGTGGCGCGGGCGGTTGCTGAAATACGACAGGCTGTACTCGGTGACGCCCAGCGGCGTGCGGCGGGTGTAGCCTTTCGGGTTGCTTTCGGGGCTGTCCATCAGCGCCCGGAAACGCTTCACGTCGCGGTCAATGACCGAGACACTGGCCAGGGCGTCGGCGTCACTGGACTGGCCGTCGGTGGGGTACTCGTGCCAGGTCAGCAAATCCACGATGTCGCCGCAGCCCTTCACGAACTCGCTCAGAAAGCGGACGGCCCCGTCGCCCGTGTTGGAGACGGCTGGCCCGGCGAATCTGGCCGCCGGGTCAACGTTCAAAATGGCCTGCCGCTGTGCCCGGAAGGTATCGCAGTAGCGCTGGGCCGTCCAGGTGGCGTCGCCCCGGTTGACCGAGTACAGGTCCGGCTCGTTGCCGATTTCCCAGTAGGCCACCTTGAGGCTTGCGGCCTGCGTGTCTTTGGCGGCCTGAGCAGCGTCCTCGGGTGCATTCTTGGCCCCCGGCTTGCCACCGAACACGCGGGTCTGCACCATCAGGGCGGGGGGTTCCTTGCCGGTGGTCAGGATTTCCAGGTTGGATTTGAGCGGCACCAGACTGGCGGCGTTCAGGTCGTTCTCGTCGCCCACGTTGCCGCCGGGAAAGCGCAGCAGGGTCGGGGCCACACTCCGCAGGTCTTTCTCGGCCTCGACCACAGGCATCCAGTTGCCGTAATTGAAGCCGCCGATCACGGTGGGTGGTAGCGGCGTGGCGGGGGCGGCACTGAGCGTCAGGGTGGCGGGCATGGCGGCGGCGGACCCAGCAATGGCAAAGCTGAGCGAGAGCATGAGGAGCGCGTGAACCTGAGTTTTGAGCGGCATGACTTCACTATAAGCAACGCCTTGCCTTGACATTTCGATTGCTGTAGACGATTGTATAGGAACACGATAGCGTAACACGATATCAGGAGGCCGACCCATGCCCAGATCTGCACCCGATTCACCCGAACCCAATCTGCTGCGCGGCCACCTTGATCTGATCTTGCTCAGCATCATCCAGGGGGAGCCGAAATACGGCCTGGAAATCAGCAAGCAGGCGCAGGAGCGCACGCAAGGTTACTTCGACCTGAAGGTGGGCAGCCTTTATCCGGCCCTGCACCGCCTGGAAAAGGCGGGCTTCGTGCGCGGCGAGTTTCGGAGTGCTCTGCGCAGCGGCAGCCCGGTGAAGGTCTATGCCCTGACCGAGAGCGGCGGCAGGGAGTTGGAAGCGCGGCGGCGGGAGTTTGAGATTTTCACGCAGCAACTCGGCAAGCTCTGGCAACTGGGAGGAGCGAAATGAACGCGAGCGAGCGGTATTTGAGAGCGGCCACGCGGGGCTTGTGGGGCCGTCAGAAGCGCGATTTGCGAACTGAGCTTGCAGGCCATCTGAATGAGCGGGTGGCCGAGTTCCGGCTGGGCGGCCTGAGTGTGGAGGAAGCCGAGCGCCGGACGCTGCACGAACTCGGCACGCCCGAGCGGGTCAGCGGCGGGATGCTGAGCGTGCACACCATTCCAGCGCTGGGCAAGGCGGGGGCGCTGAGCTTGCTGCTGGCGACGACGCTGCTCACCGCCTTGCCGCAGGGGCTGGCGCAGGTACAGAGTATCTACGGGAGTTTTCCAAATATCGGTCCTGCCAGTTACCTGAATTTTGAACAGCTGAAGGCGGCCATCGAGAAGGTGGGCGGGGAACTCAGCGGCAAACCAGACGACGCTTTTCTGACGGTGCCAGGTGCGCCGCGTCCCCAGTACCCGCTCAACACCATGAATTGGCCGGGAACGACATTGGTGCGGGAGAATAGAAGCTATCTCAACACCGACACGCTCATTGGTGGTCTGCTCAGCTCCGGCGCAGATTTACGGATCGTGGGTTGGAAAAATCCCACCCTGAGAGCGGGCAAAGCCAGTATCCAACTTGAGACGAATGATCAGCGGGTCGTGAGCAGTCTGTATGCCAGCACACTCAACGGCGACGCTGCTTTCGGCGGCGACGGCATCGCCCGGGGCTTTGCTTTGAACGCGTCGACCGGAAAGGAACTTGGGTTCACGGGACCATTCAAGAAAGGTGGCGTGTATGCGCTGGTGCTGCCGACGCTGAGCTACTGGACTTCGCAAGGATCGAGCAGTGGCCCGCAGGACGGCTATGTCATCCTGAGCAGCAGCGTCAACCAGGCTCAAGCAGGGAGCGTGGCGTTTCAGGTGAGTGACCCCAAGCAGCCGTTCAAGCTCTACGGGAATGTCAGAGATTTTCAGGCCGTGCTTGATCCCTACCGCACCATCGCCACCGCGCCAGTCGTTCACTGGGACGCTGCCCACCCCGCCCCAGCGTTGATTCTCGAACTCTCCGGCCACTCCGGAGGCGACGCCTACAAAGTGGTGTCGCCCACCTCCATACAGGCCAACTGAAGCGCAACGAAAAGAGGAGCCGTCCCAGTGGACGGCTCCTCTTTTCGTTGCCTGCGGCGCTCAGCTTCCCGGTGCGTAGCCGCCATCGGTGCGCGGCGGGCGGGCTTCGGCGGGCCGGGTTTCGCGGCTGAGCTGCGCCCGGCGTGCCCAGTCCTTCTCGGCCCGTTTGCGCTCAAACAGGTAGAAGGCGGCGGGCACCACGAAGAAGGTCATGATGGCCGAGACGCTGACCCCGCCCAGCACCACCAGCGAAATGCTCTTGCCGTACTCCGAGCCGCTGCCGTTATTGAGTAAGAGCGGCAAGCTGACGACCATCACCGTGATGGTCGTCATCACGATGGGTCGGAAACGCAGGCGGCTGGCTTCGATCAAGGCGTCGCGTAAGGGGAGTTCCTGCATCTGTTCCACCACGAATTCTAGGTAGATGATGGCGTTCTTGGCCGACAGGCCGATCAGGAGCAGGAAGCCCAGCACCCCGAAGATGTCGAGGCTGCTGCCGCTCAGGAAGATCAGCCACAGCGCCCCGGCCACCGCGAACGGCACCGGCAGTAGCAGATAGAACGGGTAGCGGAATGAATTGAACTGCGATCCCATCACCAGGTAGACCAGCAGCAGCGATAAGCCGAACGCCTGCAGGCCCAGGCTGCCGAGCTGGTTGCCCAGCGCCGCGCCGCCGTTGCGGTCCGCCGCGCCCACCGACACCAGGTTGTCCAGGATGCCCGCTTTGGTCAGATCATCTTGCAGCTTGGCGGTGAGCTGGTTGGTGCTCAGGGCGCTGTCCGGCGCGGGCTGGTAACTCAGCGCCAGGCTGTAGATCCGGTTGTCACGCTGGATCTGGTTGGGCGCTACGCCCTGCACCACGCTGCCGAGCTGTCCCACCGAGAGGTTGCTCTTGAGCGCAGACGAGTAGACCGGCAGCGAGAGCAGGCTCTGCTCGTCGGTCAGGCGGGCCGGGTTGATCTCCACCTTGATCGGATAGGTGATGCCGCTCACCTCGATGCTGCCCGCGTTGTCGCCTGAGGCGTAGTCGCTGAGGGTGCTGGCCACCGAGCTGGCGGTGAGGCCGGTGCCGGTCAGCAGGTTCTGGTTCGGCACGAAGCGGTTTTCCAGTGAGGTGTTGTCGGCGCTGCTGCTCACGCTCAGCACGTTGGGGTCGGCCTCCAGTGTGCTGACCGCCAGCGCGGCGCGGTTGGTCAGGGTGTCGAGGTTGGACGACACCAGCGTCAGGGTCTGCTGGCTGCCCTGGCCCCGGAAGCCGCCCCGGCTGAAGATACGGGCGCGGACATCCGGCTGGTCGGTATATAAGCTTTGCAGCCCACGCTGGTACTCGGCGGTCAGCACGTTGACGCTGGGACGCTGCTCGATGGGCTTCAGGGTGATGTTGACGCTGGCCCCGTTGCTCGACGCCGAGGACTGCACCGTCTGAACGTCCTTCTGACTCAGGAAATAGGTTTCCATACGGCCCAGCAGTTGGTTGGCCGTGGCCAGCGAGAGGTCACTCGGGAGCCGCAGGTTGGCGTTGAGGGTGCCGGAATCGGTGGCGGGCGTGAAGGTGAAGTTGAGCTTCGGCACGGCGACGACGAGGGTGGCGGCCAGAAAGGCCAGCGAGAACAGCAGCACCAGTGGGCTGAAGTGCAGCGCCTCGTCGAGCGTCCGGACGTAGGCGTTGCGGATCACACCCAGCAGGCCATTCGTCCAGCCGCTGAGGGTGGTGGTCAGGGCTTCCAGCACGGCCAGCACCACGCCCCACAGGTAGGCTGCCAGGCCCAGCACGATGGGCAGCAAAATCACGCCTGCCAGGTAGAGCGGCTTGTGGGTCGTGGTCCAGATGGCCGCCAGCGCCACGATGACCAGTCCCCAGAACCAGTAGGTCCGCACCGAGCGCAGACCCCAGGTGAAGGCCCCCGGCAATTTCAGGAAGCTGCGCCCGGCGTCGCGCCAATTCAGCGGCTCGGCGTCAGGGGTGTAGGCCATCCGGACCGTCAGGAACAGCAGGGCTTCGAGCCACGACAAGAAGACCGCTGCTGCCAGCCCCAGCGCGAACTGCTGGAGGTACGAGCCGATGATGCCGCCCAGAAAGCTGACCGGAATCAGCACCGCCAGCAGCGAGAGCGAGGCCGCTGTCACGGCGCTGAAGACTTCCGACGCGCCCTTGAGGACGGCCTGAACACGGTCGTAGCCCAGCGCCCGGTAGCGCTCCACGTTCTCGGCCACCACGATGGAATCGTCGACCACGATGCCGATGGCCACGATCAGTGCCAGCAGCGACACCTGATTGAAGGTAAAGCCCATCAGCTTATACAGGATCGGCGCAGCGGCCAGCGAGATCGGAATGGCCGCGATGACCGTGAAGGCCGTGTTGAGCCGCCCCAGAAACAGCATGGTGACGATGGCGACCACCAGTGCGGTGAGGTAAAGCTCGTGCTGCGTGGAGGCGATGGCCGTGCGGATCGGGGTGGTGGTGTCGTTGCTGAAGGTGATCTTGTACCCAGTGGGCAGTTTGGTGCCGGTCAGCAGCGCCTTGGCGTTGTCCACCACGCTCACGGCGTTGCTTCCGGCAGTCTGCTGAATGGAGACCAGCACCACCGGCAGGCCGTTGACGCGGGTATAGCTGTCGGTGGTGGCACTGTTTCTGACATCGGCCACGTCTGAAACCTGAATACCGCGTGCGGCGTCCACCTTGACGCCTGCCACGTCGGCCACGCTGGTCAGCAGACTGTTGGTGGTGTAGGTCAGCGAGGTATTGTTCTGGGTGATGGTGCCAATCGACGAATTGACGCTGCTGGACGTGATGGCGCTGCTGACCTGCGAGGGGGTCAGGCCGTAGCTGGCCAGCTTATCGGGGTTGAGCAGCACCTGAATCTGGCGGGTCGAACCGCCCGACAAAGTGACGTTGGCGACCCCGTCCACCAGTTGCAAAGCAGGCAGCAGCACGTTGTTGGTGTAGTCGTAGACGTTGTCCAGGCTGTCTTTGCCGCCGGAAACCCCGAACTCCAGAATGGCTCCGGCGTTGGGGTTAAAGGTTCGCACACTGGGCGGATCGACGCCGCTGGGCAGCCGCCGCGTGGCCCCCGCTACCAGTGAGGCCACCTGGTTGGCCGAGGCGTTCTGATCGGTGCCATCGGCAAACTGAATGGTGACGCGGCTGCTGCCGGTGCTGCTGGTGCTCGACACGCTGGTGGCCCCGATGACCTGCGCCACCGCGCTTTCGATGACCTGGGTGACCTGCTTGTCCACGGCGACGGGGCTGGCCCCAGCATAGTTGGTGCTGACGTTGACCACTGGAATATTGATGGTGGGCAGCAGATCGACGCCCAGCGATCTGAGTGACACGAAGCCGAACACCACAATGCCCACGAAGATGCCGATGGAAAAGACGTAACGTGACACCGAGAAATTGACGATGGGATTGATGCGTCCGAAAAATTCTCTCTGGCGCTGGCGGGTGCTGCTGGGAGCAGCGTTGACGGGGTCAGGACTGCTTGGCGGCTTCTTCATCTCGTCCCCCCCGCTCATCGCGCACCCGGAGGGCCGCCGAAGCCGCCGCCCTGGCCCCTGCCAGCGCCGCCCGAGCCGGTGCTCACGCTCGCACCGTCAATGAGTCCGGCGGGCGGCTGACCAATCACCTGTGCTCCGGCCTTCAGCCCGCTGACCACCGCCGTGTCGCCGGTCTGGCCGATCACCGTCACGTCCTGCATCTTGGCTTTGCCGCCAGCCACGACATACACCGAAGTATTGGCATTGTCAATTTGCAGCGCGGTGGTGGGCACCAGCGTGCCCGTGCCCACCGTGGACTGATACTGCACTGTCCCCACCGAGCCGAGCGGCGGCAGCTTCTCGCCAATGAAGCGGGCGGTAAGCTGCACACTGCCGCCGGTGGGCGCACCGGGATTTTGCGAAATCTTGATGGGATAGCTGGTCTGGGCGACGCTGAAGCTGAGCGGGCGGCCCACCGTCAGGGCGGCGGCCTCGCTGGGCGGCGCGTTGAACGTCAGGGTGCGGGCCGAACTGACCAGGCTGAAGGCCGGGCTGCCCGCGTTGAGGTACTCGCCGTCCGTGACTGAGAGCGCCGTGACCTGGCCGTCGAAGGGGGCAACCACCTTGACATTGGCCGCTGCGGTCTGGGCCTGCTGGAGATTGAGTCTGGCCGTGTCCACGCTGATCTGCAAGTTTCTGAGGCCGCTGCTGCTGGCGGTGGTGTTGGCGCTGAGGTTGGCCTGCGCGGTGACCAGATTGCCCTGGGCCTGCTGCACGGCCAGGGCCTGGGTGTCCAACGCGCTTTTGGCGAGTGCCCCCACGTCGTAAATGGCTTTGGAAGCGGTATAGGTCTGCTGGGCGTTTTGCAGGGCGAGCTGGGCCGATTTGACGGCCTGCTCGAGCTGGGTGCGGTTGGACGTGAGGGTGGTGGACTGGTTGGCGAGCTGGGCCTGTGCGCTTTGTAGGGCGTTCTGGGCGCTCTGCACACTGGCGTTCAGATCGGAGTTGCTCAGCAGCACCACGGTCTGCCCGGCCTTGACACTCTGCCCGACCTGGGCGCTGAGGGTCGTGACGGTGCCGCTGCTGCGCGTGGACACGCTGGTGGTCTGGGCGGGGGCGACGGTGCCGGTGGTGCTGCGGCTGGTGGTCAGCGTTCCGGCTTTGACCGCCGTTGCCGTGACCGGAATGGTGACGCCGCCCCCGCTGCGGCCAGCGCGTCCCGAGCCAAAGCCGCCTTGCCCAAACTGGCCTCGCCCGGCTCCAGTCTGGCCCTGCGCCGTGCCTGGACCAAACTGACCTGCCTGTCCGGTTTGAGTTTGTCCGGGCTGGGCCTGGCCGCCTGTGCTGCCTGCCCCTGCGCCCGCCCTGCGCCGCCCGCTGCCTTGACCGTCTGCGGCGTTGGCCGCGCCGCCTGCGCTTTGTCCTGAAGAAGACGGCCCAGCTTGTGATGGGTTGGTCTGGGGTTGGCCCTGAGCGCCAGCGGCCTGACCGCCCTGTCCCTGGCGCTGACCCCCCGCACCTGCCTGACTGAATTGCCCCTGACCGAACCCGCCGGTCTGGGTACTGGCGGCAGGCTGGCCCAGGCGGTAGCCGCCGTAGGCTGCCAGGCACAGCAGTGGAATGGTGATGGCCCAGGCGGGCAGGCGGCGGCGAGGGGGCGGTGAAATTGGTGGCTCGCTGCGGGGCGAATCTCCCGGTACAGACGCGTCAGAACTCGGCATGCTTTACACAATCACCTTTTTGCGAAGATTTGGCGAAGGTACGGTGCAAAGTGGAGCCGGGCCAACAGCTGGGCAGAGTTTACCGCTGCTTGCGTCATTTTACTGAGGACGCCAGCCCAGGAAAATAAGAAAAGGCGGGCCGCTTAAACGGCCCAATTGACGCGTAAAATGAAGGTTAATTGCTTGAAATCGCCGCCCGGTGTTAAATCTCACGGGTCAGCTGCGCCAACCAGCGTGCCGCCAGATCCGGCTGCCCGTCGCGCCCACTCGGTCCGCCCACGAAGCGCAGATAGCCTGCCAGCGGCTGTTCAGGGTCGCTGCCCAACAGTTCGGCGTCCAGCAACTCAAGCTCAGCTTGGAGTGCTTCCGGCAAGTCTGGCCCCGAGACTGCCTGCCCAAACCTCATATAGGCTTCGGGCCTGGGCTGGCCGCGTAGCACCACCCGCAGGGCCACCGGAATCAGCGCCGCACCGGACGCTCCGGCAAGCCACGCCGCGCCCGCTTGCACCCGCCGCACCTTGCCGGGCGTTTCTATGCGGCCCTCCGGAAAGACAACCACCCAGCTTCCGGCCTGGAGCAACCTCAGCGCGGGGCGCAGTTCATGAGCGCCGATGGCCCCGATCAGCCGCAAAAAAGGAAAGGTGGTGAGTTGCCGCTCGCTCATCAGCACGCCGAAGGGCTGTCCTAGTTGCCAGGCCACCTCGCGCAGGGCGTACCCGTCCCACCACGACTGATGCGAGGGGGCCAGCACCGCCGCGCCTGCGGGCAGCCCGCCACGCACCCACACGCCGCGCAGGCCGTTTCTGATCTGGCGGCGAATGGTGGTTCTGAGTGTCCACTCAAAAAAGTCGGACTTGTCGAAATTAAACTTGCCGGTCACGTCGCCCCACCGGAGGCCGCATCACCAGGCCGCTTCTGAGTGCTGCCCAGACCGCCGTGCCCATCGCCAGGGCGGTGAAGAGGGCGGCCAGCGGCAGGCCGAGCAACAGCAGGCCGAACGGCAGGAAAGCGGCCTCAATCAGGTAGGCGAGGCGAAAATCAGCGGGGAGAGGCGCTTGATCTTGCTTAATGTTCTGGTAGAGTTCCGGCGCGATCCGTCCGAAGGCCCACACCAGCCCCACGCCCACCGCCCACCAGCCCACGAAGTTCTGAATCGGTGCTCCGGCCCATAGCGCTCGGGCGTCGCTCCAGGTCCAGAAGCCCTGGGCCGTCATCAGCGGCTCCAGCCCGATGTCCCAGGCCACCAGCAGCAGCCCCGCCAGCCAGGCGCGGCCACGGGTGAGCAGCGCCGCCGAGAGGGTCATGGCAAACCAGCCGAGTGGCACCAGCAGCGGCACGGTCAGCAGGGTCAGGCCGGGTGCGCCAGCGTAGCTGTAGCGGCCAAACGGAAACCCCGTGCGGGTGCCCAGCACTTCCACGCCCAGCCCCACGCCGAAGGCCAGCGCCGCCAGCAGCAGCGATTTCGCGCCGACCCGTTGCCAGGCCCAGCTCAGGCCCGCCAGAAAGAGAGCGGCGGTGCTGAGTGTGCCGAGCAGCGGAAAGCCGCCCGGCCACAGCGGCACCGGAATTTTGAGCAGCGCGTAGAGCAGCAAGAAGCCCTGCCAGGGCTGAAAGAACCGCCGCAGGACATTCACCCGCTCCAGCGCCACAGGATGCAGAAAGGCCAGCAGGCCGGTCACGATCAGCAGATTGGTGATGAGGAAGAAGGTCATTTCCTCAATCGGCAGCACCCCGCCCAGATTCCAGCCCAGGGTGTAGCGCGGCGAGATGCCCCAGATGCCCGCGTGGATGGCGTAGAGGTCGGTGGCCCACAGGTACAGTGTGGGCGGGATGGTCGCCAGCCAGAACAGGCGCGGCCTGCCCATCACCAGATCGCCGCCGAAGGCCGACAGCCCGGCCAGCACCGGGGCGGCCCAGGCCAGAATCAGACCCAGATAGAAGGTGCTCTCAAAGCGCAGCATCACGACGCCTGCAAAGGCCACACCCAGCCACAGCCCGGCTGCGGCCCAGCGGGTCAGCCAGGGACGCGGCGAGACACGCGGGGGGCCGGTGCGCCGCAGCAGCGCGTAGAGCAGCAGCCCGGTGATCAGCGTTTGCAGCAAAAAGAAAGCGTATTCCTCGTAAGGCACGTACAGCAGACGGCCCAGGACCCGTTCCGGCGGGTAATTCCAGACTTCCTTGTAGACCAGATAATTGTCCCAGGGCGTCGTATAGATCAGCGGAATCAGTGGAAACAGCAGGAAAGTCGTCCAGGCCCATCTGTTTTCGGGTCGGAACTCGCCTGCCACCGCTTGCCCCCGGCGCGTTTGCCACCAGGTCAGGGCGATCAGCACCAGCAGCAGCGGCAGGATGAAGACGAGGTGGTACTGAAGGTAGGTCATGGCAGGCCCAGCCCCCAGACCTTGCGCCGCGTCATGTCGTGGATCAGCACCCGAGCGGCGTTTCTGCCCGACGCGCCCATGATGCCGCCGCCGGGGTGGGTACTCGCGCCGGTCAGGTAGAGGCCCTTGACGCCCGGCCACTTGTACTGGCTGGCCTGCATCCAGGGCCGGAACGAGAACATCTGATCAAAGCTCATTTCCAGGTGCATCACGTTGCCCCGGTGCAGGCCCAGGTTGCTTTCCAGCCATTGCGGCGTCTGGACCAGTTCGCCCACAATCATGTCGCGGGTGCCGGGGGCGTAGTGCTCGAAGGCCGTCAGGATGTTGTCTCTGGCTTCTGCCACCCGGCTTTCCCAGTTGCCCGACGCCAATTCATACGGGTAATACTGCGCCCACAGCCACAGCACGTCGCAGCCGGGCGGGGCCAGGGCATCGTCCACCGCGCTGAAACTCATGGCGATAATCGGCGGGTCAGTGGTCGGTTCTCCGGCCAGATACTCGCCGTAAGCCTTCATCAACTGGCGCTCGTTCTTGATCAGCAGGCCCAGCGCCACCCGCGAGTCCGGCTCGGTGTGGTTGCGGTATTTAACTTTGCCGCTCAGGGCCAGCCGTAGGATCATCCCGAAGCCGTTGCCGACACGCACCCGCTTGGCCGCCTCCGGCACATACTCGTCCGGCAGGGCGGCGGCGGTGGTCAGAATGTGGCTGCCCGCCACCACCGAGCGGCCCGTGAAGCGGCTGCCGTCTTCCAGCTCGATGCCCGTGGCCTTGCCGTTCTCCACCAGAATTTGCTTGACCGGTGCATGGACGAACACGTCGCCGCCGTTTTCCTCAATCGCCAGCTTGAGCGCTTTGGTCAGGCCGCCGCTGCCGCCCTTGGGCCTCGCCACGCCGCCCCGGTGGTAGAGCGGGTGCCACAGCAAAAAGGGAGCGCTGAGCGGATCAGATGGTGGTGGGCCACTCTGGGCGGCCATCCAGGTGAGCGGCGCACGCACCCGCTCCTCGCTGAAGGTCTCGCGGGCCACGTCGCCGTAGGGACGCAGGATGGTGGCGAGCTGCTTGCTCATGTCGCGGCCCTTGCCGCTGTTGACCAGCATCTTGCCGAGTTCCAGCGGCCCCGGCGCGGAGTTGAACAGATCGGCCACCGCGTCGGCAAACGGCGTCCAGTCGCTCAGAAATTTGCGGTAGGCGTCACCCTGGCCGGGAAACTTCTCGTTGAGCTCAAAGATGGTGCGCTCGGCGTCGCGGTACATGAACCAGGGCGTCTCACCGTCCGACGCCTGGAACATCGGATCGACTTCCAGGTAGTGCAGGCCGTAGCGGTTCAGTTCGAGTTCTTGCACCACCTTGGTCATCCGGATCAGGATGTGGGCGCTGCCGCCGTAGTCGAAGCGGTAGCCGGGCACCAACTCTTCAGTGCTGACCGCCCCGCCGACGATGTGCCGCCGCTCGAAGACGCCCACCTTGAGGCCCGCCTGCGCCGCGTAGGCCGCCGTCACCAGGGCGTTGTGGCCTGCGCCCATTACCAGCACGTCGTAGTCTGCTCGCCTGAGTCCAGTCATGATTACAGCCTATGCTGGCGGGGCCGGGACTGGGTGACCGTCACAAGGCTTGCCGTTGGCGGCGCTGGGGCCAGACGACCCACTGGGCCGACCTGGTGGGCCTGAGGCGATAGGTTTTAGTCCGCATGTTCAAGCATCCTTTCCAACGGCAGTACAACAGTGCGGTGGACCTCTCCCGGCGTAACCTTGAACTGGGCGCGCTGCTGCAGGAGTGCGGGTTGTTGCCGGATGAGGTGCTGGCCGGTCTGGGAGATCAGCCAGGGTTGGGATGCTCCTGCAGCTCGAAATCCACGACGACGTGGAACCTGCGCCTCTGGGCCGCGCCAAGATGAAAGTCTTCGGGCGTGCCCTGACCGGGATGCGAATGGGCCAGATGGCGCAGGCCACCAAGCTGATCGAGCCGCTGGTGTAGGAGTATCCAGAATTCAAGAGTGTGGCCTTTAACCTGGCGGTGCCCGAGAAGTACAGCGGCGACCCGGCCCTGGAAGAGCAGGCCCAGCAGCATCTGGCCTTTCCGAAAGGGTTGCGGCGTATTCACCAGCAGGAATACGGCACGTTTCTGTCGGTGCAGGGCCGCCTGGCGCTCGTTGAGGGCAAGCCGCAGGGAGCTGGGAAGCTGCTGAAACTGGTCGGGCAGGTGTCTGGGCAGGAGAGAGCCGCACGCCATCGGCCTACTAGTTGCTTGAGCAGGCTGTCTTTCAGCCGGCAGATTCGCCGGACGTCGCAGCGTCGTTCTACAGGCGGCCCCTGCTGAAGCGTCGGCGCTGAAGCCCGCTGCTGGAGTTGGGTCTTACCGCTGGGGCCTTGTCAGAAACCCGCCAGAGGCTCCGCATTACCCTTCAAAGCATGTTCGGACGCCGCGTTCCCGTAAAGTATGTACTGCTTTTCAGCGTGCTGCTGGCGCTGGTCTGCGCTGCGATTGCCGTTTATTTTGCCCAGGGCCACAACTGGATCGCCGCCGCAATTCTGGGCGTGCTGGCCGTCTGGTTTGCCGTGGATGCCGTGCGGGCCTGGAGCTGGAAAAAGAAGTAAGCCCTAGACTGCGGCCATGAGCGCTGTCATCTGGCTGGCCCTCGACGGCGTGGGCCACCCCGCAGACGCGCCGCCGGATTCGGTGTGGGAACAGGATTTACCCGCCCTGCGCCCGTTGATCGACGCTGGGCTGGCGCTCGACGCCGCGCTGGGCGTACCGGGCCTGCCGCAATCCGGCACCGGCCAGAGCTGCTGGCTGACCGGTCTCGACGCGGTGCAGTTGATGGGCAAAGGCGGCGCGGGCCAACAGGCGGGCGAACACTTCGGCCCGCATCCTGGTCCCACCCTGCAAGCGCTGCTGCGCGAGGCTTCGCTGCCGGTGCGCCTGACCCGTGCGGGCGGGGCCGCAGCACTGCTCAACTTCTATCCACCCGGCTACTTTGCTGCGCAAGCCCGGCGACCCCGCTACGGCTGCTTTCCCTTCAGTTTTCTGGCTGCCGGGTTGCCGCTCAACCCGCCGGGCCTGCCGAGTGTGTCGCCGCTGCTGGGACTTCATCATGACTTTCCCTGGGCCGCTGCCCAGAGTCTGGACGATTTGCGCCGAACGGGGGAGAGCCTGGCCCGCACCGCTGAAAACGCCGACCTGCTGGTGATCGACTTGTGGCTGAGCGATCTGCTGGGCCATCAGGGCAGGCCCGCCGCGCCGCCGGAACTGTTGACGGCGGGGAAGCGTTACCTGCGGCATCTGGACGCGCTACTGTCGGGCATGCTCGGCGCAGGTGGGCGGGTGGTCGTCGGCAGCGATCACGGCAACTTCGAGAACCTGAATATCAAGGCGCACACCACGGCGCGGGTGCCGTTTGCCGGAAGTGGCGTGGCGCTGGGCCAGCCCGGCAACATCGTGGAGGCGGGCGCGGTGATGGCGGGCTGGTTCGGTCTGACCTGAAATCCGCAGAGCCGTGAAAAGGGTCGCTGAAAGAAGGCTGAAAGAGTCGGGCGGTTAGACTCGGTCGACCGAAATGCAAGAGGTGAACAGGCCCAGGCTGGCTGGATCTGCCCGGAACATCTCAAGCGCGGCAGGCGCATCCTGCTGATCCCGGGTTTGAGGCGGCGACCTGCCACCTGCCGAAACGGGCGTTCTTCGCGGGAGAGGAAGTGTCCATGACCGATAGCCCAATCCCCCACCTCAAGGCCAGCCTGCATCTGCGGGGGCTGCTGTGCGCTGGACTGCTCGCGGCGCTGCTTTGCCCGGCCCAGGCCCAGAGCGTACCTGCCGGAGCCAAGAGCTGGCAGGCCATTCAGCAGGAAGACGCCAGCAAACATGTCAAGTTCAGCGTCGTATTCGAGAAGATCGATCCCCAGGGTTACCTGATCCTGAAATACGGCTCGGTCTCGCTCAAGACGCGCCTGGCGGGCATCAAGATCAGCGGCAACTCCGCCGGGGTGCTGGGCCTGTATCTGCCTGCTGGCGCGCTTCTGCAAGCCGAGGTCGTCGAGAAGGGGACGGTGCAGGGCGTGATCCTCTGGAAGAACAAGCAGAACCTCAACGAGCAACTGATGATTGACGGCGTGGCCGAGGGTATCCGCTGATTCCACCCGGTTGTGACCCCCGCCATCTGGCGGATGCGTCCTTTACGCCCCCGGCGTAGTCTGAGGGAATGTCTGCGCCCGCTGCTCCGCCCTCCTCCGCCCCGGCCCTCAGGGTGCTGGGCACCTACCTGTTGCCGATGTGGCCGCGCGTGCTGCTGCTGGTGGGACTGCTGATCGGGAGTACCCTGCTGACCCTGACCTTGCCGCTGCTGATCGCCCGCTTCGTGGACACCTCCACCGCCGCGCTCACCGCTGGGGGAGCGGGTCTGGCCGCGCTGGGCAGCCTCACCCGGCTCTCGCTGATGTATATCGGCGTCGCGCTGATCGTGCAGGTGTTCTCGGCGGGCGCGACGTATCTGGGCGCAGTGGTCGGCTGGAGCGCCACCAACCGCCTCAGAACCGACCTGACTGCCCATCTGCTCGGCCTCGATATGCAGTACCACAAGGAGCGCACCCCCGGCGAGATGATCGAGCGCATCGACGGCGACGTGACCGCGCTGAGCAACTTCTTCTCGCAGTTTGCGGTGCGGGTCTTCGGCGCAGCACTCCTGCTCACCGGCAGCGTGGTGATGTTCTTTCGCGAGAATACCTGGCTGGGCCTGGGCGTGCTGGTCTTCGTCATCGTCACTTTGCTGGGTATGAACCGGGTGCGCCGCCGGGGCATCGAACCCACCCGCCATGAGCGTGAGGGCAGCGCCAAGCTGTTCGGTTTCATCGAGGAGAGATTGTCGGGCCTCGACGACGTGAGAGCGCTGGGCGGCGGCGCGTACACCCTGCGAAAATTCCTGATGGTGCAGGGCGGCTTCTTCCGGCGACTGATGACGGCGGGGGTCGAGCGCACGGCGGTCTGGCAGTTCAGCATGCTGATGTTCACCTTCGGTTACGTGGGTGTTATCGGCGCGGCAGTGGGCCTGTACGCCGCCGGAACCATCACGGTGGGCACTGCCCTGCTGCTCTATCAGTACATGAGCATGGTCGAGGAACCGATTGATCAGCTCACCCAGCAGCTTCAGGACGTGCAGAAGGCCGGGGCCAGCCTGCTGCGGGTCGGTGAGATTCTGAGTCTGACCTCCCAGTTGCCCTCCGGAGCGCAGTCTCTTCCAGCGGGAGCACTCTCCCTGGACTTTGGCGACGTGTCGTTCGCCTATGAGGGAGAGGACGACCCCAGCGCCCGCGTGCTGAGTCACCTGAGTTTTCAGCTCGCGGCAGGCCGTACCCTGGGTCTGCTGGGGCGCACCGGCAGCGGCAAATCTACCCTGACCCGGCTGGTTTCGCGCCTCTACGACCCGACTTCCGGCACGGTGCGGCTGGGCGGCGTGTCCACCCTGGAGGCTGATCTGACCTCGCTCAGAGGCCGGGTGGCCGTCGTGACCCAGGACGTGCAGCTCTTTCAGGCGTCGGTGCGCGACAATTTGACCTTCTTCGACCCGAACATCAGTGATGAGCGGGTGGGCGCGGCGCTGGCCGAGGTGGGCTTGCTGGACTGGGCCGAGAGCTTGTTGGACGGGCTGAACACCAGCCTGCCCGCCGGGAGCCTGTCGGCGGGCGAGGCGCAACTGCTGGCCTTTGCCCGCGTGATGCTGCGTGATCCGGGGCTGATCATCCTCGACGAGCCGAGCAGCCGTCTGGACCCTGCCACCGAGGCCCGCCTCACCGCTGCCATGAACCGGCTGCTGTCGGGCCGCAGCGCCGTCGTCATCGCCCACCGCTTAGACACGGTGGCCCGCGCCGACGACATTCTGGTGCTGGGGGCGGGCCGGGTGCTGGAGTACGGTGCGCGCGAGGCCCTGGCCGCCGATGCAGGCAGTCACTACGCCCGGTTGCTGCGGGCCGGGCAGCTCGGCGCGGAGGGTGAGGGCGAAATCGACGCGCTGGAAGACGACATCCGTGAGGTGCTGGCATGACCGCTGCGCCCCGGACTTCAACAAAGCAGGTTCCCTCAGAGGTGCCCACCTTCCCGCTGATGCGCCGCCTGTTTGCCTATCGGCCCCGGCTCTTTCTTTTCAACGTGCTGGCCTGGAGCAGCTTCCATGCGCTGCCCGCCGCATTCAGTTATTTTGTCTCGCGCATCTTCGCGCACCTGGGCGAAGTGCAGACGGCAGGGGCGGTAGGGGCGGCAGGCGGTGTCCGGCAGGCGGCAATCATGGCGGCTTGGATCGCGGTAGCGGGCTTTGCCGTGACCCGCTTCGCCCGCTTTGGGGTCTTCTACTTCGCGGTGCGGGCCTGGTTCCGATTGTGGTTCACCTTGGACGCCCTCCTGAGGCGTAACCTGCTGGGCTACCTGTTGCTGGCGCGCGGCTCGCGCAGGCTGCCCGATACCCCCGCCGAGGCGGTCAGCCGCTTCCGCGACGACGTGGACGATGTGGCGGCCTACACCGAGGTCTGGGTAGACGCCGGGGGCTTTGTGATTTACAGCGTCGTCGCCATCACGCTGATGTGGCGGGTCGACCCCACCATCACCCTGGTCGTCTGCGCGCCGCTCTTGCTGGTGGTGGTGTTCGTGCAGCGCTTGTCCCCGCAGATTCGCAGCTACCGCCGCCGGATGCGCCAGGCCACCGCCCGCGTCACCGATTTCCTGGGCGAGACGTTCGGGGCCGTCAGCGCCGTCAAGCTCTCGGCCCATGAGCCGCAGATGGTCGCTCACCTGGCCCGGCTGGGCGAGACCCGCAAGGCGGCGGCCCTCCGCGACGTGCTGCTGACCGAGCTGATCAAGGGCGTCAACACCAACATGATCAATCTGGCGGTGGGTGCGGTGCTGCTGCTGGGTGCAAACCTGATTCTGCGCGGGCGCATGAACGTCGGTGATTTCGTGTTGTTCTTCGCACTGATGCCGCGCCTGACCGGCAGCATGGGCTACTTCGGCGACATGATCGCCCGCCACCGCCGTACCGGGGTCAGCTTCGAGAGGATGCAGCGCCTGTTGCAGGACGCCCCCCTGCCGGAGATCGTCGCCCACCACGGGCTGTATCTGGAGGGTCAGGCCCCCGAATTGCCCCAGCGGGTCGGGGCGGCACCGTTCGGCATCCTGGAAGTGCGCCGCCTCAGCGCCGTGCATGACAGCGGGCGTGGGCTGATCGAGGCCTCGTTCACCCTGCGGCGCGGCGAGTTTGTGGTCGTCACCGGGCGCATCGGCAGCGGCAAGAGCACGCTGCTGCGCGCCCTACTGGGTCTGATCCCGAGGAGCGGAGGTGAAGTCATCTGGAACGGTGGGCAGGTGGACGACCCGGCCTCGTTCTTCGTGCCGCCCCGCAGCGCCTACACCGCCCAGTTGCCGCAACTCTTCAGTGACACCCTGGAAGAGAACGTGCTGATGGGCCAGAGCGGTGGGGACGGAGCGATGGCGCGTGCACTGAGGCTGGCCGTGATGCAGCAGGACCTCAACGAACTGACGCAGGGCCTCGCCACCCAGGTCGGGGCGCGCGGCGTCAAGCTCTCGGGCGGGCAGGTGCAGCGTGCAGCGGTGGCCCGGATGCTGGCCCAGAAAGCTGATCTGCTGGTCTTCGATGATGTGTCGAGCGCCCTGGACGCCGAAACCGAGCGTCAGTTGTGGCTGGGCCTGTCCACCGAACTGCCCGAGGCGACCTGCCTGGTGGTGTCGCACCGCCGGGCCGCCCTGCTGCGCGCCGACCGGATCATTGTGCTGGACGAAGGGCGTGTCGTTGATCAGGGCAAGTTGGGCGAATTGCTCGCCCGCAGCCCGCAGATGCGCGCCCTGTGGGACGGCGAGGAAGTGGCGGGATAAACCGAATGTCGGAGACGCCTGAAGGCGACAGGCTCAGCTCGGCATTGCGGTAAAAACCCGCCATCAACACAGTGCAGGGAAGCGCGGGCCGTCGATGAAGCGGCTCGCGCTCTGTCTTGTGCCCTTCCGGCTTGCGCCCGCTGTCATGGCGGCGTCAGGTTCGTTCGCTAGAGTCGGTAAAGGCCTCCGGCGCGATGTTCAGGCCCGCGCCTCACTTCCCTCAGCCGTCAGGTGAACTTCCGGTACAGTAATGATGATGAAACGTTTTGTTCTGCCCACCCTCCTTGTGATGTTGCTGCTCCAGACCAGTGCTGGCGCGCTGCAAGTCATTGTCTGGGACCGTGATCTTCAGACCAAGCTGGGCTACGGCGAACTCAGCGGCAGCAAACTCAATTTGCAGCTCGTGACCGACTACACCGGCCCGGTGGTGGTGCTGTTCGCCCGTGACAGCAGTGAGAAGTCGGCCTATAGCGGTCTGGCTCCGCGCTACGACGGCGTGCTCAAGAACGGCCAGCTCAATCTCGACATGCCCGACAGCCCCGACAACGTTACGCTCAGCAAGTTTCTGGGCAGTTTCAAGCTGAGCCTGTCGGTGCAGGCGGCCGGGCAGAATGTCACCCTGCCCGGCCTGAAGATCGCGCCTGAAAAAGACAACAAGAAGTAACCCGAGGAGGAATGCCGATGCTCTCACAGATTCTGATTGTCGAGGACGATCCCCACCTGGGGCCGCTGCTGCGCGATTACCTGAGTGCCGATTACCAGGTGTTTCACGCTGCCACTCTGGCCGAGGCCCAGAACTGGCTGGGGACCCACAGCGCCCAGCTCATCTTGCTCGACCTCAATTTGCCTGACGGAAACGGCCTGGACCTGGTGCAGAGCCTGCGGCAGTACAGCTCGACGCCGGTGCTGGTTCTGTCGGCACGGAGTCACGTGCAGGAGCGGGTGGCGGGCCTCAATGCCGGGGCCGACGACTACCTCACCAAGCCGTTTGCCATGCCGGAGCTCGACGCCCGCATCACTGCCCTGCTGAGGCGCACCGCCTCGGGCGGCAGCGTCAATCTGGGCAACACCAGTCTGTCCACCAGCAGTCTGACGCTGACGGCCGACGAGCAGCACGTCAACCTCACCGAGCATGAGTCGCGCATTCTGGAACTGATGATGCGCACCCCTGAACGGGTCTTCTCGCGGGCCGACATCGAGTCTCACCTCTACGGCTGGGAAACGCCCAACTCCAACAGCGTGGAGGTGCGGATTTCCCAGCTTCGAAAGAAACTCGAATCGGTGGGCAGTACCCTCCGGGTCCGCACCATCCGCAACGTGGGCTACGTCCTTCAGGCGTAAAGCAGGCGTCGGGCCAATCGCTTCCGGTGCATTGTGACGCCCGTCTCATCTGGGGGCTTTACACTTTGCGCGTGACCGACTCGGCCCGCCTGCGTTTCATGCAGACCCTGCGCTTCCGGCTGGCGCTGCTGTATACCCTGCTGGCCCTGGTGGTGGTGGGGCTGGTCAGCACCCTGATCACGGCCAAGCTGCTCAGCGACCTCGACACCCAGTTTCAGGTCCGCCTTGACGAGCGGGCCGACAGCCTTGCCGGGGCCTTCGGCAGCGGCAGCCGTGGCCTGGGCAAGCCGTTTACCCCCAGCGGCGGCTACACCATGATCGTGGACGGCAGCGGCATCGTCACGTACGCCAATGCGGGCGTCAAAGTCTACGAGAATTCGCCGTTTCCCTTCGCGGGTCGCAGCGAGGTGCCGATTCAGGACCTGCCGGTGCGGACCGCCACCCGCAAGCTGAGCGGCTACGGCGACGGCAAGAGCTTTATCTGGGTAGGTTTGCCGGAAGACGCGCTGCTTCAGGCCCGCCAGAGTGCCTGGCGGCTGCTGTGGACCGCGCTGATCCTGACCCCAGCTTTGATGCTGCTGTTCGGTTGGCTGCTGGGCCGCAGCGCCCTGAGCGGTCTCAAACAGGCCGCTTCCCTGGCCGACCGGATCGACCCGGCCCAGCCGGTCACGGCGCTGCCGCTGCCCCGTCAGCAAGACGAGGTCTACCGCCTGCTGACCGCCATCAACCGCCTGCTCTCACGCATCGACACCCAGCAGGCCCGCGAGAAGCAGCTTCTCGGGCAGATCGTGCACGAACTCGGCGCGCCGCTCACGGTGCTGCGGGCCTCGCTGACCCAGGCCAGCCAGCGCACCGGCGACAGTGACGTTATCCGCGCCGCGCTGGTGGCCGACGAACTGACCTTCACCACCCAGGACCTGATGCAGCTCGCGCGCGGCCAGCTCGAAATGAAGCTGGCCTGGCATTTCATTCCGGCGCTCACCTTGCAGGGCCGTCTGGACCGTCTGGTCTCGGGCACCACCTTCGGCGGCGACTGGAGCGGCATGGTGCTGTGTGACCCCGACCGGCTGACCCAGGCGCTGCGCAACCTGCTTGCCAACGCCCGGCGGGCGGCAGGGCCGAGCGGCTGGGTGGAGACCAACCTCAGCGAGACGCCCGAGCAGGTGCGCTTCACTGTGCGCGACTCCGGCCCCGGCCTGCCCGGCAACCTTGGCGAGCGCATCTTCGAGCCGTTCGTCAGCGGCTCGGGCAGCAGCGGACTGGGCTTGAGTGTCTCGCGTCAGATCGCCGAGGCGCACGGCGGAACGCTTACCGGCGGCAACCATCCCAGCGGCGGCGCTGAATTTTGCCTGACCCTGCCCGGCCCCGAACTCGGCGACGACGAGGTGGAGAGCGATTCAGGCGTCATCCTGTCGCCTGAGCCTGCCACCATCTGAATCCCCGCCTGAAGCTGTGTGGAGCAGGGGCAGGTCAGTCCTGATACCGGGAGGAAGGGGCCTCGCAGCTCTTTCCGGGACTCCCTTAAGCTTCGTTGGGATGTGATCAGGGTGTAAGGGATGTTCTTTATACTCGGTCATATAAATGGTCTGGTTTCCCCCCGGCTTTTTGGCCGCACTTGGCCCTCACGCCGTTCCCACTGCCTCTTACCCCGCTCTGCTGTCCAGTTTGTCCTGCCTGCCCGCGCCACTCTGAAAGGAGGTGCAGTCTGAATGTTGACCCGCGTTGAAACCAAGAAATTCCTGCTGCTGCTCTCCCGGCAGGCCGTGCAACTCGAACAGGACTTGCGGCGGCACAGCCGGGAGGCAGCCAAGTGGCGCATCGAAACCACCTTCAGCGTGGCGGCGGTGATCAGCGCTTACGAGAGTTTTCCACCGGACCTGATTGTGCTCGATCCTGCTGCCATCGAGGGCGAGCTGATCACGCTGCTGGAGCACGCCAAGCGCAACTGGCCACGCACCTTCTTCTCGCTGCTCTCCGACCAGCCGGAATCGGCTTTTCAGGCGGTGTCCGAGCGCTTCGGCAGCCTGCCGATGATCGCGCCGGGCGGTTCGCCGGAAGTCAGCCGGGAAATCGAGAAGGAAATGGTCGGTCTGGTCAACGGCAAGTTGCAGGGACTGATGCTCTCGAGCTTTTTGCAGATGATGGAGTGGGAGGCCAAAAGCGTCTCGATTCATGTCTCGTCGGCAGACCGCTGGGGCCGTATTCATCTGTATCAGGGCAAATTCGCCAGCGCCTATGTGCATCCGCTCAGGCTGCCCGACAAGGAGGCTGCCGTCGAGATCCTGACCTGGGACAATATCTCGATCGCCGTCGAGCGCTCCTATCACAACCACAAGAACGCGCCCCTGCTGCCGCTCTCGTCACTGATCATGAACGCGATGGTGAGAAAGGACGAGGCGTCGCTGAGCGCTCCTCTGTCCGGCGAGCTGGAAACCGGGGCCCACGAAGACCTCGCAGACCAGTTTCTCTTCAGCGAGGACGCCTTCGATCTGCCGCCCATGATTGGGGGAAACGACGCGCTGACGGTGGCCGAAGAAATCGACGACGACGAGATGGAGTTGTACATTATCCAGAACTCGGTCTCGGTGCCGAGCAGGGAAATCGAGAAGAAGCTGCTGAGTAAGCCCAACAGCCGCGACATCTTGGTGGGCGATATCCTATCGATTGACGGCGCGGTGGCTGCCGCGCTGGTCGATTACAGCAGCGGCATGGCGCTCGATATGGTCGGGTCCGGCATTGATCTGGAACTGGCCGGAGCGGGCACCACCGAGGTCGTGCGGGCTCAGCGGCGCTCGATGGAACTGCTCGGCATCAAGGGCCAGATCGAGGACATGATGATGACGCTGGAGCAGCAGTACCATCTGCTCTATGTTTTGCCCGGCACCACGCTGTTTTTGTACGTGGTGCTGCGCAAAGAGCAGGCCAACCTGGCGATGGCCCGCTACAAACTCAAGGCGGCGGCGGCCCAACTCCAGCTCTGACCTTTAGGCTGGCCACACCCGCGCCGGGGCCAGCGCGTGCTGCAATGCTCAGATGACCGGACATACCAGTGACGAGCAACTCGACGCCGAGATCAGGCCGCGCGCCACCGACTCGGAGAGCGCCACCAAAACGCCCAATCAGAACCGGGGGGTGATTCAGGATTCGCCGGGCAACCCCGGCACCGGATTCGAGAATGATGCAGGCGGTGAGGGCAACCTGACCGACGCCGAGATGCCCGAAGGCTGGACCCCACCCACGGACCCGGAGATCCCGCGCGATTACCCCAGGTCGCCGGAAAAATCTGAATCTGAAGTGTAGAACCTCCTGTGAGCAGACCAAGAAAACGCCGGACCCGTATGGGCATCCGGCGTTTCTGGTTGACCTCTTCGGCTTAGCGGGCGTCCACCAGTTCCACGTCGAAAATCAGGGTGGCGTTCGGCGGAATCACGCCGCCTGCGCCGCGTGCGCCGTAGCCCATGCTGGATGGAATGGTCAGCTTGGCCTTGTCACCGATGTTGAGCTGCGAGATGCCCTCGTCCCAGCCCTGAATGACCTGGCCTGTGCCGAGCTGAAACTCGATCGGCTCGCCCCGGTCACGGCTGCTGTCGAACTTGGTGCCGTTTTCCAGCGTGCCGGTGTAGTGCACCTTGACCATCTGGCCCTTCTTGGCAGGTGCGCCTTGGCCCTCGTGGTACTTGTCGACTTTGAGTTCTGTGGGTTGAGTCATGCCCGGCAGTGTAACGGACGGCGACCTGGCAGAGATGACAACATTTTTAAGCCTGGGTTGTTTTACTCGGCCTGGCCCACGACCATTCGCGCCTCCTCCAACTCACCCGGCGGTCTGCCGCCCGGAAAATGTGTCTGAATCAGGTCAACCGCGTCGCGCCGGGGTACCCGGTCAGCGAGACGGCCCCGCTCGGTCAGAATCGGCAGGAAGTCGTTCATCACGCTGACCTCGCCGTGTGTGAGCCAGATATGCGCCTGCCCTGTCGAGTCGAGCCAGCTCAGCAGATCGTCCTGGTCGGCGTGGGCCGAGAAGCCGCCGATGGTGTGGACCTGCGCTCGCACTGCCACGTCCTCGCCCAGTACCTGCACGACCCCGGCCCCGGCCACGATCTGTCCGCCGAGGCTGCTGGGCGACTGGTAACTGACGATCACCAGGCTGGTCGAGGGCTTCCAGAGCTGGTGCTTGAGGTGGTGCTGGATGCGCCCGCCCGACAGCATCCCGTTGCCCGCGATGATGATGGCCGCGCCGTCGTAGCGGTTGATACGCTGCGACTCGCTGCTGCTGGTCACGACGTGCAGGCCACTGGGCCTGAACGGATCGTCGCCGCTTCTGAAGGCCCCGCGCACTGGCCCGATCAACTCGTCACCGAACTCGAAATACTCGTGGGTGGCCCGCGCCGCCATCGGCGAATCGAGAAAGATCGGCACGCGCGGCACCTCGCCCGCGTCCATCAGATTCTTGAGGTAATACAGGATGGCCTGCGCCCGCTCGATGGCAAAACTCGGAATCAGAATCTTGCCGCCGAGGCGCACGCTCTGGTTGAGGACGTCCCGGAATTCGTCGAGGGTCTGGGCCAGTGGGCGGTGGGTGCGGTTGGCGTAGGTGGTCTCGACGAGCACCGCGTCGGCTTCCGGCGGCGGCGTGAAATCCTGCTGGAGGCCGCTCTCGCGGTTGCCCAGGTCGCCCGAACAGAGAAGGCGGCCTTCCGGGCTGTCCAGAATCAGGAACGCGCTGCCCAGAATATGCCCGGCTCGCTCGGCCCGTACCCGAAGTCGCCCCACCGTCAGGGTCTGCCCGAAGGCCAGTGTGGGCCGCATCAGCGCCACCGTGCGGTGAACGTCGTCCTCGTCGTATAAGGGCTGCGGCACCTCGCCTTCGCGGTTCATGCGCCTGGCACGGCGAACTTCTTGCTTGTAGCTCTCGACCTGCAAGCGGGCGCTGTCGAGCAGCACCGTCTCGGCCAGGTTGAGGGTCGGCGGGGTGCAGTAGATCGGCCCCACGTAACCCCGGCGCACCAGCAGCGGTAGCCGTCCGACGTGGTCGAGGTGGGCGTGGGTCAGCAGCACTGCCGAGAGGTCACCGGGATCAAAGGGAAACGCCTCGCGGTTGCGGGCCTCCAGCGCGGCGTCTCCCTGAAACAGCCCGCAGTCCACCATCACCAGTTGGCCGCCCAGCGTGAGCAGATGACAGCTCCCGGAAACGGTGCCTGCCGCGCCCAGACTTTGCAAGTTCATGCGCGAGTTTAACCGCTTTGCCGCCCGCCTGCCCGCCGCTGAACTCCAGCGGTGGGGAAGAGGAAGCGACATGAGAGATGCCTAAACGTTGGCTCTGCAAAGCCTGGGCTTTACCGCCGCCGGGCCAGGCCTCAAGGTAAAGTCAAGATGAAACACTCTTTTGGACGCCTGTACGCCCTGCTGGGCCTGATGCTGCTGCCCGCCGCCCTTGCCGACCAGACTGCCGCCAACCTCAAGCCCTTCACCTCAGTGTGTGTCAATGCTGACTTCACCGAGGGCGGCAAGAGTAACGACGACGTGACCGGCATCATCGTGGACGCCATGTTCGGCAAGCTGGACGCGGCGGGCATCAAGGTGAACGACGCCCCATGTCAGCCTAAAGGCAGCCTCGCCAGCAAGCAGGTCAATCTCTTCTTCAGCTTCGACACGACCGATTCGGGCGACGTGTATTCGGTGGATCTGTCGGGCTGGCTCAAGAAGGACGGCCCCTTCGACACAGTGGATCTGTGGACGGTGGGGCGCTACGGCAGCTTCAAGAAAGGCACCGGGCAGGCCAAGGCCCTGGCGGTGCTCGACTCGGTGTTGGGCGACTTTGTCGGCGACTGGAAAAGCAGCCACGGTAAGTAGCACGGCACTCTTCCAGTCTGACGCCTGGAGCTACGCGCCGGGTTGACGGGCGGCGAGTTCGGCGCGGGCGGCTTCCTGCAAGGGACGCCAGGCGACCTTGCCGGTGGGGCCGCGCGGCAGCGAGTCGAGAAACTGGTAATCGCGCGGCACCTTGTAGGCCGCCATCTGGGTTCTGGCCCAGCTCTCGATCTCCTGGGGTGTGGTCTGCGCTCCGGCCCGCAGCACCACCAGCGCGCGGGCACGCTCGCCGCTGCGCTCGTCCGGCAGGGCGATGACACAGGCTTCCTGAATGGCTGGGTGGCCGTGCAGCACGTTCTCCACCTCGGCGGGCCAGACTTTCAGGCCCGACACGTTGACCATTCTTTTCAGGCGGTCGGTGAAGAAGAAGAAGCCCTCCTCGTCCTGGTAGCCCAGATCGCCGCTGTGAAAGAAACGCTGGCCGCTGATGTCGCTGAACGCCTTGCCATTGTCCTCGGGCCGGTTCCAGTAGCCCTGCATGACCTGCGGGCCGCTGATCACGATTTCGCCGATCTCGCCGCTGGGCAGCTCCGCGCCACTGTCGAGGTCCACGACGCGGGCGTCCACATTGAAGAGAGGAATGCCCAGGCACTGGAACTTGGGGTGCGATTTGGGCGTGCTGTGGCTCTGGGCCATCGTCTCGGTCAGGCCGTAACCTTCCAGAAAGGTGATGCCGGTCTGGTCTTCCAGGCGCTGCCCCACCGCTGCGGGCAGCGACGCGCCGCCGCCAGTCATGCTGCGGATGCTGGTCAGGTTGGCCGCGTCGAACTGTGGGTTGGCCAGCAGGTCAATGACCATGGTGGCGGTGTTGGTCCAGATGGTAACGCCCTCGCGCTTGATGAGCTGCTGGGCCAGTTCCCGGTCCCAGCGGGCCATGATGACGATCTTGCCGCCGCCCGAGAGCGGGGCCACCAGGCTGTTGATAAAGCCGGTGACGTGGAAAAATGGCAACGTGGCCAGGTACACGTCTTCGATATTGGTGGCGACCCACACGCCCGCCCCGGTGATGTTGGCCTGCGCGCTGCGGTGCGGGTGCATGCAGCCCTTGGGCCGCCCGGTGGTGCCACTGGTGTAGGGCATGACGCACAGGTCCTCGGGGTCCACCGTCACCAGTTCGGCAGGCTCAGCCTTGAGGGCGTCTTCGAAGGTGGCGTCCCCAGCCCTCAGCGTCACGGCCACGTCCAGTCCGGCGGGAAACTCGGCATTGCCCTGCATGCCTTTTCCCAGGTTGGCGACCACCGCGTGACCCAGCCCGGCTTCCTGTGCCCGGTCGTAGAGTTCTGCGCCCAGCACACCCGTCTTGATCTCGGCGTCCTGAAGGAAGAAGGCCAGTTCGCGGGCCTGCAGCATCGGCGAGAGCGGCACCACCACTGCCCCCAGGACCCAGACGGCGTGCGCGGCCACCGCCCACTGCGGCGAGTTCTGCATCCACAGCAGCACCCGGTCACCCTTGCCGACGCCCTGCGCTCTCAGGTGTGAGGCCAGGCGGCGTGAGCGGTCATAGAGCTGGCCGTAACTGGTGAGCTGACCGTAGAACGACAGCGCGGTCTTGTCAGGATACTTGAGGGCGCTGAACTGCAAATTCTGGGCCAGTGAGGTCTGCGGCAAAGTCAAGCTGCGGGGCATTTTGGCGGGCCAGTAAGGGGTCATGAAACCTCCGGGAGAGCGGAAAGGAGCAGCAGGCCCAGCAGTTCGCGGGCCGAGCGCAGGGGGGGTGGCAGGTGGTCCGCTGTGTCCAGGGTCGGCAGCAGTGGGGCCAGGCGGCGGGCGTCGCGGCTGAGGGTGCTTTCGGTAAAGCCGGTGATGCGTGAGAGCAGTTTCTGGGTGGGCCTGGAGTGGCGCAACACCAGTTGCACCGCCAGACGCTCGGCGAAGGGGTGCTCGAACTTGCGTCCCGCGCCCAGCGAGCGTCTGCGGGGCCGCTGTCCCAGCCGGGCGGCCTCGCTGAGCCGGTAGAGTGGCACGCTGCGGCGCACCAGCGCTCCGAATTCGGCAGGATTCAGCCCGGTCAGCGCCTGAAACTGCTCCGGCGCGGCGTGCGGGCGGCGCAGCACCGCCGGGATCATGGCCGGGTGGCGCAGGGTGGGCAGTAAAGACAACGCAGGCAAGGCAGCGACCAACTCCTTTGGAAGACGTGACACAACTTGCTCGGAAACGAAGCTGCCAGGAAAAGACAGTGTTGGCACCAACGCGGCGAAAGGATTTGGGCTGAGTCTAAACGCCTGACTCCCCCGAGGTCAAATGTGAAAAATGCGCGCTGGCCGGTCAAGAAACGCTGAGCTGAGCGCCTTACTGTGCAATCCGCTGCGCCGGGGGAGCCGAGGTGATACAACTCGGCTGAGACACTCTTCAATGCATGCCCATTAATTCTTCGCCCCGGAGGTTTGTGATGGACTTTACCCTGCCTGCCGATCTGCGCGAGATGCAGACGCACATTCGCAATTTCGCCCTGAACGATGTCGAGTCTCGCGCCCACGAGATCGAGGCCACCAACCAGGTGCCGCCCGAACTGATCCGGCAGGCCGCTGATCTGGGCCTGTTCGGGCTTTCCATTCCCGAGGAGTACGGCGGGGTGGGCCTGGGCATGCTGGGCCGCTGCGCCGTCTACGAGGCGCTAGGCCAGGGACACATGGGCTTTGGCGGCATGGTCTCGGCGCACGCCAGTATCGGCACCTCGGGGCTGGTCAAGCTGGGCACGCCCGAGCAAAAGCAGAAGTACCTGCCGCGTATGGCGACGGGCGAGTGCATCGCGGGCTTTGCCATCACCGAGCCGAGCAGCGGCTCCGACGCGGCCAACATTCGCACCAAAGCCGAATTGCGGGGCGATACCTACATCCTCAACGGCACCAAGCACTACATCTCCAACGCGCCCATCGCCGGTCTGCTGACGGTCATCGCCATCACCGATCCCGCCAAGGGCAGCAAGGGCATGAGCGCCTTTCTGGTCGAGCCGACGATGCCGGGCGTCAGTGTGGGCAAAATCGACGAGAAGATGGGCCAGAAGGGAGCCCTGTCGGCGGAAGTGATTTTCGACAATGCCGAGGTACCCGCTGCCAACCTGCTGGGGCCGCTCGATTTGGGCTACCGCGAAGCGCTGGGTATCCTGACCAATGGCCGGGTCGGCATCGCCGCCCGCAGCACCGGGGCGATGCAGCGCCTGCTCGACCTCAGCGTGGCCCACGCGCAGGGACGCGAGCAGTTCGGCGCACCGATCAGCACTTTTCAGGCGGTGCAATTCATGCTGGCCGAGATGGAAGTGGATATTCAGACCTCAAGGGTGCTGTGGCAGAAAGTCGCCTGGATGGTGGACCAGGGCCAGGATGTGCGCCGCATGGCCAGCGTCGCCAAGTACCACGCCACCGAGGCGCTTTCAAAGGTGGCCGACAAGGCGGTGCAGATCGCGGGCGGCGTCGGCTACATGAAGGACGCCCCGTTCGAGCGCTTCTACCGCGATCAGCGCCTGCTCAGAATCTACGAGGGCACTTCGGAGATTCAGAAACTGATTATCGCCGGGGACCTGCTGCGGGAGAAGTAAGCGGCGTCAGACAATCCAGATCAATAAAAAGCCCCCGCCCTGTGAATGGGCGGGGGCTTTGGCTTGGGGTTTACCGGCTCAGTCGCTGGCTCCCGGCTGCACCGGATAGTTGAACGACTCGGGGCGCGGAGACGACACCGGCTCCACGTCCTCGCCGTACTTCTCCAGCGTGCGGGGGTCGGCCACCTGCATGTTGCGGACGATGTCCAGACCCGTGCCCGCCGGAATCAGCTTGCCGAGAATGACATTTTCCTTGAGGCCGATCAGCTCGTCTACCTGGCCCTTCATGCTGGCCTCGGTCAGCACGTGGGTGGTGTGCTGGAAGCTGGCCGCCGACAGCCAGGACTTGGTGGTCAGGCTGCTCTTGGTGATGCCCAGCAGAACGGGCTTCCAGGAGCTTTGAACCTTGTCTTCGGCGAGGGCCGCGTTGGCCAGATCGACTTCCCAGCGCTCGACGGTCTGGCCTTCGAGCAGGGTGGTGTCGCCGCCGTCCACAATCTCGACGTAGCGCAGCATCTGGCGAACGATGACTTCGATGTGCTTGTCGTGAACCTTCACGCCCTGCGAGCGGTAGACGCGCTGCACTTCTTCCACCAGGTAGCGCTGGGCGGCGTCGGTGTCCTTGTACATCAGCAGGTCGTGGGGGTTGATCGCGCCGCGCGTGATCGGCTGCCCGGCTTCCACCCGGTCGCCGTCCTTGACGATCATGCGCAGCGCCTTGCCGATCTTGGTGGCGGTCTTGGAGCTGTACTGCTCGTCGTCGGCGTCGATGCGAATCAGGTAGCGCTCATCTTCCTCTTCGATGCGGATGATGCCGTCACGGTCAGCGACCACCGCCTGCGACTTGGGCTTGCGGCCCTCGAACAGCTCGATCACGCGCGGCAGACCCATGGTGATGTCCCCGCTGCCCGCCACGCCGCCGGTGTGGAAGGTGCGCATGGTGAGCTGGGTACCGGGTTCACCGATACTTTCCGCCGCGACCACGCCCACCGCCTCGCCCATACTGACCGGCTTGGCCTGCGAGAGATCGTAGCCGTAGCACTTCTGGCACACGCCCGCCTTGACCTTGCAGTTGAGCGGCGTGCGGACGTAGACCTCATTCACGGCCTTGGCATTCTTGGTGATCAGCTTGACGTCTTCCAGGCTGAGCATGTGGCCTTCGGGAATGACCGTGCCGTCCACGTCCACGTCCGCCGTCAGGGTGCGGCCGTAGATGCTGGTCTCGATCTCGCTGGCCTTACGGGCACGCCACTCGCCGCTGCGCTCATCCACATGGCCCAGCGGAATGTGGGTGTAATCGGTGCTTCCGCAGTCCACGTCGCGCACCACGACTTCGTGGGCCACGTCAACCAGCTTGCGGGTCAGGTAGCCGGAGTCGGCGGTTCTGAGTGCTGTGTCCGCGCCGCCCTTACGCGCGCCGTGGGTGCTGATGAAGTACTCCAGCACGGTCAGGCCCTCGCGGAAGCTGGCCTTGATCGGCACCTCGATGGTGCTGCCGTCGGGGCGGGCCATCAACCCGCGCATTCCGGCCAGCTGGCGAATCTGCTGCGGGTTGCCACGGGCACCCGACTGCGACATGATCCACAGCGGGTTGAACGGGTAGTTGGCCTCGAAGTTTTTGAAGACCTCGTTCTTGACCTCGTCGGTGGTGTCGTTCCAGAGCGTCACGACCTGCTTGTAGCGCTCTTCCTCGGTCATGAAGCCGAACTCGTAGTTCTGCTCGATTTCCCTCAGCTTGAGATCGGCGTCGGCCAGGATGGCGTCCTTGGCAGGCGGAATCACGATGTCGTCGATGCCGATGGTGATGCCCGAGGTGGTGGAGAGCTTGAAGCCGCTGTCCTTGAGGGCGTCGAGCAGTTTGGCGGTGGCTTCCACCCCAAGCTCCTTGAAGCAGGTCATGATCATGTCGCGCAGCGAGTCTTTCTCGTAGGCGGTCTGGAGGTTGACCAGCTGATCGATCAGGTGGCCCTGCGTTCCGAGCGCTTCCTGTACGATCCGGCGGAACATCACGCGCCCGGCGGAGGTGTCGTACAGGACGCCATTGAGCTGAATCCGCACGTGGTCCTGATAATCGATGCCGCCGCGCTCAACGGCCAGAATCGCTTCGTCGGGGCTGGAGAACTGGTACTTGATCAGGCCGGGTGTGATGGGTGCGCCGTTGAGGGTCACGTGGCTGTTGAGGGCCACCTTGCCGCTTTCCAGTGCGTCCAGCACGTCCTGCTCGCCGGTAAAGGCCGTGCCCATGCCGAGGTTGTCCTTGCGGAGCTGGGTCAGGGTGAAGATGCCGAGAATGATGTCGCGGCTGGGCTTGACGTTCGGCTCACCGTTGGCGGGTGAGAGCAGGTTGTGCGACGAGAGCATCTGAATGCGGGCCTCAGCTTGAGCCTGGGCCGACAGCGGGACGTGAATCGCCATCTGGTCGCCGTCGAAGTCGGCGTTGAACGCCTCACAGACCAGCGGGTGAAGCTGAATGGACTGGCCTTCCACCAAAATCGGCTCAAACGCCTGAATGCCCAATCTGTGGAGTGTCGGGGCGCGGTTGAGCAGCACGACCTTATCCTCAATCACTTCTTCCAGGGCGTCCCAGACGCTATCGCGGGTGTCGCGGTAGCGCTCCAGCATCTTGCGGGCCTGCTTGATGTTGGTGACCTCACCCTTCTCTTCTAGCACCTTGAACAAGAAGGGCTTGAAGAGTTCGAGCGCCATGCGCTTGGGCACACCGCACTGGTGCAGCTTGAGCTGCGGGCCGACCACGATGACCGAGCGGCCCGAGTAGTCCACGCGCTTGCCCAGCAGGTTCTGGCGAAAACGGCCCTGTTTGCCGCCGAGCAGGTCGGTCAGCGAACGCAAAGCACGATCCGAGCCGGGGTTGGTCACGGGGCTGCCGCGCCGTCCGTTGTCGATCAAGGCGTCCACGGCTTCCTGAAGCATCCGCTTTTCGTTGCGGATGATCATGTCGGGAGCGCCCTGGCCCATCAGCTTCTTGAGGCGGTTGTTGCGGTTGATCAGGCGGCGGTAGAGATCGTTGAGGTCGGAGGTGGCGAAGCGTCCGCCGTCCACCTGCACCATCGGGCGCAGATCGGGCGGCATCACCGGCACAGTGGCCATGATCATCCAGGAGGGATGGTTGCCGCTGGAAATAAAGCTGCGGGTCACTTCCAGACGTTTGCGGGCCTTGGCACGCTTGTGGCGGCTGTTGTCCTTCATCATCTCGCCGAGTTCGGCTTCCAGCGTGGGCAAGTCGAGGTCGTCGAGCAGTTCCTTGACCGCTTCCGCGCCCATCTTGGCGTCGAAATCGTAGGACTCGATCACGCGGACCTGCTTGCGCACCAGGTCAATTTCGATGCGCCCGGAAATCTCGCTCTTGAGGTTGCCGGAGTCGGCCAGTTCGTCGCCGGGTTCCACGCGGTCCAGGTTGACCACCAGCGGCTCGTCGGTGTAGGTGTACACCTTGGCCTTGCTGACGATGATGCTGGCCGGGGCGTGCAGGGTGATCACGCCGTCGGCCTGGGCGATGATCTCCTCTTCCTTGTCAATCGCGCCGACGACTTTCTGTCCCTTCTTGACCGGGCTGCCGTCGCCGACCAGCACGTGCATGGTGGGGTTGACCGGGTACTCGGCGGTGCGGGTCCAGTGGACCGTGACCTTGGCGTCGCCCTTCTTGGGCAGCGACACGGCGCTGAGCTTGCTGTCGCGGCTGACGCGCAGCCGTGCACCTGCCTCGGCGCGGGCCAGCACGGCTCCGGCCTCGACGATCTCGCCGTGGGCCACCAGCACGTCCATGCCCTGCGGGATGTAAACGCGCGACAGCACCGCGCCGGGCTTGATGGTTTCGGCTTCCGCCTCGCCACCTTCGTCGTCGCTGCTGGCGTCTGCGTCTGCACTCTCGCGCAGTTCCACCATCACCGAGTCCTCGCCCAGATCGAGCAGGAAGGCGGTGGCGCTGATCGGGGCCTTGATCTCCACGGCGGCTTCCAGTTCTCCCAGAATCTCACCGGCCCGGAAGGTCTCCTGCTCGACCAGCATGTCGCTGGAAACCGGCAGGGCCGCTTCGGCCACTTCCGAGTAGGCGATCTCGGCGCGGCGCGGGAAGCGGTACTGGGCCAGGCCATCCATCTTGGCGACCACGTTGCCGCCCAGCGTCTGACCGCGCGTTACGTACTCGCCGTCACGGATGGCCGCGTCGATGCCGCCCTGGAGGGTGTAGGTTTCCTGACGGCCATTGCGAAGCTCGCGGTACTCGTCGTCACTCAGCAGTTCGCCGCGCTTGAGGGGGCGGCCATCTTTCTGGGCGTTGCGGGCATCGGTGACCAGATAGCTGGAGAAGTACAGCACTTTTTCGAGTTGCGCTGCCGTCAGATCAAGCAATGTGCCGATCTTGCTGGGGCTGTCCTTGACGTACCAGATGTGCGCGGCAGGCGTCGCCAGGTCAATGTGACCCATCCGGTAGCGCCGCACCTTGCTGCTGGTGACTTCCACCCCACAGCGCTCGCAGACCTTGCCCTCGTAACGCTGGCGCTTGTACTTGCCGCAGGCGCACTCGTAGTCCTTGATCGGCCCGAAGATACGCTCGTCGAACAGCCCCTCGCGCTCGGGCTTGAGGGTGCGGTAGTTGATGGTTTCGGGTTTTTCGACCTCGCCGAAGCTCCACTCGCGAATCTTCGCGGGGCTGGCGATGGCAATCTTGACTTTGCTGAAATCTTTCAAAGCAGTGGCTCCTATATGAAAGGGGCTTGGTTGGACTGGGGGACATTCGCTGGCGCTCACTTAGCCCTCCTGGCCTCCACACTTCCGCGTGTCGTTTCCCTCAAGGGAGAGGGGCTCAAAGATCAGAAGCTTTTTGCTTTTGACTTTCTCCCTCTTTAGGGGAGATGGGGTGGTGAGCACCGCGAACGGCTTACCTCTTGGGCAACATGCCCTCGAAAATGTCCACGTTCTTGTCAAATCTGTCGAGCACTTCCACGTCCAGACCGAGCGAGTGGAGTTCCTTGACCAGTACCTTGAACGATTCGGGAATGGTGCTGCCCGACACTTCTTCGCCCTTGACAATGCTCTGGTAGGCCGCGTCGCGTCCGTCGATGTCGTCGGACTTGATGGTCAGCATTTCCTGGAGGGTGTGGGCCGCGCCGTAGGCTTCCAACGCCCAGACTTCCATCTCGCCGAAGCGCTGGCCGCCGAACTGCGCCTTGCCGCCCAGCGGCTGCTGGGTGATCAGCGAGTAGGGGCCGGTGCTGCGGGCGTGCAGCTTGTCTTCCACCATGTGGTAGAGCTTCATCACGTACATGGTGCCGACCACGACGGGGCCGCTGATCGCCTCACCACTGCGCCCGTCGAACAGAATGCTCTTGCCGGTGCGTGCGAGCTGCATCTGGGCTTTTTCGTACTCGCCAGCGGGCTGAGCGATCACGCCCAGCTTCCCGGCGCGGTCCAGCACTTCCTGCTCTCGCTTGTCGAAGTCGAAGCCGTCGTCTTTGCGGGCCTGCAATCTCTCGGCGGCAGCGACTTCCAGCATTTCCTTGATGGCGATCTCGGTGGCCGAGTCGAACACCGGAGTCACGAACTTCTGGTTGGTCAGGCGGGCCACCTCGCCGAGGTGGGTTTCCAGAATCTGGCCCAGGTTCATGCGCGAGGGCACGCCCAGCGGGTTGAATACCAGATCGACGGGGGTGCCGTCTTCCAGGTAGGGCATGTCCTCGGGCGGCAGAATCTTACTGACGACGCCCTTGTTGCCGTGGCGGTTGGCGACCTTATCGCCCACCTGGAGCTGGCGCTTCTGGGCCACGTAGACGCGCACCACTTCGCGCACGCCGGGCTTGAGGTCCACGCCCTCGTCGCCGCGCCGGAAACGCACGGTCTTGACGACCACGCCGCCCTGGCCCGACTGCACCCGCAGCGAGGTGTCTTTCACTTCCCTCGCTTTCTCACCGAAGATCGAGCGCAGGAGCCGCTCTTCCGGAGTGGGTTCCGACTCGCCCTTGAAGCTGGTCTTGCCGACCAGAATATCGCCGGGTTTGACTTCCGCACCGACGCGCACGATGCCGTCCTCGTCGAGATCGCGCAGGGCGGCTTCCGACAGACCAGGAATGTCGCGGGTGATCTTCTCCGGCCCCAGCTTGGTGTCGCGGGCCTCAACCTCGTCCTTCTCAATGTGGACTGAGGTATAGAAATCCTTGCGGATCAGCCCTTCGCTGATGCAGATGGCGTCTTCGAAGTTGAAGCCGTCAAAGGGCATGATGGCGATGGTGATGTTCTGGCCCAGTGCCAGGCGGCCCATCTCGGAAGCGGGGCCGTCGGCGATGACCTGTCCGGCCACCACGTCGTCGCCGGTGGCGATGGTGGGATGCTGGTCGAGGTTGGTGCCCTGGTTGGAGCGGGTAAAGCGGACCAGCTCGAAGGTGCGGACGTTGCCGGTCACGTAACCGATGGCCGGGGCGTCCTCGCTGAGCGTGATCTGAATGTTGCGGGCGTCCACGTAGGTCACCTTGCCGGTCACGTCGCTCACGACGCTGGTGCCGGAATCGGTGATGACGCGCTCCTCGACGCCGGTGCCCACGGCGGGACTCTCGGCGCGGATCAGCGGCACGGCCTGCGATTGCATGTTCGATCCCATCAAAGCGCGGTTGGCGTCGTCGTGCTCCAGAAAGGGAATCAGCGAGGTGTTGATGCTGACGATCTGCTTGGGAGACACGTCCATGTACTGCACGTCGGCGTGCTCGTAGAAGTTCGGGTCACCCTTCTTGCGGCACAGCACCCGCTCCTCGGCGAAGGTACCATCACTGTTGAGCTTGGTATTGGCCTGGGCAATCGCATAACGGTCCTCGATGTCGGCGGTCATGTAGCGCACGTCGTCGGTGACGCGGCCCTTCTCAACCCGGCGATACGGTGCCTCAATGAAGCCCAGCGGATTGACCTTGGCGTAGCTCGCCAAGCTGGAAATCAGGCCGATGTTCGCGCCTTCCGGCGTCTCGATCGGGCAGATGCGCCCGTAGTGGGTGCGGTGAACGTCGCGCACGTCGAAGCCCGCGCGCTCGCGGGTCAGCCCGCCCGGCCCCAGCGCGGAGATACGGCGCTTGTGGCGCAAATCCGATAGGGGGTTGGTCTGGTCCTTGAACTGGCTGAGCTGGCTGCGTCCGAAGAACTCGCGCATGGCCGCCACGATGGGGCGGTTGTTGACCAGCTTGGTGGGGGTGGCCGCGTCGGGGTTGCCAAGCAGCATCCGCTCGCGCACGCCGCGTGCCATGCGGCCCAGGCCCACCCGGAGCTGATCGGCCAGCAGTTCGCCCACGGTGCGGACGCGGCGGTTGCCGAGGTGGTCAATGTCGTCGGGGCCGACTGGCACGGTAATGGCCACGCCGTCAGCGTCCGCGCCCACGGTGGTTTCGGTCAGGCCGTTGGTCAGCGCCATCAGGTAGCGGATGGTGTCGATCAGGCCCGCGTCGGTGAACTTGCCGTCCACAAAGTTGAGCAGCGTGCTGTCTTCGCGCTTGATGCCCAGCTTGGTGTTCATCTTGAAGCGGCCCGGCGCACCGAGGTCGTAGCGTTTGGGGTCGGCCAGCAGGCCGTAGAGATACTGGGTGGCTTTGTCGCGCTTGGGTGGGTCGCCGGGACGCAGCACAGTGAACAGGCGCAGTAGGGCCTCGTCCGCGCCCATGCCAGCGGTCTTGTCTTCGGGCAGTTCCAGGTTCGGCTCGAACTCGGTAAACAGCGACTTCAGGCTGGCGTCGTCGTAGCCGAGGACGCGCAGCAGCATGGCCACTGGGAATTTACGCTTGTTGACCTTCATTTCCAGAATGCCGCCCGCAAATTCCAGCTCGATCCAGGGACCACGCTTGGGCATCGGGATGATGGCCGCCGTGTAGTATTTTTTCAGGCCCTTGTAATTGGTCGTGAAGTACACGCCGGGGCTGCGGTGAATCTGCGAGATGACCACGCGGTCCGCACCGTTGATGACGAATGAGCCGTCGCCGGTCATCAGCGGCAGGTCGCCCAGGAACACCTGATCTTCCTTGATCAGGCCGCTGTCTTTGTGAATGAGTTGCAGCTTGGCGTAGAGCGGGGCCTGATAAGTCAAATCTTTTTCGCGGCATTCTTCCGGCGTGTACACCGGGTCGCCCAGGCGGTATTCCAGGTAATCGAGCACCAGGCCGGTGCTGCGGCCCTTCTCGGTCTCGTCAATCGGGAAGACTTCCCGGAACGCGCCCTGCAAGCCTGCATTGGCCCGCTGATTGATGGGGGTGCCGTCTTGCAAAAAAGTTTTGAACGAATTAACCTGCACTTCCGTCAGAGCAGGCAACTTGATAACTTCCTGAATCTCGCCGAACCGTTCGATACGTGGTTGTGGTTTCATGCCGACCTCATGTCTTGAATGCTGCGCTGCGGGCTTAGGTCCTCAAGCGCAGTGGCGTCCCGTGTGGTCTGCTTTGCAAAGCCCTGACACGACACGGGGGAGACGGGACAAAGCCCCTCTCCGGTTCATCAAACGTCTCAATTGTGGAGTACGGGCTGACGCAAACGACTCCTCAGACCAGCCCATCATGGCCAGCGACCTCAAAGTCTACGCTATGTTTGCGCAGTTGTCAAGTGTTGCCAAACTGTTTGGGTTGCCCACCCTCAGTCGACGCTGAGCGTTTCCGGAAGACCGGTGGGAAAGCCGTCGATGCTCAGCGCATTCTTCTCAAGCTGATAGGCGTGCAGGGCGTCGGGTGATTTGGCTGCCGTCCAGGTGTTCAGCTCACTCCGCTCGGCTTGGAAGTCCATCAGCGGTACGGCCATGCCGCAGGAGGTCTGCACCAGATCAATGTCGAGCAAATACACCTGCCGCGCGCCAGGCAGCGCCGGGAATAGGGCCGCCGCATGTGCCCACCCGGCGTCGCCCGGCTGCACCATGCGGGCCTGGCCGTAGAGACGCAGGATCAGCGGCGCGCCCGTGAAGGCGCAGAACATCAACGTCATGCGCGGCGACTGGTGCAGATGGGCCGCCGTCTCATTGCCGCTGCCGGTGACACTCAGCCAGGCCACCTCATTCGGCCCCAGCACGCGCAGGCTGTCCAGGCCCTTGGGCGAGATATTGACCCGGCCATCCGGGGCCGCCGTGCCGACGAAGAAGACCAACTGCTGCTCGATGAAGGCTTGCAACTGCGGACTGATCGCACTCAGACGTTTGGCCATGCGCCCAGTTTAGAGCGGCCCTCAGCGCCAGCGGTTACCAGGAGCCGAAGGTCGGGCCAGCTGGGATGCAGCAAATCGTGGGCCTACCGGTATGCCATCAGGTCGGCGGCACTGAGGGCTTCAGTTGGTCTTGGGTCAGGCGCTGATCTTTGAGGTGGACGCCTGACCTTCGACCAGAACGCGCTCAATTGATCGGTTCAGGACAGGCTTGTTGCAGCACCTCTGCCAGACACTCGGTCGAATGGAGCAATCGGCAGCCAGGGCTGGATGGGAGCATTCATCGGCAAGGTCAGGTGATTGACGCCGAGCCGTTGCAAACGTTCAGGGCCGACCCGTTCTCTAACTGAGGTCATCCACGGGAAGCACAACAGCACGGGAAAAATCCACGAAAAGGCAGGCGAAACCAGAGGCCTGCCTGCCAATCATGGCAAATGCTCCAGTTTTGTCTTACTCCACGATCTTGGTGACGACGCCCGCGCCGACGGTGCGGCCACCTTCGCGGATGGCGAATCTGAGGCCCTCTTCCATGGCAATCGGCTTGATCAGGTCCACGGTAAAGGTCACGTTATCGCCGGGCATCACCATTTCCACGCCCTCGGACAGTTCCACCACGCCCGTCACGTCCGTCGTGCGGAAGTAGAACTGCGGACGGTAGCCGCCGAAGAACGCCGAGTGACGCCCGCCCTCGTCCTTGCTCAGCACGTACACGCTGGCCTCGAACTTGGTGTGCGGCTTGATCGACCCGGGCTTGGCCAGCACCTGACCGCGCTCCACGTCGTCGCGGGCGACGCCGCGCAGCAGCACGCCCACGTTGTCGCCGGCCATACCGGAGTCGAGCAACTTGCGGTGCATCTCGATGCCGGTGACGGTGGTCTTGCGCAGATCGCGCAGGCCGATGATCTCGACGTCGTCCTGGACCTTGACGATGCCGCGCTCGACGCGCCCGGTGGCGACCGTGCCACGTCCGGTGATGGTGAAGACGTCCTCGACCGGCATCAGGAAGGCCTTGTCGGTGTCACGCTCAGGGGTGGGGATGTAGGAATCGACGGCGTCGAGGAGCTCCCAGACGTTGTCGACCCACTTGTCGGTGCCGCGCGCCATTTTGGGGGTGGCGGTCAGGGCTTCGAGGGCGCGCAGGGCGCTGCCCTTGACGACCGGCACGTCATCACCAGGGAAATCATAGCGGCCCAGCAACTCGCGAACTTCCATCTCGACGAGCTCGAGGAGCTCCTCATCGTCGACCATGTCGACCTTGTTCATGAAGACGACGATGTGGGGCACGCCGACCTGCTTGGCGAGCAGGATGTGCTCGCGGGTCTGGGGCATGGGGCCGTCAGCGCTCGACACGACCAGAATCGCGCCGTCCATCTGGGCGGCACCGGTGATCATGTTCTTGACGTAGTCGGCGTGGCCAGGGCAGTCGACGTGGGAGTAGTGACGCGCGGCAGTGGAGTACTCGACGTGGGCGGTGTTGATGGTGATGCCGCGCGCCTTTTCCTCGGGGGCCTTGTCGATCTGGTCGTAACGCATGGTCTCGATGCTGGCGTCAATCGAGGCGGCGGTGTAGGTGATGGCCGCCGTCAAAGTGGTCTTGCCGTGATCGACGTGACCGATGGTGCCGATGTTGACGTGGGGCTTGGTGCGCTCGAACGTTCCTTTTGCCATTGCCGTTTCCTCCGTGCTTTCCGCTGGCCGCTCTTTAGGCCAGGCGTTTTGGTTCATGTGAATGCGGCCCGCAGCTAAGCTCTTTCGAGTGAAGTGGCGGGCCTTATCATTCATGTTGGAGCTCTTGGTCAGGATTGAACTGACGACCTCTCCCTTACCAAGGGAGTGCTCTACCACTGAGCTACAAGAGCACATAAGCGGGAAACGAGACTCGAACTCGCGACATTCAGCTTGGGAAGCTGACGCTCTACCAGCTGAGCTACTCCCGCAGATGGTGGGCAGGGGTGGGTTCGAACCACCGTACACTTACGTGAACAGATTTACAGTCTGTCGCCTTTAACCACTCGGCCACCTGCCCAAACATGTTCCCCAGATGCGTTCTTGGCTTGGTCACCGCGTCGCCTCTCGGCGCGGGGCGACCTCACTTCCTGCTTCTTGCGAATCAGGCTTGGAGCCACCCAGGAGAATCGAACTCCTAACCTTCCGATTACAAATCGGGTGCTCTACCAGATTGAGCTAGGGTGGCACCTCTTTTGCTCACCTTCAGTCAAGAGGTCTGCTGAGCGCGGTTGCTCGTCCAAACGGCAGGTGCCGCCCGTCTCACTTCCGGTTGGAGATACTAGCACCGCCCATAAAGGAGTGTCAAGCTGCGCGGGCGGGGAATTTGGGGGGGTGCCTGGAGAAAGGTGAGGGCGGGGTACGGCCCAAACTCTGAACTCCGGCTCAAGCCAACTGCGCCAAATGGCTTAGTTGGCTGGCGGCCTGCGGGCGTAGACTGAGCCTCTTGCCTGCTCTGGCCCGCTCTGGCGCTACACTTTTTCCATTTTTGGCCAACACTCTCGTCTCCGATTTTCATTTGCTGAGGTCGCTCTTGAATACCCTGTCTACCCTTTGGCCCTACCTGAAATTGCACCAGCGCCAGTTTTTTGTCGGTACCCTGGCGGTGTTTGGCGCGAGCTGGGCTGTGACGTTGCCCGCTTACTTTACCCGCCTGGTCATCGACGGCCTGACGCGGGCCACGGTGTCGGGGGCGTCGCCTGGCCAAGCTGTCTCGGCGGGAGGGATCTCGGCGGGGCAGGTGGCCATCTATGCGCTGCTGGCCGTCATCTCGGTGGTGTTTTCCGGCGGGCTGATGGTGATGGTGCGCCGCCAGATCGTCTACGCCAGCCGCCAGATCGAATATGAGGTGCGGCGCGATCTGTTCGGCCACCTCTCGACCCTCGACAAATATTACTTTGACCGTGCGCGTACCGGTGATTTGATGAACCGCCTGACCGGCGACCTCTCGGCGGTGCGCGAGATGATCGGCTTCGGCAGTTGGCAGGTCGCCAGTGTGATCGCCAGCTTCGTGGTCAGCTTCTTCTGGTTTCTTAGTTTGTCGTGGCAGCTCACCCTGGCGGTGCTGCTGATTTTCCCGGTGATCATCGGGACCCTGTTCGTGCTGGCGCGGCTGATCAGCGCCCGCTACGTGGCAATGCAGGAGCAAAACAGCGTGATCGCCGCCAAGGCCCAGGAAAACTTTTCGGGCGCGCGGGTGGTCAAGGGCTACGCGATTGAAGACCGCGAGATCGGTGAATACAAGACCATGAACGCCGAACTGATTCGCCGCGCCCTGCGCCTGACCACCGTGGAAGGCCCGCTGCAAGCCTCGATGAGCCTGTTGATGGGTCTGGCCTATGTGACGGTGCTGATCTACGGCGGGCGGATGATTCTGGGCCTGGTGCCGAACAGCCCGCTGACGCTGGGGCAGTTTACCCAGTTCGCGCTGGTACTTGACCGGCTGGCCTGGCCCATGCTCAGCATCGGCATGATCACCAATATGCTCCAGCGCGGCTCGGCGTCGTGGGGGCGCTTGCAGGAACTGTTCGTGGCCCAGCCGATGATCAGGGACGATGGGCGCACCGACTCCAGCATCAAGACGGTGAACGGCGAGATCGAGTTCGACAAGGTAAGCCTCAGCTTCGACGGCCAGCAAGTACTCAAAGACGTCTCGCTGAAGATTCCCGCCGGGCAGACCCTGGGCATCACCGGGCCGACCGGCAGCGGCAAGACGGTGCTGGGCAATCTGGTGACCCGGTTGATGGACGCCTCATCCGGCACGGTGCGGGTGGACGGCCACGATGTGCGCCGGATGCCGCTGAAGGTGCTGCGCGAGAACGTGGCAGTGGTGCCGCAGGAGCCGTTTCTGTTTTCCGACACCATCGCGGCCAACGTGGCCTTCGGTCTGGGCAACGCGGGCTACGGGCCGGTGTCCACCCGGATCAGCGTGCTGAAATCGAAAGCGCCGCCGCCCGACGAGCGCCAGCCCGACATGAACCGGGTGCGCGCCGCCGCCCAGATCGCGGGCCTGGACGGGGAGATCGAGCGCTTCCCGCAGGGCTACGACACCATCCTCGGTGAGCGCGGCGTGACCCTGTCGGGTGGACAGCGCCAGCGCACGGCCCTGGCCCGCGCGGTGGCCCGTGAGCCGCGCATCCTGGTGCTCGACGACGCCATGAGCGCGGTGGACACCGAGACCGAGAGCCGCATCCTCAGTGGGCTGCGCCAGGTGCAGGAAGGCCGCACCGTGCTGCTGATCGGCCACCGGGTCAGCACATTGCGCCACGCCGACCACATCATCGTGATGGAGCGCGGCCAGATCATGGAGCAGGGCAGCCACGACGACCTGCTGGCCCTGGGCGGACGCTACACCGAACTGGACCGCCAGCAGCGTCTGGAGGGCGACTTCAGCGGCGAGGACGAGACGCAACTCTCGAAGGCTGCGCCCGCCCGGAGCCCTGATACGAACAGCCCAACCAAAAATAAGGTGAACGCATGACCCAGCCCGACGAAACCTTCCTCAAGGAGTTCGACGCGGGCATCACCCGCCGGATTCTGAAATACCTGCGCCCCTACCGAAAACTGGCGGCCCTGGGCCTGGTCGCCACCCTGCTGTTCTCGGTGGCCGCGCCGCTCTACGGCCTGATTCAGCGTTACGCCATCGACCACGCGCTGGGGCCGAACGTGCTGACGGCGGGCAGCGATCTGGCCACCCGGCAGGCGCTGTTTCAGATCCTGCTCAAGGCGGCCCTGCTGTTCCTGGGGCTGCGGCTGTTCGATTTTTTGCTGCGCTACCTCGCCACCTACGTCATCAGCTTGCTGGGCCAGAAGGTGCTCTACGACATCCGCAGCGATATCTTCACCAAGTTGCAGCGCTTGCCGCTGGCTTTCTTCGACGCCAACCCGGTGGGCCGCCTGATTACCCGCGTCACCTCGGACGTGGACGCCATCAACCAGTTCATCACGGCAGGGCTGGTCAGCTTGATCACCAGTACCTTTCTGATCATCGCCTACGTGGTCATCATGCTCAGCGTGTCGTGGCCGCTGGCGATCATCAGCTTTCTGGTGCTGCCGATTCTGTTCTACGCCTCGGCGTTTTTCCGCACCAAGATCCGCTACGCTTTCCGCGACACCCGCATCCAGCAGGCCATCGTCAACACCAAGCTCAACGAGAACATCACCGGAATGCTGACGGTGCAGCTGTTTGGCCGCGAAAACCACAACGCCCAGGACTTCGACCGCTCCAACCGGCGGCTGCTGGGGGCCACCATCAACTCGGTGAGCTGGTTCTCGCTGTTCCAACCGACGGTCAGCGTGCTGGGTGCGGTGGCGAGCGCGCTGGTGCTGTGGTTCGCCGGGCGCAGCATCCTGATCAAGGCGGGCGTGGGCAACCCTGACGCCTTCCTGGCTGCCAGCGGCGTTACCCTGGGCACCCTGGTCGCCTTCAACAGCTTCGTCGGTCAGCTTTTTCAGCCGATTCAGGATCTGGCCGACGTGATGAACAATCTTCAGGCGGCGATGGCGTCCGCCGAGCGCATTTTCGGGGTGCTTGACGAACCCGTGACCATTCAGGACAAACCAGGTGCGAAGACCCTGGAGCACTTCGAGGGCCGCGTCGATCTCAACAAGGTCTGGTTCTCTTACGATCCTGCCGTGACCTCTGATACGCCCGACGATGACCCGCGCTGGACATTGCGCGGCATCGACCTGCATATCCGCCCCGGCGAGAGCGTGGCCCTGGTCGGGGCGACGGGTGCGGGCAAGACCAGCATCACCTCGCTGGTGAGCCGTTTCTACGACGTGCAACGCGGCTCGGTGGATGTGGACGGCGTGGACGTCAAGGATCTGGCCCAGTATGATCTGCGCCGCCACATCGGGGTGGTCTTGCAAGACGTTTTCCTGTTTGCTGGAACGATGGAAACCAACCTGACCCTCGGCAATCCCGACATTCCCCACGAGCGGGTCATTCAGTCGTGCAAGTACGTGGGCGTCCACGAGTTCATCATGGAGCTGCCGGAGGGCTACAACACCGAGGTCCGTGAGCGCGGGGCGACTCTCAGCACTGGCCAGAAGCAGCTATTGGCATTCGCCCGCGCCCTGATTCAGAATCCCGATATTCTGCTGGTGCTCGACGAGGCCACCGCCAGCGTGGACACCGAGACCGAGATGCGCATTCAAGACGCGCTGGCCAAGGTGATGCAGGGCCGTACCAGCGTCATCATCGCCCACCGCCTGAGCACCATCGAGCACTGCGACCGCATCGTGGTGATGCGCCGGGGTCAGGTGGTGGAGGAGGGCAGCCACCGCGAACTGCTCTCGCAAAATGGCTACTACGCCCGGTTGCACCGCCTCCAGTATGCCCAGGGTGACGCAGCGGACTGAACAGAGGAGCCAAAAGCGGGCGAGGACCGGAGATAATCGGTCCTCGCTTGCTTTCTTTTGCGGCCCGGCCTGTTCTTCAGCGCTACAACTTGCCGATTTCCCGCTTGACCGCAAACCTGACCCGGCCCAGATTGCCCACGTCGTCGAAGCCCACCACCAGCAGGTGATCGGACTTGGCGGTGGGAGTCAGCAGGACCGGACCATCGGCAAAATCCATCAGCAGATCCCTGAGTGGCTGCCCGCCCACCGTGGCGCTCAGGCTCTGGGCCACGGCGCGGGCGGCCTGCACAAAACTGGCGTCGGCTACCGGGCTGCCCGCGCTGCTCAGCACCTGGCTGTCGGAGCCGATCAGCGCGGCGAAACGCACTCCCTTGGTGTCCAGCAGCCGGTTCATCAGCTCGGTGGGCAGCGGCGGCTCAGCGGGCATTGTTGGCTCCCGGCAGCGACAGGTTCAGTGCCAGGCGGGCCAGTGCCTGCTGGGCAGCGCGGGTGTCGATACCGCGCGTCAGGGCCACCGCCGCCAGATAAGGCCCGGCGGTCACCATCACGATTTCCAGCGTCTCGGCGGTGATGCTGGCGCGCGACATCTGGCCCAGTCCGCCCTGGCGCGAGGCCCGCTCGAAAACGGCCCGCAGCGCGCTCAGCTCGGCAGCCAGCAGTTCGGTGTAGTGGCCGTAGCTCTCCAGGCTCAGGCCGTCGGCGCTGCTCAGCACTGCGCCCTCCACGCCCGGCAGGTCGATGACCTCGCCCAGGTGCGCGCTCATAAGTACGTCTCCAGTTGCTTGAGGGTCTGCTGGCCGTAGACCCGCGCCTGACCCAGATTGCCGTGGCCGTCGAGAATGAGCAGCAGGAAGAAATCCTGAATCGGCAGCAGGTAGGCGCTGAGGGTTTCGCCGCGCAAGAACCACTCGTTCGGCACGCCGCCCGACAGGGTGTGTTCGTAGGCTTGTTTGGCGGCACGCAGCAGCCCGGCGTGTTCGGCGACCAGCAGGGTCAGGTCGACGTCGGCCTCGCTGTGGCCGTCCACCAGCAGGCCGTCAAGACCGCCGAGGGCAGCGGCCCAGGCACCGTCTACATCTGTGACCAATTGTTTAAGGGCAGCAAGCATCGTAACTCATCATACTCGTTTTGATCTCACCCGGACGTCACCAAACTGCCCCCGAGTGTGAAAAAACCGCCCTGACGGGGGTAGTCGCAACAGAGAAGTTGGTTACTTGGTCACCCGCTGCCGCCCGCTGAGTGCCCGGCCCAGCGTCACCTCGTCGGCGTATTCGAGCGCGCCGCCCACCGGGAGGCCGTAGGCGATACGCGACACCACGACGCCCAGCGGCTCGATGAGGCGCTGGAGGTACATGGCGGTGGCCTCACCCTCGACGGTGGTGCCGGTGGCTAGGATGACTTCCATGCCGTCCTGGAGCCGGGGCAGCAGCGGCTTGAGGTGCAGCTTGTCCGGCCCGACGCCGTTCATCGGGCTGATGACGCCGTGCAGGACGTGGTACAGACCGTTGTACTCTCCGCTCTTCTCGATGGCGATCACGTCGCCGGGTTCCTCGACCACACAGATCAGGTTCTGTGCCCTGGCCGGATCGGCGCACACGTCGCACACGTCGGCGTCGGTGATGTTGAAACAGATGGGGCAGGTGTGCAGATCGCGCTTGGCTTCCAGTAGCACCCCCGCCAGGCGCTCGATATCCTCTCGTGGCTGCTCGAAGAGGTAGAACGCCAGACGCTGGGCACTTTTCGGGCCGATGCCCGGCAGGCGCGAGAGTTCGCGGATCAGGGCGATGAGGCTGGGCGGGTACTTCATGCGCTCTCCGGCGTCAACCAGATCAGAACATGCCGCCTGGCAGCCCGAGCGCCTGGGTGGCCTGCCGCTGCAACTCGTCAGCCTTGCCCGTCGCCTCCTGAATCGCCACCAGAATCAGGTCTTCCAAAGCTTCCACGTCGTCCGGGTCCACCGCCTCGGGCTTGATCTTGAGGCTCTGCACCTTGCCGTGGCCGTTGGCTGTCACTGTGACCAGGCCGCTGGCACTGCCCTCCACCGTCTGGGCGGCGAGCTGTTCCTGAATTTTGCTGGCCGCTGTCTGGGCCTGCTGCATCTGCTTCATCAGCTTTCGCATGTCCATGGTCGTGTGTGTCTCCTTGAAGAGTGTGGGTCAAGCCTGCTGACCTGCCCACCGTTGCGCTCAGTTTACCCCGCCGCGCCAGTTGCTTTGGCGCTGCCGTTCACGGTTCAGGCCTGACGCTGCTCAGCGTGCGCAGCCCGAGCCGCAACTGCTGCCCCCGCCTCCGTCGCTGCCAGCACCGTCACTACAACTGCCGTCGTTACTGCCACCCTCACTGCCGGACGCGTCGCAGGTGTCGCCCCCGAGGTTGCCAAAACTGAAGTCGCTCGGAATGCTGAAGAGGCCAGTGCCGTTTCCGTCGCCTGCGCCGCCCTCTCCCGAGCCGCGCCGTTTCTTCGCACCCGGTCTGGCGGCCAGCAGCACGAAGCCCAGCACCACCAGCCCCGCCACCGCCCAGATGCCGAAGCGCATCAGCGCCGCACCGCCCACCACCCACAGGGTCAGGAGCGCCAGCCAGCGCGGGAAGCGGCGCTTGGCCCAGCCAATCCGGCGCGGCGCGGTGGTGCTGGGGCCGGGCCAGATCAGCGGCGGCGCTTCACCGAACCGGGCGCGGTAGAGCGCCAGCGTCTCCAGATACTGCCGGGCAAAACTGGCCGCCTCACTGATGGAGCCGCCCGACGGATCGTGGTGTAGTGCGGCAGGCAGCAGCGGCGTCAGGCGCAGCCAGTAATCGCGGGTGTGCATCAGGTGCAGGTGCCAGGCCGCGTCCACCGCCCGGCTCGGTGTCACGCTCTGCCCGGCGGTGGCGGCCAGCACCAGGAAGCGGCGGTACTCGTTCAGCACATCCAGCGCGAAGGCCAGCGTCCAGCCCTCCTCCCCGGCCAGGCGCTCGGCGAATCCAGCGGGGAAGTCGTAGGCCAGCAGGTGACTGGCCAGGGTCTCAAAGCTGGGAATGCTTGGGAAGGCGGGTTGCTGGGCAGCAGTCTGAAGGCGGAACGTGGTCATGCTGGGCCTCCGGTGCGGTGGGTGAAGGGTCGTGTTCGCTTCTGCCCCGATGGTCCGTCCGCCGCTTCAGCCTTCTGTCAGCCGACGCCCAAGCCCGCGTTGAGATTCGTCACAGCACCGTCAGGCGGCCCGCTTGCTAAGCTGAGAAAGTTGAGCCGCCGCGAGGCCTGCCGCTTCCCCTGGTCCCGTTCCTCTAAACTCGGGCCATGACCGATTCAGCTTTCGCCCCCGGCCTGCGCTGGGGTTTGTTCGGCGCGGCCCGCATCGCCCGCGCCCTGATTCCGGCGATCCGTGAGAGTGGCGGCACCATCGAGATCGTCGGCGTGCGTGACCCGTCTTCCGAACACGCCCGCCGCTTTGCCGCCGAGTGGCAGATTCCCAAAATCGGCAGCTATCAGGACGTGGTGGACGCCGATATCGACGCGGTGTACAATCCGCTGCCCAACCACCTGCACCTGCCCTGGAGCGCCGCTGCCATGCGCGCGGGCAAGCACGCCCTGACTGAGAAGCCGCTGAGCCTCAACGCGGGCGAGGCCCAGCAGTTCGCGGACGTGGCCGCCGAGACCGGACGCGTGTCGCTGGAAGCGTTCGCCTACCGCTTTCAGCCGCATGTGGAGCGGCTGTGCCAGATCGTGCAGGGCGGCGAACTCGGCACTGTCCGCAGCTACCAGAGCAGTTACGGCTTCACGCTGAGTAACCCCGAGGACTTCCGCTGGCAGCCCGAGATGGGCGGCGGCGCGCTCTACGACGTGGGCTGCTATCCGGTCAACCTGATGCGCCTGCTGCTGGGTGAACCCCGCAGCCTTCAGGCCCAGGCCCGCTGGACGAAGCAGGGGGTGGACCTGGGGTTGTCGGCGGCGCTGGATTATTCAGGACTGAACGACGGTGGGGCGCTGGCCAGCGTCAACTGCGCCTTCGACTGGGTGGGCACGCCGCGTCTGGTCGTTCACGGCACGGCCGGCAGTCTGGAGATGGAGCAGCCGTTCGAGTCCAACAGCGAGTTTCGCCAGACGACCCCGACCCTGCACCTCAACGGACAGGAGGAGCGCTTTGCGCCCAGCAACGGCTATACCCGGATGGTGGAGCACTTTCAGCGGGCCGCGCGGGGCGAGGAAGCGCTGCGCTATCTGCCGGACGACGCCGTGAAGCAGGCCCGCGTGCTCGACGCCCTGTTTGCCTCGGCGCGGCAAGGCAAGCGGATGAAACTGGAAAACTGAGGCTGGAGCTGAGGAAGGTCCAGACCACGGCTGCTGGCGGCCTTCGGTCTCCTCTCGCCGACGGCGCGGATGGAACCTCTCGCCTCTGAGTCGTACTACCGGGGCTTCACCCTCGCCATCTGGACTTGGGCAGCCGCGCCGGGTCTGAAAGAAGGGCGGGGACCGGCTGCGGCGTCTGACCATTGGTCGCCAATTGCGGCGGGCCGGGTTCGCTAGACTGCCGGGTATGAGTGAGCAAGTGCAACTTGAGCGCGTCCAGGTCGGCGCGGCGGACGATCTTCCCGAAGGCAGCCAGACCGAGGTGAAGGTGGGCGGCCAGTCGGTGGTGGTCGTCAATTACGAGGGCCAGTACTACGCTCTCAAAAACAACTGCACCCACAAGGACTTCCCGCTGGTCGGCGGCGACGTGGACAATGGCCGGATCACCTGCGAGAAGCACGGGGCCAGGTTTGAACTCGCCACCGGCAAGGCCAAGGCTTTGCCCGCCGTCAAGCCAGTCAAGATTTTCAGGACTGAAGTTGAAGACGGCGTGGTGTACGTGTTGCCGCTGTAGATCGAAGCCGCTTTCAAAAAGAGCGGCCCAGGCTGAAGGTGCTGCTCCTCATCCTGGGCCACGCTCCAGAACAATCAGGCTGCTTTACGGCACCTGGTTGGTCTTCTTGCCCGACACTTCATGGACCGGTGCACCCGCCGCGTCGTCGGGGTCGCGGCTGAGGCCTGCCTCGCCCGTGCCACCAATCTCGTCCACGATGGAATCGTCTACGCGGGGCGCACGGCTCATTCCGCCCACGCTGCTGCTGAGGCCGCCCATTTCCTCGTTGGTGGGCAGATCGCTGCCGCTGTAGTCCGGCACGCCCGTCGGGTTGTTCACCGTCGGAAAATCACTGCCGTTCATGCTGTTGGGATCGGTCACGACCGGTCCTTGTCGGTGCTGACCGTATCGTTGAGGTTGCGCTCCAGATACGCTTCGCCCGGCGCACCGGCAGGCACGCCAGCAGCTCCCTCGTTGGGGTGGGGGGGCACTTCCTCGCTGGGCGGCGTGTAGGACGGGTTGGGGTCGATATCGCGGGCCAGAAAGGAATCCGGCATCATCACCCCGCCGATGGTGCCGCCCGGCAACAACCCCATGGTCGCGACACTGGCCACACCGGCAGACAGCTCACCGGGCATGCTGATGGCTGGCGGCATGCCCCCCAGCGTGCCCACCGGGGCGTCCGCGCCCGCATAGGCCGGGTCCTGCGGCGCGTGCTCGAAGGCCTCTGGATCGCGGGTCACCAGCGAATTGAGACCCTTGAAGGTCTGCGCGCCCTCACCGGAAGGGTGGTCTTCCTGGTTCTGAATGCCGCCGATGCTCCGGTCCTGGGTGCCCACCCGGTCCTCGGCGGGTGCGGTGGTGTAGTGCGACTCGTGGTCGTCCTTGGGATCGTGCGGCGTGCTGAGGTCGTTGTGCGGATCGTCTCGCTTGGTCATAGAAAACCTCCTGCGGGCGTGAGATAAAGACAGTCTGAACCCCCGAGGTGGACGGCGGCTGAGGAGCGCTTCTGGCTTCCTTGAGGATGACCGGCCTGGGCATGTCGGTGGGCGCGGTGCCAGATCAAGCAGATCCGATCATGCAGACCTGATCACGCGGACCCGCCGATCCGCTCCAACTGCCCGGCGAACACGTCCAGCTTCGAGGTCGGCAATTCGCAGGCCCGGTTGACGCACACATAGGCCACGCCCGCGCCGCCCCGGTTCTCCAGCAGCTCCAGCCCGCCGCCCGATTCACTGAAGGCCAGCGCCGTGAACGGCAGGAAGTGGCGCGCGAGTTCGGCTTCCAGCGGAGCGCGTTCCTGCGGTGTGCCGAGCAGCGCGATCTCGGTGTGCGGCGCTTGCAAAAAGGCCGCCACCTGCCACAGCCCGCCGAAACCCGCTGCGGCGGCCAGCATCTCGCGCTGGAAGGTCTGCACCGTTCGCCGGGCCAGCCGCTCGCCCTCACTTTCCTGTGAGAAGTAACGTGAGATCCACACGCCCAGCAGCGCGGCGGCGGCGTTGTCGCTTAGCACGGCAGAGTCGAAGGCCTGGGCCTGGCGGGTCAGCAGGGCCTCGGCGGGGCCGCCTGTCGAGTAGAACAGCCCTGCGTCCTCGTCCCAGTACTGCCCGGCGCAGAGCTGCCACAATTCCCGCGCCCAGTGCAGGTGTGCCAAATCGCCGCCCGCCTGATAGAGCGCCACCAGCCCCAGCCCGTAGAGTGCCTGGTCTTCCAGCAAGCCGCGCACCCTGGCTGCGCCGCCGTGAAAGGTGTGCAGCAGCCCGCCGTCCGGGTCGCGGAGGTTGGCCCAGACGAAGTCGGCGTTGCGCCGGGCGATGTCGAGGTAGCGCGCTTCCCCGGTGAGGCGAGCAGCGTCGGCGAAGGCGGCCAGGGCCAGTCCGTTCCACGAGGTCAGCACCTTGTCGTCGGTGCCGGGGGGCGTGCGCTTCTGGCGTTCGGCAAAGAGGGTGCCCCTGGCCCGCTCCAGCCGCTGGCACAGTTCGGCCTCATTCTGGCCCAGCTCGGTGGCCAGTTCTGGCAGCGGCTGGGGCACACTCAGCACGCTGCGCCGCCCGAACTCGGGGTGGTGCGGGTCAAGGAAGTTGCCCCCAGGCGTCACGCCGAAGTACCGCTGTATCCACCCGGCGTCCTCGCCCAGTTCCTCGAACTCCTGTGGCGTCCAGACGAAGAACTTGCCCTCGATGCCGTCCTGATCGGCGTCCTGGGCGCTGTAGAAGCCGCCCTCAGGGCTGAGCATCTCGCGCTCCAGATAGCCCAGGGTTGAGCGGGCCAGCCGCAGCAGGTCGGTGTCGCCGCTGGCCTGATAAGCGCTGAGCAGTGTCCGGGCGAGTTGGGCGTTGTCGTAGAGCATCTTCTCGAAATGCGGCACCAGCCACCGCTCGTCCACGCTGTAGCGGTGCCAGCCGCCGCCGAGCTGGTCGTAGATACCGCCCTGGCCCATCTTGCGCAGGGTCGTGAGCGCCATCTCGCGGCCCTGCGGCTGCGTCAGCAGAAAGCTGAGTGTGGTGGGCGCGGGAAACTTGGGTGCGTGGCCGAACCCCCCGAAACGGGTGTCGTAGGCGCGGTTGAGATTGTCCATACTGCGCTCCAGAAAGTCTGCAGGCAGCGGGTCAGGCTCCCCTTCCTGCGGCGTCTGCGCTCTGAGGTGCGCGGTGATGGACGCCGCGTTGCCCAGTACCTTCTCCCGCTCGGTTTGCCAGGTCGAGGCGAGGCTGCTCAGCAGGCGGGCAAAACCCGGCAGACCCTGGCGATCCGTCGGCGGAAAGTAGGTTCCGGCATAAAACGGCTCGCCGCTGGGCAGCGCGAACACCGTCATCGGCCAGCCGCCCGATCCGGTCATGGCCTGCACCGCGCTCATGTAGACGCCGTCCACGTCGGGGCGCTCCTCACGGTCGATCTTGATGTTCACGAAATGGGCGTTCATGAAGGCGGCAATCTGCTCGTTCTCGAAGCTCTCGTGGGCCATCACGTGACACCAGTGGCAGGTCGAGTAGCCCACGCTCAGCAGCAGCGGCACGTCGCGTGCGCGCGCGGCAGCAAAGGCTTCCTCGCCCCAGGGATACCAGTCCACCGGGTTCTCGGCATGCTGGCGCAGATATGGGCTGGACTCACTGGCAAGTCGGTTCATGCTCCCAGGGTAGGCGAAAGTCAGGGCGCGGCTGCGTATTGTCCGGCAGCGGCGGCTCAGGATGCGGTCCGGGGTGGGGTGTCGGGCCGCTCTACCTTGCGATCTGGACAATCTGTGAAAAGATAAGCCATGTCTGCGCCCGCTCTGCCCCTGACCGAAATCATCCGCGTCCGCGTAGGCTTCGCACTCACTTTCGAAGTGCCGTTTCCAACCCCGATGCTGTTTGTCGTCGAACCCACCGAGCGCCCCGGCCAGCACATCATCCAGGCCCGCCGCGCCGTCGAGCCGCGAAGCGGCGTCACCCACCTGCACCGCTATGACGACGCCCACGGCAACGTGGTGTGGCGAATGCTGGCCCAGCCCGGCACCGTGGTCGTCAGCCACGACATGCTGGTGGACGTGTCCGGCCTGCCCGATCCGCAGTCGCCCGAGTTGCCCAAGACTCCGGTGGAAGAACTGCCCGACGACACCCTGAGATTTTTGCTGCCCAGCCGTTACGCTGATTCCGACTTGCTGGCCAGTGAAGCCTGGGAGAGATTCGGGCACATTCAGGGCGGCTGGGCGCAGGTGCAGGCCATCAGTGACCACCTTTACGGCTCGTGCATCTACGGCGTGGGCAGCAACTCCACCACCACCGCCCAGCAGGCGTACAGCTCCGGCAAGGCGGTCTGCCGCGATTTTGCGCACATGGGCGTGGCATTTTGCCGGGCGCTCAACATTCCGGCCCGCTACGTCTGCGGCTATCTGGGCGACATCGGGATACCGCCCGACGGTGTGCCGATGGATTTCCACGCCTGGTTTCAGGCGTATCTGGGCGGCGAGTGGCGCAACTTCGACGCCCGCCACAACCATCCCCGGATTGGCCGGATTCTGATCGCCACCGGGCGCGACGCCGCCGACGTGGCCTTTACCACCACCTTCGGTGCGGCCCGCCTCACCAATATGAAGGTGTGGGCCGATCAGGTGCCGCTGGACGAGGCATTGCCGGACGAAGTGCTGGGCGAGATATGGGAGTAACGGGAGGCTGAGGGTCCAGGGGGACAGGGAATTTCGGTTGCCTGGCCCCCTGGACCCAACGAACCATCAGTGGCCCGTTTCCACCGCCGCCAGCAGTGCGTCCACGTCCGCCGCCGAGGTGTAATGCGCCAGACTCGCCCGCACCACACCGTCCGGGTAGAGGCCCAGGCGGGTGATCGGCATCACGGCGTAGAAGTGACCGGCGGCCACGCTGATGCCCGCGTTCATCAAGCGCTCGGCGGTCTGAAGGGGCGACTCGCCCGCAACCCGGAAGCCCAGCGTGCCGACCCGGTGTTCAGGGGTGGCCGGGCCGTAGACGGTGACGCCCCTGGCGCTCTGCAAACCGCTGAGCAGTTGCGAGAGCAGGGGAGACTCCAGCTCGTGAATGCGGCGGTAAGCGGCTTCCAGCGCGGCGCGGCTGAAGGTCTGCTCTCCGCCCAGCTCGGCCAGATAGTCCAGTGTGCCGAGCCATCCGGCCAGCAGCTCGTATTGCGGCGTGCCGTGTTCCAGTTTGGCGATGTCGTCCTCGGCCACGAATTCCAGCTTGGGCACCGGCAACCCGGCCAGCAACTCGCCGCGTACGTACAGCGCCCCCAGGTGCGGCCCCCAGACTTTGTAGGGACTGAAGCACAGGAAGTCGCAGCCCCAGGCCTTCACGTCAATCAACATGTGCGGTGCGGCGTGGACGGCGTCCACCATCAGCCAGCTGCCTGCCGCGTGAACCGCCCGGCTGACAGCGGGAATGTCCACCGTGATGCCCAGCGCGTTACTGGCCGCTGTCACTGCCACCAGCCGGGTGCGCGGGGTCAGCAGCGCCTCCAGACCGGCCACATCCAGCGTCATGTCGCCCTGCGCGCGCCAGATGCTCACCTTCACGCCCATCCGCTCCAGCTCACGCCAGGGGCTGGCGTCGGCCTCGTGCTCCAGCTCGGAGATGACGATCTCGTCGCCCGGCCCCCACAGGCGGGCAAAGGCGGCGGCCAGCCGGAAGTTCAGCGCGGTGCTGCTCTGGGCCAGTGCAACCTCGCCCGGCTTAGCGTTGATGAAGGCGGCAGTCGCTTCCCGGGCCCGCACCTTCAGCGCCATGATCTCGGCCCCGGCGGCGTGCCCCGGCGTGGAATTGGTCGCGCCGTAGCGGGTCAGGTGGTCGGTGATGGCCGCGATGCTGCGCTCTGGCAGCAACCCGCCCGCCGCGTTATCGAAGTAGATCAGGCCGTGCTGGAGCGGCGGAAACTGCTGGCGAATCTGCTCCAGGCTCAACGGAGAAGTCAGGGTCATGCCTTCAGGATAGACCCACCGAGCTTGACATGCTCCAGATGAAGGCTTAGTATTTCGGTAATTGGCGAATTAACAAAATAGGAGGAGAGGTGAACGAAGTCTTCAAAGCCCTGGCCGATCCTACCCGCCGCGAGATTCTGCGTGAATTGCGCGGTGGTGAGCGCACGGCGGGCGAACTGGCCGAGCTGTTTCCACTAACCAAAAGCACCCTCAGTGGCCACTTCGCCGTGCTCAAGGCCGCCGATCTGGTTCAGACCGAGAAGCGCGGCACGTCCGTTCTCTACCGTCTGAATACCACCGTGTTTCAGGATGTGCTGAGTGGCCTGCTGGGACTGTTCGGCGAGCCGGAGACGGTTCCGCACAAGAGGGAGGCAAAACCATGAACGACCCGGTTTCTCCAGAAACGATGTCCCTGAAACGAGAATGGCCGACCCTGCTGGCGCTGGCCGTCAACGCGGCCCTGATCGTCTGGACCTGGAACCGTATCCCCGAACGGGTGCCGGTCCACTGGAACCTTCAGGGCGAGGTGGACCGCTACGGTGGGCGCTTCGAGGCGCTGGCGCTGGTACCGCTGATCTTGCTGGCCATCATCGGGGTGATGTGGGTTGCCCAGAGATGGACCCCGAACAACAGCGCGGTGATGCGGGTGGTGCGGGTGGGTCTGGCACTGCTCGGTTTGATGTTCACCGCCCAGTACGCTCTGGGGTGGACCCCTGAACGGGCCGTCCTGGTGGGCCTCGGCTTCTTCTTCATGCTGCTCGGTAATGTCATGGGCAAGGTAGAACCGAGTCGGTGGGTGGGCTTTCGGACCCGCTGGACCTTTCTGAGCAAGCGGGCCTGGTACCAGAGCCAGCGCCGTAGCGGCGTTTTTCTGGTCTGCTACGGCCTGCTGAGTCTGGTTGTCGGCTTACTCATTCCTGGCGCGTGGCTCTTTCCGTGGGTGATGCCGCTGGCATTCATGCTGACCCTGTTCGGCGGCTTCGGCTGGCTGACGTACCTGTCGTATCTGGACTACAGGCACGACCCGCATCCGGAGCCAGTCGGCAGCGTGCGCGGTTGAGTGCTCAGTAAAAGGCGCGGCTCCTCTAACGGAACGCCGCGCCTTTTCCTTTCGCTGAATGCTAGACGGCCAGCCCCTCGTGCTGCCCGCTCGCGCCGCGCACGATCTGGCCCGCCGGAAGCTCGATGCGGCTCTCGTTGGCCTCGAACTCGTCGCTCCAGCCCACTTCTTCCAGCGCCTTCTTCCAGGCCCCGATGCTCTCGTTTCGGTAAATCTGGTACGCCGCCATGCCGATTTCCGGCCCGCCGCGCGCGATGACGCTCTCCACCCAGGCCCACTTGGCCGACACGTTGCGAAGCTCGGCGGTGGTTCTCAGTTCTTTCTGGATGCGCTTGAGGCGGCCCTCGATCAGCTTCACGCCCGCGAAACTGTCCTGAAAGTGCGGCGTGTGGCGCTTGGGCACGAACGGTGAAATCCCCAGCGCGATGCGGTTGATGGCGGCCAGCTCTTTGGTAAACGAGATCAGCTCACTAATGTCTTCGTCGGTCTCCGGACCCAGCCCGATCATCATGTAGACCTTGAGGCCCGAGAACTTGAGGTCGCGGCTGATTTGCGCGGTCTTGAGCAGGTCTTCAGTGGTGATGCCCTTCTTCAACCAGCGGCGCAACCTCTCGGACGGCGCGTCGGAGGCCACCGTGAAGGTACGCAGGCCGCCCGCCTTCAAGATCTCGGCCAGTTCCTCGTCCACCGTGTCGGCGCGGATGCTGGACACGCCCAGCTTGACGCCGCGCTGGGTCAGGGTGCGCCCCACGTACTTGGTGTGCGGAAAGTCGGAGAGCGCCGCGCCCACCAAGCCGACCTTCTGCGCCCAGTCGGGAATGTGCTCCAGCAGTTCGTCGCCGCCGTTGTTGCGGTTGGGGCCGTACATGGTGCGCGCCAGGCAGAAGGTGCAGGGGCGCGGGCAACCGCGCTGCGCCTCGATCAGGAACATATTGGAGAGTTCGCTGTGCGGGGTCACGATCTGCGAGTAGGCAGGCAGCAGTTCTTTGGGCGCGGTGGCCCAGTTTGGCTCGACGCTGTGACGGGCCGGAAGGAAAATCCCCGGCATCCCGTCAACGAGGTCGTAGAAGTCCTCACGGGTATCGGAAGCCCGCAGCGCCTCGCTCACCATTGGCACGATCTGCTCGCCGTCACCGATCACGATCAGGTCGGCAAAGGGGGTCAGCGGGTACGGGTTGGAACTGGTCAGCGGGCCGCCGATCATCACGATGGCGTCGGTGTCGTTTCGCTCGCTGCGCAGGGGCCGCAGCCCGGCCAGATCGAGGGTGCGGATGATGTTGGTCAGATCAAGTTCAAAACTCACGCTCATGGCGAACAGTTCGCAGTCGCCCGCGTCCTTGCCACTCTCGACGGTGGGCAGTGACTGGTTCTGCTTCTCGAATTGCTCCACGTCGTCGGGCAGAAAGGCCCGCTCGCAGGCGACGCCCTCCTCGTTGTTGAACATCCGGTAGATGACCTGAAAGCCGAGGCTCGCCATGCCCACCGAGTAGCGGTTAGGGAAGACCAGCGACACACGGATAGGGGCCTGTTTGAACATGGTGCCGGTTTCGGCGTCCAGCAGCGGTTTGATTTGGGTACGCCAGTAGCTCAAAACTCCTCCGGGGGTGACAGTGCCGGAAGATGAGGTCTAGTCACTTGCGCGCACCGCAGCTTCTGATCTTAGCGGGTGCGGCGGGGAGAGAGTGGGGGCCAGCTTTGTTTTTGCGCTCTGGAGTGGGAGAGGGGAGCTTATCGCTCCACTCGGGATGGAGCTTCCCACGCCTCTAGCGGGTGTCTGCGTCAACATTCCAGACGGTCGTGTGCTTCTGGAGTGGACGCTGTGCCGAAGATCTGCCCGGCCAGTGAAGTCGGAAGACGAAATACGGTTGTAACTACTCAGCAGCAAAAACTAGGCATAATGATTTCACTGCGAAACACGCTGACGAGGCCATGCCAGACGTTCAATCCCTGCTTGTGGAGCGTCGAGATGTCACTCCGGATACGGGCGAAGTGCTGGCCGCCCTCCTTGGATCGGAAGCCCCCAGAGACCTTGCGTTTAACGCACCACGGCCTGATGTCCCGTTCGGCCTGATTGTTGTCAAAAGGCACACCTTCGTCGTGGAGGAAGCGCAGCACCGCCTCGCGGTGCTGCTGGCACCTCAGGGCCAGGTTGCGGCCTGGTGTCTGTTTCGTTCGGCCTCGTCTCCCAGGGACCGGAGGTGCTGGAGGATTGGCCTTCAGTCCAGCGTCCAGCAGGGCATCGAACTGCTGTTCGAAGGCGATCACGAGGTCGGGAGTGATCGTCCCATCCTTCTGCTGGTGGTACACCAGGCGCAGCGCGTCTCGCAGCTCTCCCGCCCATACTTGAGCGTGATGCTCGGCGAGGCCACGCAGTTCGCGCAGCAGGTGTGCCCCGCAGAGTGCGTGTTTCGCGGAGAGCTTGAAAGACGTGCTCCAGGCGTCGTGCATCAGGATGCCCTTGAACTGCGGCAGGACATTCATGGCTTCCAGCGCGGCGAAGCCCCGCTGGGAATGCTGGCCATCCAGGGTGAGCTGCGCGCAGCTCACGACATGCATCCACTGCAGCTTGCCGTTGACCTTGCTGCCGGTCTCATCGGCGTGCAGGACGGGTTGATTGAGCAGCGCGGCTTTGAGCTGTGTCTCGAAGTCGATGAGGCGGTCAGCAGCCAATTGGAGGTTCAGGACAATGGTGCCTTCACTGGGATGCGCTCCACACAACGCTTCGAGGATCTCCGTGGTGCGTTCCAGCGGTATGAAGTGTGCCGCATTCAGGGAGACCGCCAGCCCATGAACCCGAGACCCGTACTGAACCCGGCCGGGAACGTCGTCAGGGAAGGATGCGTGCTGGCGGTGCCGACACCCTGGGCAGACCTTGACGTCCGCGCGGTACTCGGTCACCTGCAAACGCAGCTCTGGCAGGTCCATGACCTGCCGTGCTACGTGCCCTTGGGCACTGACGCTCTCCCACGCGTGTCCACAGGCGCAATATCCGGTCAACGGTAAGGAGACGACCTCATCCACGTGCTCCGCCATCTTGAGGGTCTTACCGACATGACCACGTTGAGCGCCAGAAGACCGGCCGGTCTTCTGGCGCTCACTCTTGGGTACCCACGGCTTGTCTTTGCTCGGTGGTTGACTGGACGTCGTGCTGTCCTGTGCCAACCGGGCCTCGAGGTCCCGGAGCCGTCCGAGCAACTGAGCCACCTGCGCTTCGAGTTCACGAATCCGGGCCTCAAGGCGCTCACAGTTGGGACAGGGAACTTCGCAGATGTCCAACTGTAGCAAGGAGACTGAGCTACCTCGCTGAGTAGTTACATACGGTTTGCTTTTCCCCTCCGCCCTCGAGCGGCAGAACCTGGGCCGGGGGAAGTAAGGGCAGCGAATATCGCCCCAGACACGCTTTGAGACGGGTCAGCGCTTCCTGGATACCACTCCCAGCACCTCAACTTCCAGTCTCCTGGCCCCAAACCCGCTAGCATTCAAAGCATGACGAAAAGCATTGCCGCCTTTCAAGACGAACGCGGGCGCGTGACCACCTGGCCCAGCGACCGCCGCCGTGCCCACCAGCTCGCTGTACTCAGCCACCTTTCCGCCCAGCTCGAAGGCGGGCACCTCTACAGCGCCGCTGACTTGGACACCTTCCTGCACGACCACACCACCCTGGAAGACGTGTCGGTGCTGAGCCGCGAACTCGTGGAGGGCGACTACCTGATGACCGACGGTGAGCAGTTCTGGAAAGCTGGGAGCCGTCCCACCGGCTCGGCCACCCTGCCCACCCGGCAGGCTGAGGCGGCGCTGCACAAACTACCGCTCAAGTAATGGCCCGCGTTCAGACCAAGTACGTCTGCCAGTCGTGTGGGTATCAGGCGTCGGGGCCGCTGGGCCGCTGCCCGAACTGCCAGGCCTGGAACAGCTTCGAGGAAGAGACACCCGCCCTGAGCAGCAAGGGCAAGGCGATCGGCGGCGCGTATGGTGGCGTCACGGGAGGCAAACTCACGGGTCTGGCCAGTGTCGGGCGGCGTGAGGAACCCCGGCTCACCAGCGGGCTGGCCGAACTCGACCGGGTGCTGGGCGGCGGTCTGGTGGCGGGCGGCGTCACCCTGATCGGCGGCGAACCCGGCATCGGCAAATCCACCTTGCTGCTTCAGGTGGCGCATCAGCTCGCGCACACGGGCCGAACGGTGCTGTACGTGGCGGGCGAGGAATCGCTGGAGCAGATCCGCCTACGTGCCGACCGGCTGGGCGTCACCTCCGATATCCAGCTCACCCGCGACACCAGGGCCGAGCACATCGCCGCTTTGATGCAGGAACATAAACCCGCCCTGTGCATTGTGGACAGCATCCAGACGGTGCAGATCGAGGGTGACGGTGCGGCGGGTGGGGTGGCCCAGGTGCGCGAGGCCACCAGCTTACTGACCCGCGCGGCCAAGGAATCCGGCACCGCCACGGTGCTGGTCGGCCACGTCACCAAGGACGGCACGGTGGCCGGGCCGAAGGTGATGGAACATATCGTGGACACCACCGTCTTTCTGGAATCGGTGGGCCAGTACCGGCTGCTCAGGTCGGTGAAAAACCGCTTTGGGCAGGCGGGCGAACTGGGCGTCTTCGAGATGCGCGGTGAGGGTCTGATCGCCGTGGACAACCCTAGCGCCGCGTTCCTGGCCGAGCGGCCTGTCGGCGTGCCGGGCAGCGTGGTCGCGGCGACCTTAGATGGCCACCGCCCGATGCTGCTGGAAGTGCAGGCGCTGGCGGCCAAGACGCCTTACCCCAACCCGCGCCGGGTGGTCGTCGGCCTTGACCCGCGCCGGGTGGACGTGGTGCTGGCTGTGCTGGAGCGGCGTCTGGATCTCAACCTGGGTGGGCTGGACATCTATGTCAACCTGGCGGGCGGCCTCAAGGTGCTCGATCCCGGCCTCGACTTGGCGGTGGCCATCGCGGTGTATTCAGCCGTAGTCGGTAAGGCGCTGCCCGGCGACGTGGCAGTGTTCGGTGAGGTCGGGCTGGCCGGAGAGGTGCGCGCCGTGACCGGCCAGCAGCGCCGCGCCGAGGAAGCCCGCCGCACCGGCTATGACCGCCTGGTGGTGCCGCCGGGCCTGGAAGGTGAGCGCCGGGGCGGCGGCGTGCGGAGCGTCGAGGACGCGCTCGGTGTGGTGTGGCAGGCTGCCAGAACGCAGCGCGGCGTGTAGACTGGAAGTTGAATGTCTGCTGTTCGCGCTTTGACCCTGCTGGTGGGACTGCTGCTCGGCTGGGTGGCGGGCCGCTGGCTGCCTGCGGCGGCCTCGCCCAGCGCTCAGCTCACCAATACCCTGTCACTGATGCTGGCCGGGATGCTGGCCTCCTTCCTGATCGTTTTCCGCATCGAGCGCCGCTGGGTCGGCGCTGCCGAGAGAGTACAGGCCTGGTATGCCGGGGTCTCGCCGCGCACCGTCACGGCGGCGACGTTCGGGCTAGTCATCGCCCTGCTGGTGAGCGTGCTGCTGAGCAATCTGCTCGGCGGTGTGCCGGTCTACCGCTGGTGGTGGAACGTGATCATCACCGGAGTGCTGGCCGCCTTCTTCGTCACCTTTGCCGTCAGAAACGCCGACGCCTTCAGCGGTTTTGGCCCCGCACCGCGCAAGAAGCAGGGCGGCAAGTTGCTCGACAGCAACGTGATCATCGACGGGCGCATCGTCGATCTGGCGCGCGCCGGGTTCGTCGAGGGCGAGCTGATCGTGCCGGGCTTCGTGCTCAGAGAGCTGCAATTGCTGGCCGATCACGGCGACGCACAAAAGCGCACGCGCGGCAAGCGCGGCCTGAACGTCCTTGAGGAGTTGCGTCAGGTCACCAGCCTGCGCGTCGAGGACTGGGACACCCCAGACCTCAGCACCGTGGACGACAAGCTGGTGCGGCTGGCCCGCGAAACTGGGGCCAGGTTGATGACCAACGATTCCAACCTCAGCAAGATTGCCAAGCTGCACGGCCTGACTGTGCTGAGCCTCAATGAGGCGGCGGTCGCCTTGCGCCCACAACTCCAGCCGGGCGACGTGCTGACCGTCACCGTCACCAAGGGCGGTCAGCAGGCCGGGCAGGGCGTGGCGTATCTGGACGACGGGACCATGATCGTGGTCGAGGATGGCCAGAAACTGCGGGGCCGCGCCGCTCGCGTGGTGGTCGTCAACAATGTGCAGACCAACGTGGGCCGGATGATCTTCGCCAAGCCCGACAAGGACGGCGGTGTAAGCGAGGACGCCGCTCCGGCCTGAACATCGGGTATGCGAATGCAGCAGGGCAAGCGAAAGGGCGGCTCCATGACGAGGCCGCCCTTCGTTCACTCAGTTGGCTTTAGCCGACGAACTGTCCACCGTGACGGTCGGCGGCGGCCTGCACAGCGGCCATCGGCACAGAGTCCTCAACGGCGATGGCGCGGCCACCGCTGTTGACGGTCTGGTCCATACGGTCATAGTGCTCGTCGCTCACCCCGTAGCTGTTGTTGTAACCGGTCTCGTCCACGCCCGCCGCGCCGCCGATGGCTCCCACGCCCGCGCCGACGCCCGAACCCAGCGCCGCCATGCCGAGAATGACCGGCAGGGCCAGTCCGCCGGTGGCGACGGTGGTGGCAGTGGCAATCACACCGGCCACTGCGCCCGCGATCAGGCCGACGCCGGTGCCCTTGACCGCACCCTCGCCCGCGTCCTCAGCTGTGCCGCCGTCGGTATAGGCAGGGTCGTTGACGGCCACGCCACTGCTCATGGTGTCTGCCGTGCCCATGCTGGACTGGCGGTTGACCGAGGTCTGACCCATATCCGCCTGAATTAGGTTCTGCGACTGCAGGTCTTGAACGAAGGCGTCAGCCTGGGCCACCGTAGGAAATAGAAGATGTTTCATAGCTTACAGTTTGAAGTGGCCTCGCCAAATCCAGATGAGAAAAACATCAACTGGGATTGCGAAAGCGGTGGAAGTCATGACTAGAACCTCTCTCTTTATTAAAGGTGAGTTAATTTCTGATTTTGCCGTATAAAATCCACCAAAATGGCCGTCCTCTCTTTATCTTGCCTTGAATCAGCGTGGTGTCTACAGAGTCTAGCTGGCTTGTACCTCGAAGGTGTGGTGGCCCGTCGCCCCCTCCGGCAGGGCGTCTTTCTGGGCTGTCTTCTGTACGACCTCGCCTGAGAAGGCCCGCACCGATAGCATGTGGCTCCCGGTCTGCGGCGTCCAGGCGAGTTGCCAGGGCGTCCAGGCGTAGACGCTGCGCGGCTTGACCAGCTCGGCCTCGCGCCAGGTCGTCTCACCGTCGGTGCTGACCTCGACTCTGGTGACCGGCTGGCTGTAGAAGGCCACGCCCCGGATAAAAGTGGGTGCTCCGGCCTTGACATTGGGGCTGATTTCTGGCGGCTGATCGATGCGGCTCATCAGCTCGACCCGCGCCGTCTTCGACCAGTCGCGCTTGACCCAGTAGCCTGGCTGATCTTCGGCGCTGAGCGTGATCCTGGTGATCCACCTGGGCTGCTTCATCCCGTAGCGGCCCGGAATCAGGACCCGCAGCGGAAAGCCGTGCTTGGTGTTGAGCGGCTGGCTGTTGAGCTGGGTGACCAGCAAAATCTCGGGGTCGAGCGCCTCGCCCAGCGGCAGCGACTCGGTGTAGCCGTCGGCAGCCTCCCACAGCACGAACCGGGCTTTCTTTTGCAGGCCGACCTCGCGCAGCAACTCCGAGAGGCGGAAGCCGCTCCAGATGCCGTTGGAGATCAGCGGGCCGCCCACCGGGTTGGAGATGCACGAGAGGGTGCGTTCACTGGTGACGGGCGCAAACTGCTTGAGATCGGTCAGGCTGAAGGTGCGCGGATTCTGGACCAGGCCGTCCACCGTCAGCGTCCACTTCTCGGCGCTCAGGCGCGGATCGAAGGCTTCGAGATTCTTGGACACGTAGTAAAACTGCGACACCGGGGTCACGCCGAACGGCAGCGGGTCGCCGGGCGCGAGGGCAGCAGTGGTGGTTGCGGCGCTTCCCGGCTTGAACAGGGCCGTGAGACCGCCGCCCGCCGCCAGCAGTCCTCCGGCGGCCAAGCCCAGGGTGGTGGTGCGGCGGGTCTGATCAGGCTGTGCCGCCGTGGATTGCGCGCTCATAGGTGCCGGGGCCAGCAGCCGGTTCACACCTTCCAGGAGTGCCCAGAACACCAGCCCGTAGACGAGGGGCATCCACCAGCCCAGCGCCCCCAGCCCCAGAATGCACAGAATCGCCAGCGAGATTCCGGCGATCAGGGGCCGCTCCAGGGTGCCGAGCAGGCTCAGGCCGCCCAGCCACAGCACGGCCACACCACTGAAGGCCAGCAGTTTGGCGTTCTGGCCGAGGCCCAGCAAGCGGTGCAGCAACTGAAAGATGGCGGGCACCCCCAGCCACTGCGTCAGCGTGCCGTAGAGGGTGATCGGCGGGTAGGCCCAGCCCGCCCAGATCAGCGCCGCGTAGCCGAGGGCACTGAGCAGCACGGCGGCGATCCAGGCGCGCAGCAACCGCCACCAGAAAGAGCCTGCCGCGTACCGGGGCGGCCGGGGTCGCCGGGATGGTCGAGTGCTGGTCATGCGGCCTCTCCTTGGTTGAAGGTGTCTTGAGTGTAGGGTGTCCGAAGAAACAGGAAGTGGGCGCGCGGCTGAGTCAGCCACGCGCCCACTTCAGTGAAAGAGGGTGGGGCTTACTTCTTGCCCATGCTGCCCATCTCCAGCTTGTCCTCGGTCACGATGATGTCGAAGTTCTTGTTCTTGAGGGTGCCCACCGCGAACAGGCTGTAGGTCTTGCCGCCCGCCACGCTGATGCCCGAGACGTTCTTGACCACCGGCATCGTTTTGCCGTAGGGCACGATGTCGAGGTTGACGCCCATCGGGTTGACCAGCAGGGTGCGGTCATAGCCGTACTTGAGGCCGCCCTTGAGCAGCGGGGCCTTCATCATGTCCACGGCCAGCGCCTGAACGGGCGGGGCGTCGGGGGCCAGGTGGTAGACGGTGATCTCGGCCTTGGCCTTGTTCTTGTTGAGGCCGCTGGTGTAGAAGATGATCGGGGTGACTTTCTTGAGGTAGCCCGCTGCTGCGACGGTGTAGTACACGCCCGGCTTGAGGTTCACGCTGCCGCTGAAGACGACGGCCTTCATGTTGCCTGCCGCCGTGATCATGACCTTGTGCATTCCGGCGGGCACTTCGCCGTAAGGGGTCACGGCCTTGAAGGGCGCGTTGGCGACGGTGCGGGTGCCGTCCACGTAGACGTCCACGGCGGGCGCGTCCGACACAGCGTGAACGATGCGCACGTAGGCGCTTTTCATATTCATGCTCTGTGCGGAGGCGGACACGCTGAGGGTGAGGGCGGCGGCGATCAGGGCGGTCATCTTGGACTTGATCATGGGGTGCTCCTTTGGGGTTGGGCGCAGGCAGGCTGCGCTGCTGGGCTTCACTGATGTTGTATGCCGGGGAGTGGGGCTTCAGATGTTGGTCTGGCTGTTACGGGGCTTTAGTGAACCCTTATGGAAGGCGGCGACTGGTCCAGCGCAGCCGGTGAACAACCGGCAGACCGAGGCGCGATTGTCGGTCTGCCGGTTGTTCGTATCAGTCCTTAACCCAGTGCAAGTCTGGCTTTACTTGCCGCTCATGCTGCCCGTCTCCAGCTTGTCCTCGGTGGCGACCACGTCGAAGCTCTTGCCGCCCAGGGTGCCCAGCGCGAACAGGCTGTAGGTCTTGCCGCCTGCCACACTCAGGCCCGCGACGTTCTTGACCACCGGGGTGGTCGCGCCGAACGGCACGATGTTGAGGTTGACGGCCATCGGGGCGACCATCAGGGTGGCCATATTGCCGTAGGACAGACCCTTGGGCAGCAGCGCCGCATTGTTGAGGTCTACTGCGATGGCCTGTACGCGCGGGCCGTCGGGCGACAGGTGGTAGACATTGATCTCGGCGCGGCCCGGATCGGTGTTGAGGCCGTCGGCCGTGAAGATCTTGGGCTTGAGGTTGGCGAGGTAGCCCACAGCCGCGACGGTGTAGTAGGTTCCGGCCTTGAGGTCGAGCTTGCCGTCGAAGACCACCGTGTTGGCGTCGCCTGCCGCTGTGATCTTGACCTCGTGGCTTCCGGCGGGCACGTTGCCGTAGGGGGTAATGGCCTTGAAAGGAGCGTTCGAGACGGTCTTGGTGCCGTCCACGTACACGTCTACATTGGGGGCGTCCGCCACGGCGTGAACGACCCGCACGTAGGCGTCGCTCATCTGGGCGGAGGCCGACACGCTGAGCATCAGGGCGGCGGCGATCAGGACGGACTTGTTGAATCTGGTCATGGTTTCTCCTTGGAATATGGGACGAAGGGACAAAGCAGGACGCCAGTCAGATTGAATCTGGCCGGGCTGATAAAGAATCTGCCTTCTCTTGGTTGCGATTGGCCGAAGCTCTCGGTCTTTTAACGCTCTGCACTCTTTGTACTTTGAAACGACCGGCCTGACCTGTCTGACTTGATGCAGTCCGGATTTAGGCAATCTTCACGCTGGGCATGGGCCGATGCAACGCGCCATGCTAGGAGCATGCCTGTCTTGAAACGTTCGGTGCTGTTTGCTCTGGCGCTTACCCTCCCGCTGGGCCTGGCTGCCTGTGCCCCCGCCGCTCAGCCTGTTACTGTCATTGGCCCCAGCCAATCGGTGACGCTCAACAACGCCGTGACCGTGCCCGCCGTTGGCGAACGCAAGGCCACCCTGATCGTCTACTCGGGCGGCAAGGTCAAATCTGGAGCCTACCGCTGGTTGGGTGAGGCGCTGGCTCCCTCCGGCGTTCAAACCGTCATCCTCGGATTTCCGATGGACCTGGCTTTTTTTGCCCCCAACCGTGCCGACGAGGTGCTGGCCGCCCTGCCCGCCGGGGAACAGGTCTATCTGGCGGGCCACAGCCTCGGCGGCGTGGCGGCGGCGCAGTATCTGGAGACCCATAAGGGCCGCGTCTCGGGCCTGATTTTGCTGGGGTCGTATCCTGCCGACAACGTGAACCTGCGCGGCCAGGATCTCAGGGTGCTCGACCTGGAAGCCGAGAACGACGGCCTGAGCACGCCCGCCAAGGTGGAGGACGGCCTCAAGCGCCTGCCGGAAAGCACCCAACTCGTCAAACTGCCGGGGGCCGTCCACGCTTACTTTGGCCGCTACGGCGATCAGGCGGGCGACGGTACCCCCACAGCCACCCGCGAGGACACCGAGGCGCGGATCGTGGACGCGGTGCGCGGCTTCGTGCTGGGGCAGTAATCGTGGCCGCCGGTTGAAAACCCGTACCCTTTGCCCATCCACTTGACCTACACTCGGGGCCGTGCTCGCCTGGTTAGACTCCCTCAATCCGTTCTGGCTCCACCTCTCCAGCTTCGCGTTGATGTTTCTGGAAGGCATGGGCATTCCCGGCATTCCCGGTTTTCTGCCGATGCTGGCGCTCTCGGAGTCTATCCATGCCGCGCAGACCACGCTCTGGGAAGCGCTGCTGTCGGGCACGCTGGGCAACTGGCTGGGCAGTTTGATGGGCTACCGTCTGGCCGCCTCGCTGCTGACCTGCTTGCCCCAGAGCTGGCAACGCCTGGCCCGCAGCAAGCGCACCGCCCGGCTGATGCAGCGCTACGGCGGGCTACTGGTGGTGGTCAGCCGCACCATCGGCTCGCTCCGCACACCGGTCACGTTGTATGCCGGGGCGAGTGGCTACGCCTGGCCCGCCTACCTGGGCTGGAGCGCCTTGGGCGCGGCGCTCCACGTGGGCATCTGGCAGACGCTGATCTGGCGCTTTGGCCCACAGATTCTGGAGCAGTTCGGGCAGCTTCAGGGGCAGGCGCTGCCTTACCTGATCGGCGCGGCGGTGATCGCGGCGGCGCTGGCATGGTGGCGCTGGAAACGCCGGGGACCATTGGAGGAAGAGGTATTGGAAGGCTAAATACGCTTCATCCGCTGCGCGCCCGCGTACACGTTGAAGCGCCCGGCCCGCACAAAGCCCACCAGAGTCAGCCCCAGCGCCCCGGCAGTGTCGGCGGCGAGGCTGGACGCTGCCCCCACCGTGACCGTGACGGCCACGCCTGCCAGCGCCGACTTCTGCACGATCTCGAATCCGGCGCGGCTGCTGGTCACCAGGATGCGGTCAGACAGCGGCAACCCACCGTGCCGGGCTGCCCAGCCCACCACCTTGTCCACGGCGTTGTGGCGGCCCACGTCCTCGAAGATGCATAGCAACGTGCCGTCCGGTGTGAACAGCCCCGCCGCGTGCAGGCCGCCGGTGGCTGCAAAGCCCGGCTGGTCGCTGAGCAGTCTCTCCGGCAACGCCAGAATCAGCGCCGGGTCAAGCGTTCCTGCCGTCCAGACCGGCGGCGCGGCCCGCACGCTCAGACGCTCCACGCTGCCCGACCCGCACACGCCGCAGGCCGCCGAGGTCAGGGTCGCCCGCGCCGCGCCGCGCAGCCGCCCGCTGTCGCCCTGCAAGGTCACGACATTGGGCGTGTCGGCGCTGAAGGCCAGGTCGTCCACCGCGTCGGTCAACCCCTCGGCCCACAGCCAGCCGGTGACGAGTTCGCGGTCCTGGCCGGGCGTCCGCATCATCACGCTGAGGGTGAACGCTTCTTCGGCCCCCCCCTCATCACCGCCGACCCGCAGTTCCAGCGGCTCCTCCACCGCCAGCAGGTCGCTCTCAGCGCTGAATTCAGCATTCCGGTATGTCTCCACCGGAGAAGTGGCGCTCCCGACGGGCATGCGCTAGCGGCGGCGGAGCGGCTGGGCCGGGCGCTTGGGGGTATTGGGCGTGGGCTGAATCTGGTCGTGGCGGTCAAACTCGCCCTGGTTCGGCGTGTTGGTGGTGTCGCCCCGCGCTTCCCTGAGCGAGCGCCCAGCCCCCTGAAGCAGCCCGAGGACGGCCCCCAGCGCCAGTTGCACGTCCTTGTCGTTGAGCAGCTTCAGCAGATCAGCCAGGCCCACGCCCTTGCCCTGGGCCACCCGGCGCGCGCCCTCGCTGACGCCGGCTTCCACCGCTGCGCCGAGCTGGCCCACTGCCTGCGGGTTGAGGCTGCCCAGGGTTTTGCCCAGTTCGGCAAGGGTGCGGATGGCCGCCAGGGTGGTGTCGCCGCTGAGCGTGTGAAACACAGAGGAAGTCAGGCCCTCGCCGCCGCGCACCAGTTTGCTCAGCACGTCGAGCACGCCCGCCTCGTGCAGCTCGCGCAGCAGTTTCAGCGACTCGGTGCGGGCCTCGGCGCTTTCGAACTCGGCGTCGGCGTGTTTTTCCTGGGGGGTCTTGGGCTTGGGAGTGTACTGGATGTAGTTGGCCATGTGGGCTGCCTCGCTGGGGTGTGTGAAGAGGAGGAGAAGTGGGTGGGCGGCTGACGGCGCTCACCCGTTTCTTCTGCTCAGTCGTCTCAGTCGTCTCCGCCGATGGCGTCGGCCCGGGCGTTCAGGCTGTCACCGGAAAGCGGCAGACTGCTGCCGGGAAAGGTGTAATCGGGCCGCGCCCACTTGCGCTGCACTTCCACGCCCTTTTGCGGGGTGGCTTTGTGGTAGCGGTGGTTGCTGCGCGGCAGCGGCGCGGCGCAGTCTTCGCCCAGCACTTCAAGCCGCACGGCGGTGTCCTTGTAGGCCGGGGTGTTGGTGTTGGTGTCTTTGTTGGACCCGGTGAGGCGGTTGACGGCGTCCACGGCGTTGCGGATGTTCAGCGGCACGTACAGTTCCTTGCCCTGCACCCGCTCGGTGATCAGTGCCCTCAAGCGAACTGCGCCCACGCTCGACACCAATCTCACTGCGCTGCCGTCCTGAATGCCGCGCTCGGCGGCCAGTTCGGGGCTGACCTCTACGAAGCTGTCCGGCACCTGCGCGGCGATGCCCGGCACGTGAAAGGTCATGTTGCCCTCGTGGAAATGCTCCAGCATCCGGCCCGTGTTGAGGTGCAAATCGTACTCAGCTGTCGGCGCGTGGGCGCGCGGCTGGTACACCGCCGGGTAGAGCAGGGCCTTGCCGTCGGCAGTGTGAAATTTCTCGGTGTAGAGCAGCGGGGTGTCGCTGCCGTCGGCCTGAACCGGCCAGCACAGGGTCTTGTAGCCTTCCAGCCGCTCGTAGGTCACGCCGGCAAACAGTTCGGTCAGCGAGGCGGCCTCCAGCATGATCTCCGAGGGGTGCGCGTAAGACCAGTTCGCGCCGAGGCGGTTGGCGACCAGCTGCAAGATTTCCCAGTCGGGTTTGCTGTCCTCGTAGGGCGACATCGCCTGATACAGCCGCTGAATCCGGCGCTCGGTGTTGGTAAAGGTGCCGTCTTTTTCCAGCGCGGGCGAGGCGGGCAGCACCACGTCGGCAAACTTGGCGGTGTCGGACATGGTGATGTCCTGCACCACCATGAAGCTGAGCTGCCCGAAGGCTTCCTGGGCGTGGTTGCTGTTGGCGTCGGTCAGGCCCATGTCTTCGCCGTTGAGGTACAGGAAGTGCAGCCGGCCGTCGAGCATGGCGTCGATCATCTGGGTGTTGTCCAGGCCCTTTTCGCGGCTGAGTTTCACGCCCCAGCCGGCTTCCCACTTGGCCATGGTGTCGGCGCTGCTGATCTTCTCGTAGCCGGGCAGCATGTTGGGCATCGCGCCGAAGTCGGACGCGCCCTGCACGTTGTTGTGGCCGCGCAGCGGGTAAGCGCCGGTGCCGGGGCGCATGTAGTTGCCGGTGACCAGCAGCAGGTTCGAGATGGCGGTGCTGGTTTCCGAGCCGCCCATCTGCTGGGTGACGCCCATGGCCCAGCAGATGCACACGCCGCCGTCCTGCGTCTGATCGGAGGCGGCCACCAGCATGTTGGCCACCTGCCGCAGCGTGTCCTGGCTCAGCCCGGTTTCAGCCTCGGCAAATTCGAGCGTGAAGTCCTGGAGGCTGGCCCGGTAGTCTCCCAGCCCGTTGACGTGCTCATCCAGAAAGCTCTGGGCGGCGCGGCCGGTGTCGAGAATGTGCTTACTCAGCGCCGAGAGCCACACGAAATCGGTGCCGGGGTTGGGGTGCAGGAACACGTCAGCGCGCTCGGCCAGTTCGTGCTTGCGGATGTCGGCCACGATGAGTTGCTGGCCGTGCAGTTTGTGGGCGCGCTTGATGCGGGTCGCCAGCACCGGGTGCGACTCGGTGGTGTTGGTGCCCACCGTCAGGATTAGCCGGGCCACTTCCAGGTCCTTGATGGTGCCGGAGTCGCCGCCGTAGCCCACCGTGCGCCACAGGCCCTGGGTGGCGGGCGACTGGCAGTAGCGCGAGCAGTTGTCGACGTTGTTGGTGCCGACCACCGCGCGGGCGAGCTTTTGCACCAGGTAGGCTTCCTCGTTGGTGGCCTTGCTCGACGCCACGAAGGCCAGGGCGTCGGGGCCGTGCTGCGCTTTGATCTCGTTCATGCGCCAGGCGATCAGGTCGAGCGCCTCGTCCCAGCTGGCCTCGCGGAAATAAGGCTGGTTGCCGTCGTGCTCGCGGATTAAGGGGGCCTTGAGGCGTTCGGGGCTGTTGGTGTAGTCCCAGCCGAACTTGCCCTTCACGCAGGTGCTGACGCCGTTGGCCGCGCCGTTGAGCGGCTCCACCTTGAGAATCTGGCGGTCCTTGGTCCACACGTCAAACGAGCAGCCCACCCCGCAGTAGGTACACACCGTCTTGGTGCGCTCGACGTAGCCCTCACGAATGGCCGACTCGATTTCCGAAATCTTGAAGATGGGGCCGTACCCGCTGCTGGCCTCGGTGCCCTTGACCACGCCCACCGCCGCGTCGAACACGGTCAGCGGAATGCCAGTGAACACGCCCGCTTCATGCACCATCGAGGTTTCCATCAGGGCGTTGCAGGGGCAAACCGAGACGCAGTGGCCGCAGCTCACGCAGCTGCTGTCGCCAATCGGCTGCCCGCCGTCCCACAGCACACGGGGGTTGGTGTCTTCCCAGTTGATGCTCAGCGTTTCGTTGACCTGCAAGTTCTGGCAAGCCTCCACGCAGCGGCCACACAAAATGCACTGGTCGGGGTCGTAGCGGTAAAAGGGATTGGAGTTGTCGATCTCGTAGGGCTTGGGCTGGTAGGGCCGCGCCTGATGCTCGATGCCGAGCAGCTCGACGGTGTTGTGAACGGTGCAGTTGCCGTTGTTGTTGTCGCAGATGGTGCAGTAGAGGTCGTGGTTGGCCAGGATGCGGTCCATGCCCTCGCGCTGGGCGGCTCTGGCGGCGTTGGTCTGGGTGCGGACGACCAGGCCCTCACGCACCGGGGTGGCGCAGGCGCGCACGAGCTGACCGCCGACCTCCACGATGCAGGTGTCGCAGGTCTGGATGCTGCCGAGTTGCGGGTGGTAACACACCTGCGCCACGTCGATCTGGGCGCGGTTGATGGCGTCGATGAGCAGTTCGCCTGCCTGAGCGCCGAAGGTTCCGCCGTCGATCTGGAGACTGACCGCTTCACCGCCCCGCAGCGGCCCCGCGTCGGGCTGCCCGGCAGTGCCGGTCACGCCAGCATAAAAGTGCGGCAGTGGCGTTTGCCCGCTGTGCTTTTCGTTGCTGTTTTGCAAGCTTGCGTCGTCTACTGCGCCCTGGATCACGTCGTCTCTGCGCACTTTCTCGGTCATGTGTTTCTCCTCTGCGTGCCTGCTTGTCACTGTGCCGCTGAGCATAAGCGCGCGAGATCAAGCCCGGCTAGAGCCCAGCCCGCTTTGTGTGAGGCGTCCAAAGGCAAGATTGGGATGCGGGAGTTTGCAGCCTGGCCGCTCAGCCGACTTGGGCAGAAATTCATCCGGACGCCGCCAGTTGGGGTGTACGGTAGCCGCATGACGCCTGACCCGATGAACACTCCCGCTGCGCTGTACATCCTGCCGTTTGACCACCGCGATTCGTTTGAGCATGGGCTGTTCGGCTTCTCGCCGCCGCTGAGCGCCGAGCAGACCAAGCAGGTCAAGGCGGCCAAGCAGGTGGTGTATCAGGGCTTTGTGCAGGCGGGCGTGTCGCTCGATTCGGGCGGCATTCTGGTTGATGAGCAGTTCGGGTCCGAGATTTTGCAGGACGCCCATGCACGCGGCGTCCTGACTGCCTGCCCCGCCGAGAAGAGCGGCCAGGACGAGTTCGACTTCGAGTACGGCAGTGAGTATCAGGCGCACATCGAGGCCATGAATCCCACCTGGGTCAAGGTACTGGTGCGCTACAACCCGGCGGGTGATGCGGCGCTGAATGCCCGGCAAGCCTCCACACTGGCCGGACTCTCGAAGTATTTGCAACAGACCCAGCGACCGCTGATGTTCGAGCTGTTGGTCCCGGACGTTGCCGATCAGCCGCAAGCGGACTACGACGCGCAGACCCGCCCCGGCCTGATGGTGCAGGCCATTCACGAGCTTCAGGACGCAGGTGTGGAGGCCCAGCTCTGGAAGGTGGAGGGCGTCGGGCGGCGCGAGGACGCTGAGGCGCTGGTGCAGGCGGCGCGGCGCGGTAGGCGTGACGATGCGGCCCTGATTTTGCTGGGACGCGGCGCGGACGACGCCCAGGTGAAGCGGTGGCTGGAAGTGGCCGCTGGAGTGCCGGGATTCATCGGCTTCGCGGTGGGCCGCACGACCTTCTGGGACGCCCTCAAGCGCTGGCGGGCAGGCGAGATCAGTGCCGAGCAGGCCAGCGCCGAGATCGCCCGCAATTATTCCGGCTGGATTGAGGTATTTGAGGGTGGGCGGGGCGTCTAGCAGCCAGGTCTGAGAGGGTCAGGCGTCCTGGGGAGGTCTGGGATATTCGCTGCACTCCCCCCTTTTCCTTAATAGGAATGGGCTGAGGTGGCGGAGAGTACCAAGTCAAACCTCCTCGCCCAACTGACGCACCTCGATATCCCCGAACACCTCGGCCTGCTCGGCGCTGAAGCTGCCCTCCTTGACGCCTTCGAGCAGCGCCGAGAAATAGGTGGCCCGCTCGCCCCAGTCGGCCACCGGCACGCTCAGAAAGGTGAAGGTGCGCAGCCGGGCACCAAAGGCCCGCAGCGCCCGCAGAGCGCCCGCCAGGGTGAGGCGCTCGCGCGACAGCAGCGGCACCTGCACCTCGCGCACCGTGCTCTGGGCGGCTTTGACCAGCTTTTCGAGTCCGCTGCGGCCCACCGCTGGCCTGACCCGGCGCGGCCACTCAATTTCGAGGGGCCGCGCCGCGATCAGGCCAGCCCGCTCCAAGCGCCGCTGCGCCAGAAACGACACCAGTTCACCGAGCTCGGCCAGCGCTTCCACGCTCTCCAGCACCCCGTCTAGCCCGCTGTCGTCGTCAAAGTCTGTAGTGGGGGCTGTGTCGGGCTGGGGCAGCAGCAGCCGCACCTTGAGGGCGATGACGCTTGCCAGCACCGGCAGCGCTTCGGCATGCTCGTCAGGCGAGAGCCGCTGCGCCGTGATTCTGCCGAGCAGCTCGCGGGTGAGGCGCAGCAGCGGCACCTCGCCCGGCAAGAGCCGCCCAGCGCGCAGTGTGGCGGCCAGTTCGAGCAGCGTGCCGGAAAAGCCGGGAAAAGTGAAGAGGGAAAAATGGGCTGCTGGTGGGGGATCAAGTGTGAGGGTCACAAACCATCACAGCTTGATGAACCCCATCTTCTCCCGCACCTCTCCCATCACCGGCGCGGCGATGGCGCGGGCCTGTTCGGCTCCGTGCGCCAGCGCGGCATACACCCGTTCCGGCTGCTGGTTCAGCTCGGCGGCGCGTTCCTGAATGGGCATCAGGGTGCGCTCGATGCCGCTCAGCAGCGCCTTCTTGCAGTCGATGCAGCCGATTCCGGCGCGGCGGCACTCCACGTCTACCATCTCGATGGTCGGCAAATCGGAAAACAGCTTGTGGTAATCGAAAATCAGGCAGATGTCGGGATTGCCGGGATCGGTGCGGCGCACGCGGGCGGGGTCGGTGGGGGCCACCCGCAACTTCTGCCAGATGCTGCCGAAGTCTTCCAGCACGCCGATGGTGCTGGTCGGCCCTTTGCTCTTGCCCATCTTGCCGTTCCCGTCCACACCCGGCACCCGCAGGGCGTCCTGGGTCAGCACCGCGCGCGGCTCGGGAAAAGTGTCGCCGAAGGTGTGGTTGAACCGCCGGGCGATCTCGCGGGTCAGCTCGATGTGCTGGACCTGGTCCTCGCCCACCGGCACGGTGTCGGCCTTGTAGAGCAGGATGTCGGCGGCCATCAGCACCGGGTACATCAGCAGCCCTGCCGGGACGCTCTCCAGCTTGCCCGCCTTGTCCTTGTACTGGGTCATGCGCTCCAGTTCGCCCACGGGAGTCTGCACCGTGAATAGCCAGCTCAGCTCGGCGTGCTCGCGCACATGCGACTGCACGAAGAAAATGACCTGTTCGGGGTCGAGCCCCACCGCCATGTTCGCCAGCGCCATCTCGTAGGTCAGGCGGCTGAGGGTGCCTTTATCGTAGGCCAGAGGATTGGTCGGCGCGTGCAGATCGACGATGCAGTAGATGGCGTTCTTGCCGTATTGCTCGCCCAATTTGACATAGTTGAACATCGCCCCGAACAGGTTGCCGATATGCGGCTCCCCGGTGGGCTGGATTCCTGAAAAGACCCGTGACATGGGGGGAAGTGTAGCGCCAATCCGGGGCGTCGGAATCGGCACAAAGGCCCACCCGCGCATTGTGTACCCTGGGTTTTATGACTGCTGTTGCCCCTGAGTTTCCTATCACCCTGCCCGACGTGTATCCCGCCGACGCCATTCCCTGGGACACCATTCCCAGCCCCGCCTTCGTGCTGGACGAATCGCGGCTGCGGCGCAACCTGGCGCTGATCTCGCAGGTGCAATCGCTCAGCGGCGCGCAGATCATCGTGGCCTTCAAGGGATTCTCGATGTTCAGTACCTTTCCCTGGCTGCGCGAATACGGCGTCACCGGGGCCACCGCCAGCAGCCTGAACGAAGCGCTGCTCGCCAAGCAGGAAATGCGCGGCGAGGTGCACGTCTACGCACCAGCCTATAGTGACGGCGAATTTCCAGCACTGCTGGTCCTGGCCGACCATCTCACCTTCAACTCGTTCTCGCAGTGGGAGCGGTTCAGGCCCCAGGTTGTGGCCGCCCGCGCCGGGGGCAAACAGGTCAGCATCGGTATCCGCATCAACCCCGAATATGCCGAGGTCGAGACCGATCTCTACAACCCGGCGGGGCCGTTCTCACGCCTGGGCGTGACCCGTAGCAACTTCCGCTCCGACCTGTTAGAGGGCGTGGACGGCCTGCATTTCCACACCCTCTGCGAGAAGGATTCCGACACCCTGGAGCGCACCCTGGAAGTTGTGGAGCGCAATTTTGGCGAGTTTTTGCCGCAGATGCAGTGGGTCAACTTCGGCGGCGGCCACCTGATGACCCGCGAAGGCTACGACACCGACCGGCTGATCCGGCTGGTCCGTGACTTCCGCCAGAAGTGGCAGGTGGACGTGATTCTGGAACCGGGGTCGGCCTTCGGCTGGCGGACCGGCTGGCTGGTCAGCACTGTGCTGGACGTGGTGGAGAACGGCAAGCAGACCGCCCTGATGGACGTGTCGGTCAGTGCCCACATGCCCGATGTGCTGGAGATGCCCTACCGTCCGAACGTGCTGGGGGCCGGGCTGCCGGGCGAGTTGCCGCACGACTACCTGCTGGGCGGCACCACCTGTCTGGCAGGCGACGTGATCGACGAATACTCGTTCGACCACCTGCTGGAAGTCGGCGAACGGGTCATCTTCGACGACATGATTCATTACACGATGGTCAAGACCAGTTTCTTCAACGGCGTCAAGCACCCCGACATCGGCATCTGGCACGCGAGCGGCGAGTATCAGATCGTGCGTGAGTTCGGTTACGACCAGTTCAAGGCCAAGCTGAGCTGAAGTTGCCCAAGCTGACTCTTACCTGACCGGAGCTGACCGGGTCTGAAGATACACTTCATACTCTCTTGAGGGTCATGTGTACCGCCCTCAAGGCTGTAGTTTGCTTTTAACCACAGATCAGTTCAATCAGGATCGGCGAGGGGAGGCGGTCAGAGCAGCGTGCGACTCATTCGGCAGGCCCATGAATTTGAATACCGCGATGCGGCGGGCGTTGACCGGCTGGGTCAGGCCGACGTCTGGGAAACCGGCGGCGGCGAGCGGGCAGTGCTGGTGCTGCGTGGCCTGGACCGCTTCGGGGGCGGCGGCGACGTGATGTTGCAGGCCCAGGCGCGTCAGGCTCTGGGCTACCTGGCCCAGAGCTGGCTGCCGTTTTTGGTGCCGGACGCCCAGCTCGATGTGCTGATTTTGCACCGCGCGCCGCAACTTCATGAAGCGGCGAACAGCGATTCCCCCGTGAAGTTGCGGGCACTGCTGCTGGCGTGAGCGTCACTGCTCTGTTTCGCGGCGTGCGGTGCGCCGACTTCAAAGTTTGACGGGGATTTGACGCCCCTCCTTTTACAGTGCTCAGTATCCAGGCCGATGACACCGGAGGGCCTGGCAAGCGCGCGTCCGCAGAGACGTGACCAGAACGCTTGAGCATGGGCCGTTTCCGAAGCTGGAAGCCGTCCAGAAGGGAGGATATATGCGACGCCAGATGATGCAGACCGCCGCCGCGCTGGTATTGGTCAGCTTGAGCCTCACAGCTTGCAGCGGTTCAACGCCCGCTCCGCCCCCACCCGATCCCACCGACACCACCCCGCCAAGCATCGTTTCGGTGACGCCTGCGGGCGATGCCAGCGGAGTCGCCAAGGACACCAACATCGTCGTGACCTTTTCCGAGGCGATGAACCAGGCCAGTGCCCAGGCGGCCTTTCAGTCGGCGGACCTGGGAGCCAGCACCATTTCCTGGGACGCGGCGGGCCAGGTCATGACCGTCAATCCCAATGCGGATCTGGCATACACCAGCACTGGCAAAACCTACAGCTTCCAGATCACCGACACCGCCACCGACCTTAAAGGCAACAAGCTGAGCAACCCCAGCAGCACGGCGTTCAAGACGTTCCGGCAACTCTCGGCCACTTTGGCGCTTAAAGCCAGCACGGTGGGGGAGATCAGCAATAGCACCCAAGTTCTTTCTGGATATAGCGATATTTTCGCAGGCGATTTCGCAGATAATACCAGCAGACGGACTTTCCTCGGATTTGACCTTTCAAGTCTGCCTATGGAGCTCGATCCTAATAATATCTTGGCTGCCCGTCTTAGAGTTTACGTTAATCAGATTGTTGGGTCTCCATTTACTAAACTCTTTCCACCACAATGTAGTGTTAGTATTTGCTTGATTACCGGAAAAAGTGTTGTTCTTGAGCATATGTTCTATGGAAATACCCTAATTGCCTCAGCCTATAATGCCAATCCCTTATCAAACGATTCGCGTGGTCTAACCGATGAGAGTCCTTGTGGCGGCGTGTTGATCTGCATTTTCAAAAACACTACTCTCGGTTGGAATGCCAGCGATCTCAATTCATGGCTTAAGGATGATCTGATTAACCGTGCTACCCGCAATAACCTGCTGGAAGTGCGAGTGCGTTTTCCGATTGATACCAATGCCGATAGCAAAGACGACTTTATCAAATTTAACAATAATGATAAAAAAGCTCAATTGGTCGTCACTTACCTGATGCCCTGAACCTCCCCTCAAAAGCGCTCCGGCCCTGGACTCTGGCCGGGGCACTTGCTGGCTCTTCGTCCCTCAAAACGCTCCCCGCCCGAACACCTCGGCGATCTCGGCCCGGTTCAGGCCCAGGCCCAGCAGCACGATCAGCAGAATGCGGGCCTTGTGGGCGTTGAGGAAGCTGGCAGGAATTGCCCCGGCCCGCAGCAGTGTGGCCCCGCCGCCCGGATAGCCGTAGATCGGCAGCACCGGCCCGGCGTGGGTGCGCGTGGCGATGACGACGGGTTTTTGCGTGCGGGTGCAGGTCTGCTCGATCAGCGCCAGCAGTTCGGCGGGCAGGTTGCCGGTGCCCAGCGCGGCGATCACCAGCCCGTCGGCGCGCTCGGCGGCTTCCGTGTAGCCCTCGCCCTGCCATCCGGCGTAGGCGTAGAGTACCTCCACGCGGGCGTCCACCCGCACGGGGCGGTAAAGCGGGCGCGGTTCGGGGCGGGCGAAGTAGTGCAGCGCCGCCCCGGCTGGCCCGTGATCGATGCGCCCAATCGGGCCGGGGTAGCCCCCGAAGGCGTCCACCGCCGTGGTGTGCACCTTGGTCACGGTGCGGGCGTCGAAGATGTCGCCGCCGAACACCACCAGTGGGCCGCGCCCCCGCGTCTGGGCGCTCAGGGCCACCTGCGCCGCGTCGTAGAGATTGCCGGGGCCGTCCCAGCTCGGCTCCTCGGCGTGGCGCATGCTGCCGGTCAGGACCACCCCAGCAGGCGTGCCGAGCGTCAGGTGCAAGAAAAAGGCCGTTTCTTCCAGCGTGTCGGTGCCGTGCGTCAGCACCATGCCGCCGTAATCCGGCGCGAGATCCTCGATCAGCCCGCGCAGGCTCTCCATGTGTGCAGGCGTGATGTGCGGGCTGGGCAGATTGAACGCCTGGATGTTCTCGGCCTCCACCGTTGCGAAGCCGGGGCCGAGGTCGGGAACCGGCGGGGCCTGCTGCGGCGTCAAACCCGCGCCGCCGGGGTCGGGGCGACTGGCGATGGTGCCGCCCGTGTGAATGATGGCCAGCCGGGACGCGGGTGCGCTCATGCCGCCCAGTCTAGATCAGCTTCGCCTGCGCCCGGCAGTCGGTGCGGCCCGGCGACTCCCCCCACGCTGCAAACAGTTCGGCTAACCAAAATGGGCCACTTGCTAAACTCTGCTCAGCGCCGAATCGGCATGCTTGAGCGAAGAGAAGTCTGGCCCGTGAAGTCCCATGAAGTCCTGACACCCACACAGAAGGAGAACCGATGACCTATCCCCGCCCCCTGCTGCGGCGCGCCCACTGGAGAGCGCTCGACGGTGCCTGGCAACTGGCCTTTTCCGGCAGCCCAGACCCACAGAAGGTCAACTTCGATCAGACGGTTCAGGTGCCTTACGCGCCGGAGTCGCCCCGCAGCGGCGTTCACGACCTGGGTCTTCATCCGGTGGTGTGGTACCAGCAAACCTTCACGCTCAGCGGCGACGACCTGCCCAGCGCGGGTGAGCAACTGCTGCTGCACTTCGGGGCCGTGGACTGGGAAGCGCGGGTGTGGGCCAACGGGCACTTCCTCGGTGAGCACCGGGGAGGCTATACCCCCTTCACCTTCGACGTGACCCCAGCGCTCTCAGGCCAGGCGCTGACTGAACAGACCCTGACCATCACGGTGCGCGCCAGCGACGACCCGCACGACCTGGCGCAGCCGCGCGGCAAGCAGGACTGGCAGGCGAGCGGTCAGGGCCACGGCATCTGGTATCCGCGCACCAGCGGCATCTGGCAGACGGTCTGGCTGGAACGGGTGCCTGCCGCCCGGCTCTCGCACCTGTGCTGGACGCCGGATGTGGCCGATTTCTCGCTGCGGCTGGACGCCGAGGTGACGCCGCAGGAGACAGGTGCTCAACTCCGCGTGACCCTGCGCTGCGGCGAAGAAGTGCTGATGCGCGACACCTATGGCCTGAACGGCCCGGCGCTGAGCCGCGTCCTGCGACTGCCCGACCCCGGCATTGACGACGCCCGCGCCGTCTATCTGTGGTCGCCCGAGCATCCGCAGCTGCTTGACGCTACCCTGGAAGTGCTCAGCGCTGAGGGCGAGGTGCTCGACGAGGTGCACAGCTACACGGCGCTGCGGAGTGTGGGCAGCGCTGCCGGAAGGTTTTTGCTCAATGGCCACCCCTACCCGCTGCGGCTGGCGCTCGACCAGGGCTACTGGCTGGAGGGCGGCATGACGGCGACGGACGACGAGTACCGCGCCGACGTGGAACTCGCCAAAAAGCTGGGCTTCAATGGCGTTCGCAAGCACCAGAAGATCGAGAGTCCGCAGTGGCTGACCTGGTGTGACCGGCTGGGCCTGCTGGTCTGGGAGGAGTTGCCCAGCGTCTACGCCTACAGCCCGCACGGCATCGAGCGCTTGACCCAGACCTGGCTGGAGGTGCTGCGGCGCGACGCCTCGCACCCCTGCATCGTGGTGTGGGTGGTGTTCAACGAGTCGTGGGGCGTGCCGGACCTGCCACTGCGGGCTGAGCAGCGCGCCCTGGTCCAGAGCTTTTACTCGCTGACCCGCAGCCTCGACACCAGCCGCCTGGTGATCGGCAACGACGGTTGGGAGCATGTGGTGAGCGACCTGCTGACCATCCATGACTATACGGATGATCCCCAGAAACTGCTGGAGCGCTACGGTGATTCGCAGGCGGTGGCGCGCAGCCTGCACAGCTTCCGCTCGGCGGGCCGCGCCCTGACCCTGCCGGAATTCACCAACCTGACGGCCCCCGCCGTGCTGAGCGAGTTTGGCGGCGTCGCCTACCGCAGCGGCGGCAAGAAGCAACCAGGCTGGGGTTACAGCGAAGCGCCCAACGCCAAAGCATTTCTGACCCACTACGCCGCGCTGATGAAGGCCGTCCACGCCTGCCAGGGACTGGCGGGATTCTGCTATACCCAGCTCACCGACACCTATCAGGAAATCAACGGGCTGACCCGCATGGACCGCACCCCCAAGGCCGACCTCGCCAAGCTGGCTGCCGCCACGCTGGGCCATGCCCGCAAGCCCCACAACCCGCTCGGCTACAGCTCAAGCTGGCTGCGCCTGCACGTTGCGGACGGTGAGCTGGGTAGTGACGCGGAGGACGAGCGATTTTCCTTGGGCGAGCACCTGACAGATGAGCCAGTTCAGTAGCCAGCCCAGGAGCTGGAGTATCCTGGTCGGATCAGGTCAGCCGCCCCGCCTTCCTTCCCTGAGCGCCAGGAGGAGACCTTCCCATGCCGATGACCTTCCGCATCATGGCCCCACTCCTGAGTGTCTCGCTGCTGGCCCCACTCCTGTTTGGCCCGGCACTGGCGGGCGGTGCAGGCCCCAATGCCAGCCCGGCCCGCAGCACCACTGTGCCAGCGCCGATTCAGTCCAGCCCAGTCCAGTCCAGCCCAGTCCAGTCCGGCTCAGCTCAGTCCAGTACAGGCAGCGTCTTTACCAAGACCTTCCGCAACCCGGTGCTCGACATTAACTTCCCTGACCCCTTCATCCTGCGGGTGGGCAACACCTACCACGCCTACGCCACCAACGGCGGCGGCAGCAATGTGCAGTACGCCGAGAGCCGCGATCTGATCCACTGGACCGAGGGCAAAGACGCGCTGCCGACCCTGCCGGACTGGGCCTTGCCGGGCCTGACCTGGGCACCCGAAGTCGCTCACCTGGGCGGCCAGTATCTGCTCTACTACACGACCCACGACATCGCCAGTGACCGGCAGTGCATCGGTGTGGCGGTGTCGCGCACTCCGGCTGGCCCCTTTGTGCCGGTGGGCAATGGTCCCATCGTCTGCCAGGACAAGCTGGGCGGCAGCATCGACCCCAGCCCCTTCGTGGACGGAGACGGCCGCGCTTATCTGCTGTGGAAAAACGACGGCAACTGCTGCAACCTGCCGACCCGGCTCTATATCCAGCCGCTGAGCAAGGGGGGCCTGAGTCTGACGGGGCAGTTCAGCGTTCTGATCCAGAACGACCTGCCCTGGGAGGGCCGGGTGGTGGAAGCGCCGACGCTGCACCGTCAGGGCGGCCTCTATTACCTGCTCTACTCCGGCGGGGCCTACGACAGTGACGGCTACGCGGTGGGCTACGCCACCAGCCCGCACCTCAGCGGGCCGTATCAGAAGGCTGCCGCCCCGCTGCTGGTCAGCCGGGGTGCGGTGGCGGGGCCGGGCCATCAGTCGGTGTTCGCCGACGCCGGCGGCCAGACCTGGCTGGTGTACCACGCCTGGACGGCGGGCAAGATCGGCGATCAGTCAGGCTACCGGAGCCTGCGGCTGGACAGGGTGAATTTCGCCGGGACCCTGGTCACCACGACCGGCCCGACCCTGACCCCGCAGCCTGTGCCAAACGTGGCGCGCTGATCCGGCAGGAAGGAAAACGAGGACGAAAAAAGAGGAGCCAGTCGTCCGGCTCCTCTTTCGCGGTCTTCGGTTACTGACTTGAGTTTCAGCTCTTGCGCGCCTGATCCTTGGTCTCGTCCTTGGGGTCCTGGGCCTTTTCCTTGGTCGCCTGCACCACGTTCTGGATGTTGTTGCGAATGGCCTTGCCGGTGTCTTGGGCCTCGGCCTTGGCGTCCTGCACCTTGTCCTTGGCCTCCGCACCAGCCTGCTCGACGGTGTTCTTGGTGTCCTGAGCAACGTCCTGGGCCTTGGCCTGGGTGGCCTGAGCGGCGTCCTTCACTTCGGCCTTGAAGTCCTCAGCTTTATCTCCAGCCTTGGCTTTGGCTGTGTCGGCGGCGGCGCTGGCGGCACCCTGCACCTGATCCTTGGCCTGGGCCGTTTTGTCGGCGATGGCCGCGCCCGCGTCTTTGACGGCATCCTTGACCTGCGGGGCGGTGCTCTGCACGCTGTCCTTGACCTGCGCGCCCAGGTCGCTGGCGGCCTCGCGGGTTTTGCTGGCGGCGTCCTGCACAGCTTTGGCTACGTCCTGTACAGCGTCCTTGACGGCGGCCTTACCTTCCTCGGGGCTGCGCTGGGCGGCGTCCTTGACTTCAGCGGCCTTGTCGGCGATGACGGCCCCGGCATCCTTGGCGGCGTCTTTGACCTGCTCGAAGCCCCTGGAGGTGGCGCTGGCAACGTCCTGGGCAGCGTCCTTGATGCCGAGTTCGGCCAGTTTCTGATCGAGGGCGCGGCGATTCTGCTCACGGCTGAGGTAGTACGCGCCTGCGCCGATCAGCACGCCCAGCAGGACAAAGCGTTTCACGGGAAAGCGGCGTTCATTGCGTTCAAACATACGGCCACACTACCCCTGCCCTCTCATCTTGCGGATGAGCAGGCGTTCAGATGGACTTGACCTAGCTTCAGCTCCCCTAACCCAGCAGTTCCAGCCGCCGCGCCAGCGCCTCGGTGAAAATCCACTCCTCGCCGGGGCCGGGCCGCAGCAGCACATTGCCCCGGTCCAGGTAAAAGGCCCGGATTTTGGCCCAGGCTTCCTCCTCGCTGGCCGCCGTCTCGTCGATGTCTTCTAGGGTGCCCCACACGTCCCCCTCGAACTCCTCGCTCAGCAGGGCCTCAGCGTGGCCGCTCAGCACGTAGGCGTCCACCGTCTCGCTGCGCGGGTAGGTCTCGCCCGGCTGGCGAAACTCCAGGCGATTGTCGCGCTCGTAGAGGCGGGCGAGCAGGGTACTGAACGCCTCGGGAGTCAGGTCAAGTTCCATGCGGTGTCCAAGTGAAGCAGGAGATGCGGTTCATGGGGTGCAGTCTAGTCTGCGCGCCGCTATGCTGGGCGCACCTATGACTGACTGGCACGGTATGACCTGGCTCAACGAACCGCCCCGCTGGTCTGCTGATCAGCGGGTCCTGCGCCTGTGGACGGCGCAGGACACCGATTTCTGGCGGCGGACCCACTACGGCTTCACGCACGACAGCGGCCACTTTCTCGGATTACCGGCGCAGCAGACCTTCACGGCGCAGGTGCGGGTGCGCGGCGCATACACGGCGCTCTACGATCAGGCCGGGCTGATGTTGCGGGCGGGCGCTGAGCACTGGATCAAGGCCGGGGTGGAGTTCGTGGGCCAGCAGCAGCTCAGCGCGGTGGTCACGCACGGTTTCAGCGACTGGAGCGTGTGCCCGGTGGGAAGTCCCGCCTTCTTCGACCTCAAGATGACCCGCCAGGGAGACGCCCTGAGCGTGCACAGCCGACTACCGGACGCCGACTGGTCGCTGCTGCGGCTGGCTTATCTGCCGCCGGACCTGGCTGCCAGCGTGGGTGTCTACGCTTGCAGTCCCCAGGGCGGCGGCTTCGAGGTGGTGTTCAGCGACTTCGCACTTGGTCCTGCCGAAACCGGAGCGCTCTACTGAAGGTTGTCACGGTTGGGTCCGCTTCCCGTCTGCGTGCCTGTGGCCCCCGACTCCCCTAAACTGCTAGCTATGTTCAATTCCGCTCGCGCCCTGGCGCTTGGTTTCAGACGGCTGCTCAAAATCACGGCCCTACTGGGGCTGCTCACTCTTCTCGGTCTGGCCTGGGCGCAGTCGGGCGGCGGCTTCGGCGGGCGCTCCAGCGGCGGCAGTTCGGGTGGCAGTTTTGGCGGCTCGAGCAGTCGGGGGGGCGGTTATAGCGGGGGCGGGTATTCGGGCGGCGGCTACCGGGGGCCGGTCATCATCAATAACGGCGGCTACGGTGGGGGATACGGTGGCGGCTACGGCTACGGCGGGGGCGGCGGCCTGAGTCTGATTCCTCTGCTCCTGATCGGCGCGGTGGTGCTGGCGGTGTTTCTGGTAATGCGCCGCAGCGCCGCTTCGGGGCGGGGCGGCGCGGGCAGCGGGCTGCTCGGGAGCTTTACCGGCAACGCCCAGGCAGTGATGGTGCAGGTCATCATGGCCGAGGGTGACGATGTGAAACGCGCCCTGCAAGCGGTGGCCCAGAGCGGCGACCCCGACACCGACGAGGGTCTGGCCCAGATGCTTCAGGAAGCGGCCCTGGTGGTGCTGCGCCACCCCGAGCGCTGGGTCTACGGCGACGTGCAGCGCGCCCAGGGCAGTGCCAGCAGCGCCGACGCCCAGCTCGGCGCGTGGGCGACCCAGGCCAGGGCTGCCTTCACTGACCAGACCACCAGCAATTACCAGAACCGCGACCCGCGCACCGGGTACCAGCACAAGGACGGTCCTAAGTCCAAAAACGACGTGGGCGACCTCTACCTGGCCGTCACCCTGGGCGCTGCGGCGCACGTTTTGGCCCAGTTGCCGCCTGCCGGAACCACCGACGCTGCCGAAGTGCGCGCCGCTCTTCAGGCCATTTCCGCCGTCGGCCCCGGTGATCTGATCCGAGCCGAGGTGGTCTGGAGCCCTGACGCTGAGGGCGAATTCCTCAGCGAGGATGAGGCCATCATGAAGTACCCGCAGGCCAAGAAGCTCTAGCGGCGGCAGTCGGGTTGAAGGGGGAACGTTCGCGCGGCCCCCTTCAACCCTTTTTCCCGTATCTCTACGGTGCGGCGTGCGGCGGCAGGGCCACGATGGCCAGCCAGAAGGTCTCGAAGGTCCGCACCACATCGAAGAATTCGCCCACGCTGACCGGCTTGGGGATGTAAGCGTTGACGTGCAGGTCGTAGCTGCGCCACACGTCCTGCTCGGCCCGCGAGGTGGTCAGCATGATGACCGGGATGCGCCGCAACTCCGGGTCGGCCTTCAGAACCGCCAGCAGTTCCAGTCCGTTCATGCGCGGCATGTTCACGTCGAGCAGGATCACGTCGGGCGTCGGGGTGTCGGCGTAGCGGCCCTGCCGGTGCAAAAACTCAAGGGCGTCCACGCCGTCGCGGGCCACATGCAGTCGGTTGGCGATGCGGGCTTCCTCGAAGGCTTCCTCGGTCAGCATCACGTCGGCAGGATTGTCTTCGACCAGCAGAATTTCGATCTTTCTCATGGATGTCCTTCGGGTCCGGCGTGTTCGGCATGGACAGTCGGCTGATGGTCCGGCACAGCATTCAGTCCCGGCATATTCGGGTAAGGTAGGGTAAACGAGAAGGTGCTTCCACAGCCCAGCGCACTTTTAATGGCGAGTTGTCCGCCGTGGCGCTCCACCACGTTCTTGACCACGGCCAGCCCGATGCCGCTGCCCTCGAAGGTGCCGATTCCGTGCAGCCGCTGGAAGACCCCGAAAATCCGCTCGAAGTAGGCCGCCTCGATGCCGATGCCGTTGTCCGTCACGGAAAACTGCCAGGCGTCGGGCAGCGCGGTGGCAAAGACCGTGACCTCGGGAGGCCGGGCCGGGTCGCGGAACTTCAGGGCGTTGCCGATCAGGTTCTGAAAGACGTGGCGCAGCAACTCGGGGTTGCCCCACACCTCGGGCAACTCGCCCACCGTCAGGCTGGCCCCGCTGCGCCCTATCAGGTCCTGAAAATCGTCGAGTACGCCCTGCACCACCGCCTGGGTGCTGAACATGGCGCTGGCCTGGCCCTGCTGGCGCACCCGCGAGTAGAGCAGTAGGTCCTGAATCAGCCCCTTGAGGCGCAGGGTGGCGCTGAGGGTGAACTGGATGTACTGGTCGGCCCGGTCGTCGAGCTTGCCCTGGTAGCGCCTGGCGAGCAGTTCGGTGTAGCTGCCGATGGTCCTGAGCGGTTCCTGGAGGTCGTGGCTGGCGACGTAGGCGAACTGCTCCAGCTCACGGTTGCTGCGTTCCAAATCACGGTTGGTGCGCTCCAGCACGGCCTGGGCCGTCTTGAGGGTGGCCTCGCGCTGCTCGACGGCGTCGGCCATCACGTAAAACTGGCTGCGCAGGGCCTGCACTTCCCGCACCGGCACGTCCAGCAGCACCTCGCCGTAGTGGCCCTGGGCAATCCGTCCGGCCCCGGCGTTGAGCGTCTCCAGACCACGCGCCAGGGTGCGGGCGGCGCGCTGGGCAATGAAGATCAGCAGCAGCAGGGCGCTCAGCAGTCCGGCGATGGTCAGGGCGCGGGTCAGGCGCAGCGTGCCTGAGCTGGCGCTGGCCGCCGCCTCACGCCGCAGCATCTCATTGCGCTCCAGGGTGGTCAGCACGCCGCGCACCGTGTCGATGAGCCGTTTGCCCTGGGTCTGCCGGGTGATGAGCATGGTCGCCGCCGCCGGTGAGATTTGCCGGGCCGCGATGGCGGGGGCCGCCACCTGCTGATCCCAGCGCCGCACCAGCACCCGGACCTGGGCGAGGTTGCGGCGCTGAAAATCACTGACGCTGAGCTGTTGCAGCTTTCCGAGGCGTTCACTGACGTTGCGCTGGCCCTGGCGGTACGGGTCCAGAAACGAATCCTGGCCGACCAGTACGAAGCCTCGCATCCCGGTTTCCATATCGACGATGTCGCGGGCCAGCAGATTGATCAGGTTGAGGCGCACCTGCGAGGTGTTGAGCAGCTCGACCTGCCGGGCGTTGCGGTCAATGCCCCACACCACCGCTGCGGTGACGGCCAGCAGCAGCAGCAGGGGCAGCAGCAGGGGCAGCAGCAGAAACTGGGTCAGGCTGCGGGTCGCGGGGTGGTGGGGGCGCGGGCGCATTCGTGACGCAGTCTAGGGCAAGGCACCCGGAGGAAGAGCGCCCAATAAAAACCGCCCCGGATCAAGGCCGGGGCGGATGCGACAAAAGCGCGACTTTACTCGGTCTGCTTGTTTTCCTTGACCTCGGCGGCGGGCACCTCACGCGGGTTGACGGTCTTCAGCACTTTTGCCACTGACGCCACCACCTGATCGATCTGCTCCTTGCTGATGGTCACGGGCGGCAGGAAACGGATCACCAGCGGCGTGGCGGCCAACGTCAGCACGCTCTCGTCGTGTTCCAGGGCAGCAATGTACGGCGCACTCTTTTCCTTGAGTTCCATGCCGATCATCAGGCCCATGCCGCGCACCTCGCGGATTTTGGAGGAGTCGATGGCCCTGAGCTGCTCCATGAAGTACTGGCCTTTCTCGCGGGCCTGCTCGGCCATGTTCTCGCGTTTCATGGCGCGGATGGCGGCCACCCCGGCCGCCATCGCCAGCGGATTGCCGCCGAAGGTGGTGCCGTGTCCGCCCGCTGGCATCCGGTCGGCCACCTCGGCGGTCATGGCAAACGCACCGATGGGCACGCCGCCTGCCATCGCCTTGGCCAGCGTCATGCCGTCGGGCGTCACACCGAAATGCTCGGTGGCGAACATCTTGCCGGTGCGGCAAAATCCGGTCTGAATCTCGTCCATGATCAGCAGCGCGCCCTTCTCCTGGGTAAATTGCCGGGCGGCCTGAATGAACTCTAGGCTGGCCGGACGCACCCCGCCCTCGCCCTGGACCGGCTCGATGATCACGGCGGCGATCTCGCCCGTGACGGCGGCCCTGAGTTCCTCGATATTGCCGTAGGTCACGAAGCTGACGTTCTTGCTGTCCACCGCGTCGCCGAACGGTTCACGGTACTTGGGTTCCCAGGTGAAGGCCAGCGCGCCCAGCGTTCGCCCCGCGAAGCCGCGCTTCATGCTGATGAACTTTTTGCGGCCCGTCGCTGTGATGGCGAACTTCTTGGCCGCCTCCACCGCCTCGGTGCCGGAGTTGCACAGGAAAACCCGGTCCAGGCCAGCGGGCAGCACGCCCACGAGCTCCTGCAAGAATTCGGCGCGTTTGTCGTTGGGCAGGGTCTGGGGCATCACGATCAGGCGCTCGGCCTGGTCCTTGATGGCCCGCACCACGTCGGGGTGGCTATGGCCGATGTTGGCAACGCCGTAGCCTGCCACACAGTCGATATAGCTGCGCCCCGTCTCGTCCCAGACGGTTGCGCCCAGGCCACGCACCATCACGACCTGATGCTTGTTGTACACGCCGCTGTCGTAGCGTACTTCCGCGTCCAGCCATTTGCTGCTCGTTGTCGTCATGTGGCCTCCTTGCGCGCCGGAGCGCGGGTTGGAATCAGTGTAGGGGTTGGAAGGGGGGCTGCCCACCCCCTCGGGGCCGGAAGAGTGTGGGGTGGGCAGGTTCGCGCCGCCCACCACTCCTCTTTCACATATGAATCGCCATTTTGCCGACACCCATCGCCGCTTCCTTGAGCGCCTCGCTCAGCGTCGGGTGGGCGTGAACGGTGCGGCCCAGGTCCTCGGCGCTGCCGCCGAATTCCATCAGGGTCACGGCCTCGGCGATCAGCTCAGACACGTTGGGGCCGACCATATGCACGCCCAGCACTCGGTCGGTGTCGGCGTCGGCAACCACCTTGATAAAACCGCGCGGGTCGCCGTGCCCGAGGGCACGTCCGTTGGCGCTGAAGGGAAACTGCCCGGTCTTGACGTTCAGGCCTTTCTCTTTGGCGGCCTGCTCGGTGAGGCCCGCCCAAGCGATCTCCGGCGAGGTGTAGATGACCCAGGGAATCACATCGTAGTTGACGTGCCCGGCCTGCCCGGCGATCAGCTCGGCCACCGCCACGCCCTCGTCCTCGGCCTTGTGCGCCAGCATCGCGCCGCCCACCACGTCGCCGACGGCGTACACGTTCGCCAGGTTGGTGCGGTAGTGGGCGTCGATCTTGACAAAGCCGCGCTCGTCGAGTTCCAGGCCCACATTCCCGCTGCCCAGGCCGGAGGTGTTTGGCACCCGCCCGATGCTGACGATCAGCTTGTCGAACTCGGCGGTCACGCTCTGGTCCTTCTCGGTGTAGGTCACGCTGACCGAGGTGCCGTTGTCCTTGACCTCAGTGATGTTGACGCTGAAGTGAAAGTCCAGGCCCTGCTTCTGAAACTGCTTGAGCGCTTCCCTGCTGACGGCGGGGTCGGCGGGCAGCAGAAAGCCTGGCAGGGCTTCGAGCACCGTCACCTGAGCACCCAGTCGCCGCCAGACGCTGCCCAGCTCCACGCCGATGACGCCCGCACCGATCACGCCAAGTCGTTTGGGCACTTCGCTGAATTCCAGCGCGCCGCTGTTCTCCACGACGTTGCCGCCGAACGGGGCCAGCGGCAGGGCACGGGGATTGCTGCCCGTCGCCACGATCACGTGCTTGGCCTTGATCTCACTGCTAGCCTCGCCTTCAAACCCGATCTGAATGACCCAGCCGTCTCCGTCCTGGCGCGTCAGCTTGCCGTAGCCGTGATAGCTCTTGATCTTGTTCTTCTTGAACAAATACGCCACGCCGCCGGTCAGCTTGTCCACTACACCCGCCTTGCGGCCCAGCATCCTGGCGAGGTCGATTTTCGCGCCCTCCACCGTGATGCCGTGATCGGCGAACTCGCGTTCGAGCAGCTCAAACTTTTCACTGCTGTCGAGGAGGGCTTTGCTGGGAATGCAGCCGATGTTGAGGCAAGTGCCGCCCAGCGAGGGCTTGCCGTCACGGGTAAAAGCGTCCACGCAGGCCACGCTGAAACCGAGTTGCGCGGCGCGGATGGCCGCCACGTAGCCGCCGGGGCCGCCGCCAATCACTAGAACGTCGTAAGTCTCCATGCCCATGAGTCTACCGTCTGCCCTGCGGGCGAAAAGGAAACCCGGTGAGGAGTGGCGTGCCCAGGCGGACAGGCCCCATACGGGTGCCGCTCTGTCCAAGACAGCGCGTCCGTTCACGACGAGTGAGGAACGCCGCTTACGGCTGGGCGCTCCCGCTCTTGGTGGGAGCAGGTTGGACCTTGGCGGGCAGGTTGATCAGAAAGCCGCTGCCGGAGCCGCCCGATACGGTCGGTAGCGCGCCGTTCCACTTTTCGATTTGCTTGTTCTGAATCAGCTCCGGCGTCAGCGAGGCGGCCAGCACCTTGTTGGCCTTGGCCTGCGCCTCGGCCCGCACCAGAATGGCCTGGGCGTCGCCCTCCGCCAGGGCGACCGCCTGCTGGGCCTCGGCCTTGCTCTGCACCACCTTGTTCTCAGCCTGAATGGCTGCCTGCTGGGCCGAGAACTTGGCGTTGATGCTCTGCACGACGGCTTCTGGGGCGCGCAGTTCGCCGATGAAGCTGAAATTGCGAACCAGGAATCCCGAGGGCGTGAGTTCTGTCACCACTTCCCGCTCGGAAGCGTCTTCAAAGGCGCTTCGGCCCTTGCCCAGCAGTTGCTCGGCGGTGTAGCCCGACGCCTGACGGGTGATGGCGTTTCTGACCACGCTGCGGATGTAGGTGCGGGTGATGGTGTCCACGTCCGGCCCGAAGCGGATGTAGATGGCGGGGGCCGCCTTGGGGTCAATCTGGTAGCCGAAGTTCACGTCGCCGTTGAGCGTCACCTGATCGGCGGTATTGAAGGTAAACGACTCGTCGCCGGGGCTGCCCTCGCTGGCGCTCTTTGTCCACGAGTAGCTCTGCTGGGCGCGTGGGTAGGTCACGATCTCGGTGGTGATGGGGTTGACCAGCACGTAGCCCGACACCACGTTGGTCTGCGACAGGCCGCGCGAACTGCCCGCTTTGTTGAACTTCAGGCCGATCTGCCCGGGGCCGATGACCTGAACGCTGCTGCTCAGCACGCTCACCACCACGATGATGACGAGCAGCAACCCGCCCCAGCGCAGGTAAGGCGTCAGCGGCGAGGTGGAACGGAGTGGAACGGCGGACGGAATTTTTTGCATGATGGATGCTCCAGAAGATGGTGGGTACTGGGTAAACCATAGGGGTAGGGCAGGGGAGGTCGCTGCTCAGCGCTCGCCGCGCCACCACTCACGCAGGCGCTGGCGCAGATGTTGGCTGGCCGCGCCGGGCCACAGCCATCCGGCGGCGGCGAAAACAGCGAGCGAAATGATCAGGGTGATGGGCAGGTTGGCGTCGTTGCTCTGGTAGCCGAAGGTGCGGGCCAGCCACCCGAGCGCCCACAGCAAACTGAAGACGGCGGCGATGAATCCGGCGAAGGCGACCAGACTCCAGAACAGCCGCCAGCGGGGCGGGCGCAGGGAAGGCATCTCCGGTGTCCAGAAGCTCAGAGGCCCAGCAGCCCCAGCGCTGCCGTCGCCGTCAGCTCGGTCTTGAACGGCTGAATGAGGGCAGTCGTCTGGGGGCTGGCGTCGAGTTTGACGGTGTTGCCGAAATCGGGCACCTTGCCGCCCTGCAACTCACTGGCGATTTTGCCGAAGTCGATATCTGGCACGCCCAGTGAGCGGTTCACGCCGTCCCGGACGACGTTGTAGCGCTCGCGGCTGAGCTGTTCGCGCACCAGTCCCTGCACCTGGGCGGCGCGGGCCTGACCCACTGAGCTGCCCAGGTCGCGCAGCACGCCCGTCACCTGCCAGAAGGTCGGCGTCTGGCCGTTCTGAATGCTCTGGAAGGTGTTCTGGACGCTGGTGAAGCTGCTGCCCAGGGCAGCGCGCTCGTCACGGCGAATTCGCACGAACTTCTGCACGTCGCTGCGGGTGAGGGGAGACTGTACGTTGCCGCTGGCCGCTGGAATCTGTGCCGATTGGGCAGGTATCCGCCAGCCACTCAGAAAGACCGTCACCGGGCGGTAGACCAGGAAGTAGCCCGCCGCAAGCAGGGCCAGGAGCAGCACCACAAAGCCCCCGCAGCCGCAACCACATCCACGTCTGGCGTTCATGCCCCTGGATACGGGCAAACGGTGAGGAAAGTTCCGCCAGGGCTGCCGGACTGCTTCTCTCCTAACCTTAAGCAGTCAGGCCCAGCGCTCAGAGGCCCAGCAATCCCAATGGGGCCGTTTCCAGCAGGTCGCTGCGGCTCGGCTCGATCAATGCCTTGGTCTGAGGGTCGGCGTCGGTGCTGACGGTGCTGCCCAGGTCGGAGAAGTCGCCCCCCTTGAGTTTGCTCAGCACTTTATTCAAGTCAAAACTGGGAATGCCCAGCGCCCTGTTGATCTGACTGCGAATGAATCGGAAGCGGGCGCTGCTGAGATTTTGCTGACCCAGTGCCGTTTTCTGTGCGGCTCTGGCGTCGCCCACCGAACCGCCGATCTGGCGCAGCGCTCCGGTGACCTGCAAGAAGCTGGGATTGTTTCCCTTCCTGACGTCGTCAAAGATGGTCTGAAGGCTGGAGAAACTGTCGCCCAGCGCGGTCTTCTCGTCGGCCCGGACGGCCATGAACTTCTGGAGATCGGCTCTGGTCACGGGCGATTGCACGCTGCTGTTCGCAGAAGCGGCGGGCGGCGTCTTGGGCGCTGGTTCCGACTGGGCCGACACCGTCCCGGCCCCCACAAGGAGAACCGAGAGCAGCACGAACGTTTTGAAGCTGGACATACACATACGTTCAGGGTAGGGCCCCGGAATAAGCCGCAGTTCAACCGCCCGGTCGACAGACGTTCACGCCCGCCTCATTTCTTCCAGTACGGTCAGCAGCGCCACTCCTCCCATGAGTTCGGCTTCCAGCATCCCACCTGCCGCCTCGTTGCTGACGGTGAAACCGCTGCCCAGTGGCACGTTGCTGTCAGTCAGCGGCCAGCGTGCGCCGCGCAACGTCAGGCCCCGCAACTCGGAGGCGGCCAGCACACTAAAAATCTGCCCCGCTTGCAAGTCGAGCCTGACTGGAACCTTCGGCAGCAGCGGATACCCGGCCTCGTCACCGCTGTGCAGGCTGACCTTCAGACCCTCCCTGGCCAGGCGGCAGGCCCCCAGTGCCAGGGCGAAGGCGTGGTCGAAGCGGCCCCCAAAGGCCCCCAGGATGAGGAGTTCGCCTGCGCCGCGCTGCCGGGCCACGTTGACGGCCAGCTCGAAGTCGGTGCTGTCCTTGGCCGTCGGATGCTGCTCGCGCGGTGCGTCCACATTCAGCCCCTCAGACGAATCGAAATCGCCCACCCACAAATCAATCTTGACGCCCAGCAGGGCGGCGTGGCGCGCGCCCCCGTCGGCGGCGATGACCAGGTCAGGGCGCGGCAGCGCGGCGAGTGCAGGCGCATCGGTCAGCCGCCCACCCACCAGAATCCAGGCGAGCATGGCGGCCACTGTAGCGCCCCCGGCGGCTTACGGTAGGTTCAGTGCCGCCCGCACGTCCGCCAGCAGCGTTTCGACATTCTTGCTCAGGCCGTCGAGCGCGGGTGTTGCGGTGCGGGCCGGGTTGAAGGCCGACAGGTAGACGATGCGCGCTCCGCTGCGGGTATTGAGTGGTCCTTCAGCGGCCACTGCCAGTTGCACGAACTTCTCGCTGCCGCCGGGCAGGGTGTAGCTCAGGCCGATGAGCCGGTACGCGCCCGCGTCCTCGCCGGGCGTCACGCTGAACTTCATCCGGGCCGCGTCGCTGAGCGTCTGTGCCGTGGCCGCCGCGTTGAGCGCCTTGACGCTGACCGGGTTCAGCGGATCGCTGCTGAACAGCGCGTTGACGTCACTGAAGCTCAGCGCCTGCATGGCCCCGCCGAGAAGCTGCACCATACTGGCGGACTGCGCCTCGCTGGGGCTGCCTGCGTTGGAGCTGGGTGTGTTGGAGGTGGTGGTGACGCTGCTGACGGTGGTGGTTACGGTGGCCGCCGTGCCCAGCGGCGCGCCCGCCGCCACCGTCAGGTAGGGTTTGATCGCCGCGCTGCCATTGAACTTCTGCACCAGTTTGCCCGCACAGTCGGCGGCGGCCTTGCTCTCGTCACTGCTAAAGCTGACGCCGCTCCACCAGTACCACGAGCTGTACCCAGCGCTGGTGCCGTCGCAGGTGTCCTGCCAGATCACCGTGCCAGTCTTGGCATCGTCGATCTCGAAGCTGGCCTTCACCGTCTTGGCATTCAGGCAGCCGACAATCGGCAGGCACACGCCGCCGCCCCCAGTGATGTCGGTGATGCCCGCCTTCATGATCAGGTTGGCCCCGTCCTGTTGACGTACCGGGCGCACATAGCCGCTGGCCTTGAGGGCCTGGGTGATGGCGCTGTCGAACGACGACCAAGCGCTGTAGCCGCAGTAGCCGCCGCTGCAATAGTTGTCACCGATGTAGACCACCGCCTGCGGGCCGCTGTAGGCCGGGGTCTGCTGGGCCTGTACTGCGCCGAGGAGTCCGAAACCGATGCTGAGCAGCCGAAAACTGACCTTGAAACGGGTGTGCTTCATGCTGTGCCCTCCGGAATGGTGCTGCTTTCAGATGACTGACCTGTCATTCATTTTAGAGGCAGCGGCGTCAAAAGGTCGTCAAGGCACGGCCCGGTCATCGGGCACCTCGCGCAACTGACTTTCGTCCAACCGCAACTTCAAAGTGTCTCTGCCAATCAGCGTGGCCTCGCGGCGGCTCAGGTGCAGGGTGAGTTCGCCGAGTTCGTGGGCGGCCTTGACGGTTTCGCCGTGTTCGTCGGGCTGGCGGAAGGTGACGCTGTGGGCCTCCCCCTCGCCCAGAATGACTGCACTTTCCGGCACCAGAACAACCTGCCCGCCCCGCGCAAATACGTTCGGCTGTCCCAGAAATTCGGCCACCCAGGCCGTTGCGGGCTGGCCGAATACGCCAGCCGCCGCGCCGATCTGCACCACCCGCCCGGCCCGCATCAGCGCCACCTGACCTGCCAGGGCCAGGGCCTCGCGCTGGTCGTGGGTGACGATCAGCACGGCGGTGCCGAGCATGTCGAAGAGCGCGCGTAGCTCAGTACGCAAACGGGCGCGAAGCTGCTCGTCGAGGTTGCTCAGCGGCTCGTCGAGCAGCAGCAGTGGTGGGTGCGGCGCGAGGGCGCGGGCCAGGGCGACGCGCTGCTGCTGCCCGCCTGACAGCGCCCCGATGCGCCGAGCGGCCAGATCAGCCAGCCCGACCAGGTCGAGCGCTTCTCGGGCCTGCTGCTGTGCCTGCACTTGGTTCGCGCCGCGCCTGCGGGGGCCGTAGGCCACGTTGCCCATCACGTCCAGGTGCGGAAAGAGGGCGTAGTCCTGAAAGACCAGGCCGAGGCAGCGCGCTTCGGGCGGCAGCCGGGTCACGTCGCGGCCCGCCACGCTCACACTGCCGGCGTCGGGGCGCTCCAGGCCCGCGATCATTCTCAGCACCGTGCTCTTGCCGCTGCCCGACGGTCCCAGCAGGGCCAGCGTTTCGCCCGGCGCGAGGCTCAGGCTGACCCCTTCGGCGGCGGAGACTGCGCCGTAATGGCGGCTGAGACCAAGGGTCTGAAGGGCGGGAAGCACGGGGCTCAGGGTAGCGCCTGACGGAGCAGCGGTGTCCTAGCGTGCCAGCTCGACCAGTGCGGCGTCGATCCAGGCCACCAGCGCCGGAATCTGGCGCTCCATGTCCTCGGATTCGAGCGTGTTCGAGCCGTCGTTGAAGTAAGCATAGGCCAGCCGCCGCCCGCCCGGCAGTTCGGCGGAGCCGGTCAGGGTCAGCAGTCGCCAGCCACTCCCGGCCTTGTGGCCCCAGTAAAAGGTCTTGAGTGCCGGGCGTCTGGGCTGGCAGCACGACGCGGCGAGCCACTGGCGAAAGAGGGCGCGGGTGGCGGGTTTCAGGCCGTTGCCGCCCAGTGTGCGGGCCAGCAGGTCGGCGTAGCCCTGTGGGGTGCTGGTGTTTTGCAGCGCCAGTTCCAGTGCTGGAGCGTACGCGGGGCCATGAAAGTAGGTGTCCAGCGCCGCCTCCACCTGGGGCCCTGTGAAGTCCTGGGCGCGGGCGTTGAGGCGCTCGGCCAACTTCAGGCGCGCCTCGAAGGGCAAGATCGAAGCGTTCACGGCGTCCGTCACCAGATTGGGAAAGATATCGGGCATCAGTCCCGCCTGCGCCGCCCACCAGGCCTTGGTGGTGTGCAGAATGCTGGTACACGGGCTGAGCGCTTGCACCGCCCGCGCGATTTTCGGCGGCCCGAGACCGAGTTGCAGCAGGTCGGAGGCGGTGTTGTCGCTGCGCTCCAGCGCCCACTGCGCGAGTTTTGCCACAGTGTTCTGCCCCGGCGGGTAGGCCTCGATGCTGCGTTTGCCGGGCGTGGTGGTGATCAGGGCCGCCAGGTTCAGCCGTCCGGCGTCCACCTCCTGCAAGGCGGCCCGCACCACCTGCGGCTTGAAGGCGCTGCCCAGCGCGAAGAGGGCGTTGACCTGTCCCAGGCCGAGCGCCCTGATCGGTCTGAACTGAGGGTCATAGAGGGCTGCGTAAAAGCCCACCCGTCCGGTGACGGCTGGCGGTAGTGGCCTGCTCGGCGCGGATACGGCGGTGGTCGCGCCGCAGGTGGGTACAGGCGGCAGGCTGATGGGCGCGGTCAGATTGGAAGGCGGCAGGTCGGGTGTGGGCAGTGTCACGAACACCGGCACCGAGTCGGCCTGGGCCGCGCCGCACAGGACCAGGCAAATCCACAGCCATTTCATCGCCTGTCAGTGTAGCGTGCTCATCTCAGGTGACTTCTCCTTCACCCCCGTCCAGCACGGTGAAGGCCCCCAGTGCCAGGCCCAGCAGGATGGTCGCCAGGGCGCAGGCTTCGCCCAGGTTCTGCGCGCCGGGTCGCCCCAAGCGCTCATACAGGCCGGTGCTGAGGGTGGCCCACTCCGGGCGGGTCAGCACCAGGGTCGCGCCGAACTCGCCCAGCACTGTCGCCAGCGACAGGGCCGCGCCGCCGCGCAAAGCAGGCCACACCAGTGGCAGGGCCACCGTGCGCGCCGCCGTGAGCGGGCTGGCCCCCAGCGTGCGGGCGGCTTCCAGCGCGCGTAGTGGCAGGGCGCGCAGGGCGGGCAGCAGACTGCGGGTGATCAGTGGCGAGGCGATCAGGGTATAGGCGGCAATCAAGAGACCAAGTTGCGCCGCCCAGCCGGGGTAGCTCAGCAGATAGCCCACCCCCACGCTGACCGGCGAGAGCATCAGCGGCAGCAGTGACAGGGCGTCGAGCGGGCGTGAGCGGCTCAGGTAGGCTCCCAGGGCGTGCGACGCGCCGAGCAGCACCGCTCCGCAGAGGGTCAGGCCCGCGAAGCGCAGGGTATTGCCCAGCAGCAGGCTCAGCGGCGGATCGTTGTCCGGAGCCAGCACGCCGCGCCAGAAGGCCAGGGTCGGGCCTGCCGCGCCCGTCACGCTCCGCACGGCGACGGCCAGCAGCGGCGAGAAGCAGATCAGCAGGGTCAGCGCCAGCAGCGCGTAGAGGGCCAGCGCCGCCATGCCGCGCGCTCTGGGCAGGCTGCGGGCCGCTTCCGGCACCGCGCCGCCGGTCAGGCGGGTATACAGCAGGGTCGCTGCCAGCGTGACCAGCAGTTGGCCCAGAATCAGGGCGCTGGCTTCCGGCAGCTTGAGTTCGTAGGCGGTCAAGGTATAAATTTCGACTTCCAGCGTGGCGTACCGTTCGCCGCCCAGCGTCAGCGGCAGGCCGAACGACAGAGCGCTGTAGAGAAACACCAGAATCGCGCCCGCCGCGAGTCCCGGCAGTGCCAGCGGCAGCGCCACCGTCAGTGCGGCCCGCAGGTTGCTGGCTCCCAGCGTGCGGGCCGCTCCGGTCAGGCTCGGCGGTACGCGGGCAAAGCCGCCGTAGGCCAGCCGCAGCATGATCGGCAGATTGAAGAACAGGTTGCCCAGAATGATCAGCACCGGACTTTCGGAAAGGTCAAGGCCTGTCAGCTGGGTGAGCCAGCCGCGCGGCCCCAGCAGGGCGGTGAGGCCCAGCACGGCCACCAGCGTGGGCGTCACGAACGGCAGCAGCAGCAGCCGAAGCAGCCCGCGCTTGCCCGGCACGGCGTGGCGCGCGAGCAGGTACGCCAGCGGCCAGGCGATCAGCGCGCCCAGCAGCACCGTGACACCTGCCTGAGCCAGCGTCCAGCCCAGACGGCCCAGGAAGTAGGGATCGGTCCAGACGCTCAAATTGACGCCGCCCACCCGCATGACCTGAACCAGCGGCCAGATCAGAAAGACGGCCAGAAAAGCCAGCGCGGGCAGGGCGATCAGCCAGCCGAACAGCGGGGCGGGGGAGAGGGCACGTCGCACGGCTCTACGGTAAGGGAAACCTGATCGGCAAGCATGCTTTTTGTTCCGAATCCGTTCACGCTCAGCCTCTAGCATGGGGAGATGAACCTCTTCGGCTTCCTGGGTCATTATCCCTGGCTCGGTTACCTCTCAGGCGCGCTCCAGATCATCTTTCTGATTCACGCCGTCAGCACCCGGCGCAACACCTACTGGTTTTTCATCCTGCTGTTCGGCAGCTACATCGGCGTAGTGGCCTACCTGTTTCTGGAGTTGCTGCCTGGCTGGCGCGGCACGTCCCGGCAGGTCGGCACCCGCCTGCAACCGGCCCTGGAGAATCTGCGCCCGCTGGAAACCCGCATCCGCGAGGCCAGGGAACAGATCGAGGAGAGTGACACCTTGCAGCACCGCACCGAACTGGCCGCGCTCCTGGCCCGCGCGGGCCGCGAGGACGAGGCCCAGGCGGTGCTGCAACCGCTTCTGCAGAGCAACATCTACGCCGACGATCCGCTGGTGCTGCTGACCAGCGCTGAGCTGGCGATGGCCCGGCAGGACCCGGCCTCGGCGGCGGCGCAGCTCAAGCAGGTCGACCTCAAGACCAGCGCCTCGATTCGCACCCGGACCCTGACTTTGCTGGCGCGGGCGCAGGCCGAATCAGGGCTGGCCGAGGCGGAGGCGACCTACCAGCAGGCCATGACCGGCGCGACCAGCGAGGAACCCCGCGTGCGCTACGCCGCTTACCTGATCGCCCAGCACCGGCCTGACGAGGCGAAGCGCGAGCTGGAAACGCTGGCCAAGACCGAACAGCGGGCCAGCCGCCTCTACAAGGGCCAGGAGCGCGAGTGGTTCGCGCTGGCGGGCAAGCTGCGGCGCGAGGTGGGCTGAGCTTCCGCTCAGGGTCAGCAGGTCGAACGAGAGATAAACACCACATCCTGCTCTGGTATGTATTTTACTTACTCGGCTCAGTCGTGAAAATGTGCATATCTTCACGACAAGTGAGCTGCGAAAAACAAGACGCATGTAAGACCGGCGTTATGTATCCCTGCCTACCGTTGAGCATGCTTAGACCCACCCGCTTGCTTCCGGCAGCCCTGACCCTCCTCGTTGCCCTCAGTGCTGCCCAGGCTGCCAGCTACAAAATTGCCACCGTCAGCCCGCTCAGCGGCAGCCTCACCGCCATTGGCAGCGAGGTCAAGCGCGGCGCGCAACTGGCCTTTCAGGACCGCGCCGCCGAACTCAAGGCGGCGGGCCTCGACGTGTCGCTGGTGTCGTTCGACGATCAGGCCTCGGCCACCCGGGGGGGCAGATCGCCCAGACGATTCTGGCCGACAAGAGCATTCTCGGCGTGGTCGGTGCGCTCAATTCCAGCGTGACCAACGTACTGGGCGAGAGCTTTGCGGCGAGTGATCTGGCCCTGATCTCGCCTTCCAGCACCAACGACGCCCTGACCGGGCACAAATGGAGCAACTTCAGCCGGGTGGTGGCCCCAGACCAGGCGCAGAGCGTGGCCGCTGCTGCCTACCTGGCCGACACGCTCTCGGCCAAATCGGTCTTCGTGGTGTCGGACAACACCGCCTACGGCAATGGCCTGAGCAAGAGCCTGATCGGCAACCTCAAGGCACGCAAGGTGGGGGTGGTCGCCTATGTGGGTGCGTCCAGCCCGGCCCAGATCGCGGGCGTCATCAAGCAGATCAAGATCAGCAATCCGCAGGTGGTGTACTTCGGCGGCACCGACGATACCGGCGGCCAACTGATGCAGGGGCTGCGTGACGCGGGCGTCAAGGCCGTGATCATGGGCGGCGACGCGCTCGACTCGCCCAGCTTCCTTCAGCGGGCGGGCAAGGCCGCCGTCGGGGTCATCTACACCACGGTCTTCGGCCCGGTCAACACCTTTTCCAACTCGGTGGACTTCTCGGCGGCCTACCGTGCAGCCTACAAAAGTGAACCCAGCGGCGTGGCCATCTACGCCTACGACGCCACCAACGCGCTGATCTCAGCCCTCAAGGCCAGCGGATCTGCCCCCAGCCGCGCCCAGATCAGCGCCGCCGTTCGCAAGGTCAATCTGCCCGCCTGCTTTTCGAACGATAAGAAGGACTGCGTGACCATCACCGGGGCGCTGGCCTTCTCGCCCAACGGGGAGCGCCAGCGCTCACGCCTCCTGATCATGAAATACGATGAGATGTACCAGCCCAAGATGGCCAAGATTCAGACGGTGAACGCGGAGGATTTGAAGTAATCCAGTGGCCTGGCGTGCGGGCGGGTCTCAGCTTTCGTTGAGTGACTGCTCCGCCGCGCGTTTGACCAGGTTGGCGCGGGTCAGACGGCTCTCGGCATCCCGCCCCGGCAGGGCGGCGTCGCTGCTGCCCGGCCCCGGCAACAGGCGGTTGAGCAGCGAGAGCACATCGGCGCTGAGCTGCGGTGCGAGCGACTGAAACAAATTGAGCAGCCTGGCGGGGCCGCCGATCATTACCTCGGCCTCGCCGCGAATCAGCGCCTGCACGATACGCTGGGCGGCTTTATCGGCGTCGAGCGAGATGAGCGGCAGGTTGTCGAGGGTGGCGAACAGGGCGTATTCGCGTCGGTGCTGGCCCTTGATCTGGGCGTGGCGGGGGCTGCCGGTCCGCATCAGGCCGGGGCAAACGGTGGTGACGCTGACGCCGTCCTGGGCGAGTTCGGCACGCAGTGACTGGCCCAGCCCGACGGCGGCAAATTTGCTGACACTGTAACTACTCAGGTGCGGCACGGCGACTTTTCCGGCCAGCGACGCCACGATCAGCACCCGCCCACCGCTGGCCCGCAGATAAGGCAGGGCGGCGCGGGTCAGGTGCAGCGGCGCGAAGGCGTTGACGGCCATGCTCTGCGTGAACTCCTCGTCGGTCACGTTGTCGAGCGGCCCGCTCTGGATGATCCCGGCGACGTTGGCGACCACGTCGAGCCGCCCGTAGGCGCTGATGGCCGCCTCCACGGCCCGCTCCAGATCGGCCTTGACGGTCACGTCGCCTGCCACGATCTGAATTTGTGGCGGCGGCGAGATGCCCAGCGCCCGCGCCTTCAGATCGGCCTCGGCGCGGCGCAACTCGGCCTCGTCGCGGGCCAGCAGCGTCAGGTTCGCGCCGTAGCGCAGCAGTTCACGCGCCAGGGCCAGCCCCAGGCCACGCGAGCCGCCGGTAATCAGCACTGATTTTCCGGCCAGCGGGTACGGCGGGATCATGACCCGGCGCACCGCGACGAGCAGGACGGCGCTGAGTAGCAGGGCGCGTTTGCTGCCCCTGCGCCGCCGCTTCCCCGAACGCTTGCTGGGACTGCTACCAAACATGGACATGAGGCGAACGCCGCCGCGACTGCCGAGCACAGGCTTCATGGCCCCAGTCTGCGTGAACTCGGCGGCGCGGGCCTTTAGAGTGAAGACATGACCAATGCCGACCCCGCCGCCCCGACCCTGTTCGAGCGCATCGTTGCCCGCCAGATTCCAGCCCAGATCGTCTACGAGGACGACGACTACATCGCCATTCGGGATATTGCCCCCAAAGCGCCGGTTCACCTGCTGGTCATTCCCAAGCGGGTCAGCACCCGCATTGACGAGATCACCGATGCGGGCGAGATGGGGCGGCTGTGGCTCACGGCGACGAAGGTGGCCAGGGAGCATCTCGGCGATTACCGGCTGGTCGTGAACGCGGGCCGGGGCGGCGGGCAGGAGGTCTTTCATACCCACATTCACATTCTGGGCGGCTGGGAGGGTGCGTCGCCGGTGGGCTTCGGGCAGTAGGCGGTGGCCGACTTCAATCTGAGGTTCGGCTTTCCTGTGCCCGGCAGTGTGTGGGTAGCGGACGGCTGGCAATTGAGCTGGCAAGGCTGCGCCGTCATGGGCATCGTCAACGTGACGCCCGATTCGTTCTCGGATGGTGGGCGCGGCGTGGAGGCAGCCCTGATTCATGCCCGGCAACTCCACCGGGACGGCGCGCTGATTCTCGACATTGGCGGCGAGAGCACCCGGCCCGGCGCGCAGGCAGTGGACGCGGCCACCGAACTGGACCGGATACTCCCGGTCATTCGCGGGCTGGTCGGGAGCGGGGCCGTCATCAGCGTCGACACCCTGAAGCCGGAGGTTGCCGCCGCCGCACTGGCCGCCGGAGCGCATCTGGTCAATGACGTGTCGGGCCTGAGGAACCCGCAGATGCTGACCGTCTGTGCCGAGCGCGGGGCACCCGCCTGCATCATGCACATGCAGGGTGGGCCGCGCACCATGCAGGTTTCTCCGCACTACGGCGACGTGGTGGCTGAGGTGCTCGGGTTTCTGGCTGCCCAGGCGGCTCTGGCCCTGGCAGCGGGCGTGCCGGGCGTGCTGCTCGATCCCGGCATCGGCTTCGGCAAGACGTCCCACCACAACCTGGCCCTGCTGCGTGCCCTGCCGGAGCTGACATCGCAGCCCTGGCCGGTGCTGGTGGGCGGCAGCCGCAAGAAATTCCTGGCCGCACTCTCGGGCGAGCCGCAGGGCCAGGCCGACACCCGCGACGCCGCCAGCCTGGCGCTGCACCTCCACGCGGCGCGGGCGGGTGCGGCGATGGTCCGGGCCCACGACGTGCGAGCGCACGTGCTGGCGCTGCGGGTCTTCTCGGCGCTGGAGAGCGCATAATCGGGCGCGGTATGGACGAGCGAGATGAGCATCTGGCGGGCAGTCTGGGCAATGGGCCGGGCAAGGTCGTCCTGAAGGGCCTGGCCTTTCACGGGCGGCACGGCGTTTATCAGGAGGAGGCGGTCTTCGGGGCGCGCTTCGTCGTGGACGCCGAACTGCACTACGACTTCGCCGATATTGCCGATGAGCTGGCCCAGGCCGTCAACTACGCCGCCGTCTATGACCTGATCGCCCGCATCGTCACCGGAGAGCGCTGGCAACTGCTCGAAGCGCTCTCGGCGCGGCTGGCCCGCGCCCTGCTCAGTGACCAGCCGCGCCTCAGCGCCGTGACGGTTCGCGTGCACAAGCCGCACGCGCCGCTGCCGGGGGTCTTTGAAGACGTGTACGCCGAGCTGCACCTGAGCCGCCCCGGTCCGGCTGGCCCGCCTACCGATGCCTGAAGCGGCGGTCGAGGTCGCTCTCATTGCGCTGGGGGCCAACCTGGGCGATCCGGCGGCAGCGCTGCACTGGGCGCTGAAGGAGCTGGCGGCGCTGGGCGAAGTGCAGGCCGTCTCAGGTTTTCACCGCACCGCTCCGGTGGGTGGACCGCCGGGCCAGCCGGACTATCTCAACGCCGCTGCCAGGTTGCAAACGCGGCTGCCTGCACCGCCATTGCTCGCAGCACTGCTGGACATTGAAACCCGCTTCGGACGGGTGCGCCGCGAGCGCTGGGGGGCGCGTCTCCTCGATCTCGATCTGATCGCTTACGGCGCGCTGGTGCTCGACACGCCCGACCTGACCCTGCCGCATCCCCGCGCCTGGCAGCGTGCGTTCGTGCTGAGGCCGCTCTCGGAGGTGGCCCCCGACTTCGCCCATCCCGTCACCGGCCAGACGGTGGGGCAGGCGCTGGCGACGCTTGAGGAGCATGCCTGAGCGCACCCAATCCAGATGAGCGGTCTCTGGGCGCGGCCCACTCTATACTTCGGTGCGAATGGCGCGGATAGACGGCAAATACGAAGTGGTAGAGGAGCGCTCGCAAAGCGGCGGCCAGACGATCTACAGCGTGCGGGCCGACGCGCTGCCGGGAGCTGAGGTCGGCGAACTGCTGCGGCTGTCGTGGTTCGAGGTCGCTGCGCCCGACGAGCGCAACGCCTTTCACCGCTACCGCACGGCCCTCAAGGCGCTGGCCCCGGCGGGCCTGGCCGACGTGGTGGCCCGCCCCGGTGCGTACTACGCCGTCTGGCGCGAGGTGCCGGGCACGCCGCTGGCGGCTTTTCAGATGCAGCCGGTCAAGAACGAGGCGGCGCTCAGCGCCCTGCGCGATCTGGCCGCCCGGCTGGCTGTCCAGGGTTTCGCGCTCATGGACGCCGACATCGTGATGGACGGAGACACACCCCAGATCGCTTTTCTGACGCCCGCGACCCGTACCCCGCAGGAGGCCGAGTCGCTGAGCGCGGCGGCACTGACCCCGATCAATCAGGGCAAGGTGCGCCGTCAGCGCCCGCCGCGCAGCGTCTGGACCTGGATACCGGGGCTGGCCTGCCTGGTGGGGGCGGCGTATTTCGGTGCCCAGGCTGCCCAGATTTACCTCAACCCGCCGGTGGCCGACGTGCCCGCCGTGCTGGGGCAACCGGCCCAGGCGGCGGCGGACAGGCTGGCGACCCTGGGTTACCGGGTGCAGTACGCCGAGGGGGATGAGCGCGGCGCGGCGCTGGGGGCCGTCATCGCCCAGGAACCCGGCGGCGGCAGCACCCTGCACCTGGGAAGGCTGATTACCCTGACCGTCAACAACCCCCCGACCCTGACGGTCCCGCGCTTGGAGGAGCAGACGCTCGATCAGGCCAAGGCGGCGCTGGGCGAGAACTTCCTCAAGCTGGGAAGCGTGTCCAGCGTGGACGGCGCGCTCAGCGGCACCCCCAAGGGCCGTGTGGTGGCCCAGTTGCCTGCCCCTGGCGCGGTGATCCGGCGCGGCCAGAGCGTGCGGCTGCTGATCAGCACCGGCGTCTCGGTGCAGCAGACCTGGCTGCCGGATCTGCGTGGCCTGCCGTTTGACGACGCCCGCGACCTGGTGCGCCGCGCCGGGCTGACGGTCACCACCGTCAAGCCGGAGAGCTCGGACTCGGCGCAAAACACCGTGCTGCGCCAGTCGCCCGCCGCCTTTACCAAGGTCGACAGCGGCTCGCCGGTGACGCTGGTGGTGGCCCAGACCCGCTACCAGGCCCCGGTGGTCAGCCCGCCGCCGCTGCCGGTGCCGCCGTTGCCACTGCCGCCCGCGTTGCCCACCCCCGACCAGACACCTGGCTCCGGCGGTGTGGACAGCGGCTCTCCGGCAGCACAGCCGGAATTCGCGCCGACCACGCCGGGCGACACCTCGCCCGCGACTCCAGTTCCCTCGACGCCGACCCCCTCAACGCCCACCGGCTCGCCGCCAGCCACCTCGACTCCAGTGGTGCCTGCCACGCCAGTTCCGGAGACGCCCACGACTCCGCCACCCACCAGCCCAACACCTGCCACGCCGGAGTCGCCAACGTCGACGACCCCTGCCGCGCCGCCGCCCACCGCCGTGCGGACCGTGCCGATGACCTACACTTTTCCCGGCAATCTGCCGGACGGCACCACGGAGATCGTGGTGCGCGATGAGGACGGCGAGCGGGTCATTCTGCCCGCCACAGACAGCGCCCAGCTCCGGGGCGCGGTGGCCCGGCGCGACGACGTGAGTGTGCGCGGCAACTACACCTTCACGGTGCGGGTCAATGGTCAGGACTACGCGACTTTCGGGCCGTGAGCGGCGGCAAGACCCGGTGATCTACCTCGATTACGCTGCCACCCACCCGCTGACCCCGCTGGCACTCGCGGCTTATCAGCGCGCCGCCGCCGTGCCGGGCAACCCGGCCAGCATTCACGTCGCCGGGCAGGCCGCCCGCGAATTGCTGGAGGAAGGTCGGGCAGCAGCGGCGGCGGCGCTGGGGGTCTCGCCGCTGACCCTCACGGCGCTCAGCGGCGGCACCGAGGCCGACAACCAGGTGCTGCTCGGCAGCTTTCCTGAAGCCTGGGAAGGAGGCGGCCAGGGCCACCTGATTACCTCCAGCATCGAGCATTCGGCAGTGCTGGCTCCGGCCAGGGCGCTGGCGGCGCGCGGGGTGGCCGTCACCTTTCTCGAACCGCAGCCCGGTGGCCTGATTGATCCGCAGCAACTCCGTGAGGCGCTGCGCCCCGGTACCCGGCTGGTCAGTCTGCACCATGCCAACAACGAGATCGGCGCGCTGCAAGACGTCGCCGCGCTGGCCGAGGTGGCCCACACGGGCGGCGCGAAGTTTCACACCGACGCGGTGCAGTCGCCGGGCGTCGCGGCGCTCGACTTGCTGGGCTGGGGCGTGGACTACGCCAGCTTCAGCGCCCACAAATGGGGCGGGCCGCTGGGGGTGGGCCTGCTGTATGTCCGGCGCGGCCTCGAATTGCCGCCGCTGCTGCTGGGCGGCGGGCAGGAGCGCGGCCTGCGCAGCGGTACCCAGAACGCGCCGGGCCTCTACGCGGCGGGCCTGAGTCTGCAAGCGGCGGTGGCAGCCCAGCCGCAGACGCACGCCCATCTGCGCGCCCTCAACGACCAGCTCACGGCGCGGCTCTCGGGCGAGGCGGACCTGCACGCCAACCACACCCCGGCGGGCAGCCCCAAGGTGGCCTCGTTCACGGCGCAGGGCGCAGACGGCGAGGCGCTGCTGATGAATCTGGATTTCGCCGGGGTGTGCGTCTCGGCGGGCAGCGCCTGCTCGGCGGGCACCATGCAGCCCAGCCACGTGCTCCTGGCGCTGGGCCTGAATGACGCTGACGCCCTCGCCACCGTGCGCCTGAGTTTCGGGGCCGCGACCACCCCGCAAGAAGTTGAGGCGGCGGCCTCGGCGCTGGTTGCGGCGGCCAGGGCCAGCCGTCTGTGAGTCTTTGGGTGGCCCACTCACTGGCCCGGCAGTTCAACCGAATCTGGTTTTTCGGGGGTCGCTGAGATGGATCAGCGGGTCGGGTCCGTCGCCCGCTGCCCGCACCTGGTTGCGTCCGCTGGCCTTGGCCTGGCGTAGCGCCAGATCGGCGATTTCCAGCACCTGCTCATGTGGGCTGTGTCCGCCCTCAGCGGCGGTCTGGGCCACACCGAACGAGGCGGTTACTGGCCCCGACGCGAAGCTGTAGGCGGCCAGGTTGCTGCGGGCGCGCTCGGCGGCAGCGCGGGCCGCCTCGGCGCTGACATTCGGCAGGATCATCAGAAATTCCTCGCCGCCCCAGCGTGCCAGTAAATTTGGCGCAGCGAGGTGCTGCCCGCACAGCTGCGCGGTCTGGGTCAGCACCATATCGCCCTCGGCGTGGCCGTAGCGGTCATTGACCTGCTTGAAGTAGTCGAGGTCGAACAGCACCAGGGCGTAGGGCTGCTGCCCGCTGTCCAGCCGGTCGAGCAGGCTCTGTGCAGCGCGGCGGTTGGGCAGGCCGGTGAGGGTGTCCACGTAGGCCAGGCGGCGCATGTCCTCGTACTGCTGCCGGGCGCTGCCCACCACATACTGAACCAGCGCAATCAATATGCCCGAGAGAAAGAACTGAGCGAGCGAGGCCAGCAGCCGGTCACCGAGTCGCCCGCTCTGCCACAGCGGCACCGTCTGGGCAAAGGTGATCAGCAGCGTGAGGCCGATCTGGGTGCCTACCACCTGCGCTGCCCGCCGGGGCGTCCAGAGAATAAACGCCATCATGTAGAGCACCGGAAACCACAGCACGCCCTCGCTGAGCATCCCGTACCTGGGTACGAACGAGGAAAACTGATGATAAAAGAGTGCCAGCAGGTACGCGCTGCACACCCCATATGTCAGGTTGAGCGCCCGTTCGAGCTTAAGCCAGTGCCGCCGCAGACTCAGTTCCAGGCCCAGCATCAGCACCGCGATCAGTGGCAGGGCCATTTTGTCGAGCGGGTCAACGTTGCCGCGCTGAAACACGAGGGCCAGCAGCGCTGCCAGCGCGCTGAGTGGAGCCAGCAAGCCGAACCCCTGCCGCCGCAGCAGGTTGAGGGTTTCAAGTGGCACGCCCGGCTTCGGCTTCTGGAGGCGGAACATAGCTGAAAGTCATTCTAAGCGATTGGCTTCACATAAAACGAAATCTGCCGCCTTTTTGTGAAGCTGCCCTGAGTTAAGAGGGCAGTGCCTGCGCGTCTTCAAAGAGGAGATTATTTTCAAAGATTGACAGAAACGGGTACCTATTTTCACGAATCTGAACGGTACTGCTTTGGGCAGGTCAATACCGGGCACCGCTTGGCGCTACCCTGGAGCATGTTCTCGCGTCCCGCTGCCCGCTCTTCCGCTCCAGACGATCCGCAGGCTTCCCGCCCTGATCCGGCCAGCTTGCTGCGGCTGCTGCGCTACGTCCGGCCTTACCTGGGCTGGCTGCTGCTGGGCATTCTGACGACCCTGCTCTCAGCGGGCCTGAGCCTGGTGTTCCCCAAACTGTTCGGCAACCTGATCGACGCCTCGTTTCTCAAGCGCGCGCCGGGCGGGGTGGCCGACACCGGGCCGCTCGATAGGATCGTGCTGCTGCTGCTGGGCGTCTTCGCGGTGGTGGCGGTGTTTACCGCGCTGCAAACCTTTCTGATCTCGCGGGTGGGCGTGCGGGTGGTGGCCGATCTGCGCCGGGCGGTGTTCGCGCACCTGCTGAGCCTCAGCCCGCGCTTTTTCGCCTCGCGGCGTACCGGCGAACTCACCAGTCGCCTCACCAGCGACGTGTCCACCGTGCAGACGGTGGTGAGCAGCGCCCTGGCGCAACTCCTCAGTCAGATCGTCACCCTGATCGGCGGCGTCACGCTGATGGTGCTGACCAGTTTCCGGTTGAGCCTGTTTACCCTGGGCGTCATTCCGCTGATCATCGGCACGGCCATCGTGATCGGCCTGCGAATTCGCCGGGCGGCCCGTGACGTGCAGGACAAAGTGGCTGCCGCCAACGCCAGCGCCGAGGAGGCCATCAGTGGCGTGCGGGTGGTGCAGAGTTTCACCGCCGAGGATCTGGAGCGCGGGCGCTACGGCCAGGGCGTCGAGGCCTCGTTTCAGGCGTCGCTGCGGCGCATCCGGCTCTCGTCGTCGCTGGCGGGCATCATGACCTTTCTGGCGTTCGGCAGCCTGGCTGGGGTGCTGTGGTACGGCGGACGGCAGGTGCTGGGCGGCGAGTTGACACCGGGCAAGCTGGTGAGTTTTCTGTTTTACGCCCTGCAAGTCGGCCTCGGCGTGGGCGGCCTGACCGGCGTCTTTTCTCAGGTGCAGGAAGCGCTGGGGGCGTCCTCGCGCCTGTTCGAGCTGCTCGATACCCGCAGCGATTTGCCGCTGCCCGCCGTACCCACCCCACTGTGCCGCCTCAGCGGGCGGGTGCGTTTCGAGGACGTGTCGTTCGGGTACGGTGACGAGGTGGGAGGGCCGACCCTCTCCGGCCTCGATCTGGACGTGTTGCCGGGGCAGACGGTGGCGCTGGTCGGGCCAAGCGGGGCTGGGAAGTCCACCCTGGTCAGCTTGCTGCCGCGCTTCTACGACGTGACCGGCGGCGCGCTGACGGTGGACGGGGTGGATGTGCGCCAGGCTGATCTGGAGGAGCTGCGCGCCCAGGTGGGACTGGTGCCGCAGGAAACATTGCTGTTTTCCGGCAGCGTGGCCGAGAACATCCTGTATGGACGCCAGGACGCCGACCCGCAGGAAGTCAGGGCAGCGGCGCGGGCCGCCAACGCCGAGGAGTTCATTCTGAAGTTGCCGCAGGGGTTTGACACGGCGGTGGGCGAGCGCGGCGTCAAGCTGTCGGGCGGGCAGCGCCAGCGCGTCGCCATTGCCAGGGCCATATTGAAAAATCCCCGCGTCCTGATTCTGGACGAGGCCACCAGCGCCCTGGACAACGAATCGGAAGCGCTGGTGCAGGACGCCCTGGAAAAGCTGATGGTGGGCCGCACGACCTTCGTCATCGCCCACCGCCTTAGCACCATTCGCGGCGCGGACCTGATCGTGGTGATGGACGCCGGACGCATCGTGCAGCGCGGCACGCATGCTGAGCTGCTCGCCGAGGGCGGCCTCTACAAAGACCTCTACGAGTTGCAGTTTCGCGCCGAGGACCGTCCGGTACGGATGCAGGCGGCGCTGCCGGGGGCCTGACCCGGCTTGCAATTGGCGGGTGGGTGTGCGTGTTAGCCTCCCGGCATGACGCCCACCACCATCTACTTCGATTTCCTGTGCCCCTACGCCTGGCGCGGCCTAGAGCTGGCCGACGTGCTGCGTCGAGATCACGCCCAGACCTTTGAGCTGCGCCACTTCAGTCTGGTGCAGGGCAACCATCCCGAGAACGCTGCCAGCCGCCATGTGCCGATATGGTGGCTGACCGATCAGGCGTCGGATGGGGGCAGCGCTGCGCAGTCGGGCAGCCTGCGGGCTTTCCTGGCCGATCAGGCGGCGGCAAAGCAGGGCGAGGAGGCGAGGTGGGCCTTCGCGCTCGCGCTGTTCCGGGCGGTTCATCAGGGAAAGGCCGAGCTGAACGAGGCCACCCTCCAGGCGGCGGCGCAGACGGCGGGGCTGGATCTGGCCCGCTTCGACACAGACCGTCAGGACGACCAGAGCCGCGCCGATCTCCGGGCTGATCTGGCTGCTGCTGCCGAGCTGGGCGTCTTCGGCACGCCGACCTTCGTGCTGCCGCAGGGCCACGCCGCCTATTTCCGTTTCGCCAACCTGGTGCCGCCGCAACAGGCGCTGGACACCTATCAGCTCTACGTGTCGGTGCTGGAAAGTGACGCCCGCATCGAGACCGTCAAGCGGGCCAAGCGCGCCTGAAGCCGTGACCCGAGCGCTGCTGCCGGACCTCACGACCTTCGCGGTCCACCTGCGCCGCGCCGGGTTCAGCGTCGGCCCCGGCGACCTCGCGGACGCGCTGCGGGCCGCCGAGGGGCTGGGGCTGCTGGATTTCGGTGTGCTGGAAGCCGCCTGGGGTGTCATTTTCGCCCGGACCCGCGAGCAGGCGAAGGCTTTCCCAGTTCTCTTCCGGGCGTATTTCCCGACGCCCCCCGACGCGCCCGAGCGGCCCAGTCCCGATCCGGCCAGAAACGAGACCGAGCCGACTGAGCCGCCCACTGAGAGCGCTGAAGACGCGGATGAGGATGCCGAGAGCTTGGCCGAATCTTCTGTCGCGGGAAGTGAGCGCCCCACGCCGGGCGAGGATGCACCAGACGAAGCGGACGAACCGGGCCAGCTCCTTCAGACCCGCCTGAGTCCGCACGCCGGGCAGGGTGCGCCACCCCGCCTGGCCCTGGGCGAGACGGCGCTGTACGCCGAGGCGGCCCGCGCCCTGCTGGGCGGTGTGCGGCTGGGCCGCTCGCGGCGGCGGCGGGTGGGGATGAGCGGCCCCCAGGTGGACGTGCGCGCCACCCTGCAAGCCGCCCGCCGCACCGGGGGCGAGCCGCTCAACCTGCGCTACCGCCTGCGCCCGCCCCGCCCGCCGCGCGTGCTGCTGCTGCTCGACGGCAGCCGCAGCATGGCCCCTTACGCTGCACTCCTGCTGCGCTACGCTGCCGCACTCTCGGCCCGCAGCCGCAAGGTCGAGGTGTATTCGTTCAGCACCTCGCTGGAGCGCCTGACTCCCCTGCTGCGCGCCGGGCTGGGTGCCAGCAGCGGCGAGAGCTGGGGCGGCGGCACCCGCATCGGCGAGAATCTGGCGCGGCTGCTGCGGCTGGGCCGCGCCCACCTGCGTCCCGACACCCTGCTGGTGATTCTGAGTGACGGCCTGGACACCGGGGAGCCGCCGCAACTCGTGGAAGCGCTGAAAAAGCTGCGCGCCCGCGTCGGCGGTGTGGTCTGGCTCAACCCGCTGGCGGCCCAGACCGGCTACCTGCCGCTGGCACGCGGGATGGCGGCGGCGCTGCCCCACCTCGATGTGTTCGCGGGTGTGGATGGGGTGGGGGATTTGCTGGCGCTGCCCGGTCAGGTGCGGCGGGCCTTGCGCTGAAATGATAGGAAAACGGCCCGCCATCCGAAGACAGCGGGCCGTTTTGAATGGGGAAGAGCTTCAGCCCTTGACGCTGCCCGCCAGCAGACCGCGTACGAAATAGCGGCCCAGCACGATGTAGACCAGCAGGGTCGGGATGGCCGCCAGAATCGCGCCCGCCATCGGCAGGTTCCACGACACCGCCTGTCCGCCCGCCAGTTGCGAGAGAGCGTAGGTCACCGGCTGGCTGCCGGACGAGGTGAGCGTGGCCGCAAACAGAAACTCGTTCCAGACCTGGGTGAACTGCCAGATGATGACCACCACGAAGCCGGGAATGCTGATGGGGAAAATGACCCTGGCGTAAATGCCCCAGAAGCCCGCGCCGTCGATGGTGGCCGCCTCCACCAGCGCGTCCGGCACGTCGGCGTAGAAGTTGCGGAAGATCAGGGTGGTGATCGGAATGCCGTAGACGACGTGCGCCAGGATCAGGCCCCAGATGCTGCCGTACAGCCCCAGCGACTTGATGAACTGAAACAGCGGAATCAGCACCGATTGGTAGGGGATGAACATGCCAAACAGCATCAGCGCGAACAGGGTATTCGCGCCCTTGAATCTCCACTTGCTCAGCGCGTAGCCGTTGAGGCTGCCCAGCATGGCGCTGATGGCGGTGGCGACGACCGCCAGAAAGAGGCTGTTGCCCATGTTGCCGCCGACCTTGGCCCAGGCATCCGAGAAGCTGGCCCAGTTCAGAAATTTGGGCAGTTGCCAGGTGGTCGCCAGGTTGATGGCGTCGGGCGTCTTGAAGGCGGTCACGACCAGCAGGTAGATCGGCAGCAGGAAAAACAGCGCAGCGATGACCAGGCCTAGATACATCAAGACCCTGGACAGCGAGAAGCGCGCCGATTTGTGGACGCTGGGCACACTGGCCGAACTCAGCGGCGTGCTGGTCATGCGTGGCCCTCCTGGCTGCGGAACTGGCTGGCGAGGTAGGGAATGATGATGATGGCCACCAGCAGCAGCAGCACCGTGCCGATGGCCGCGCCGACCGCCAGCGCATTTTGCCGGAAGGACGTGATGTACATTAGCAGGGCTGGAACGTCGGTGGGACCGTTGTCGGGGCCAGTCATGGCGAACACCAGATCAAAGATCTTGAGGCTGATGTGGCCGAGAATGATCATGGCCGACAGGGTAATCGGTGCCAGCAGCGGAAAGATCACGTGGCGGTAGGTGTTCCACTCGGTGGCCCCGTCCACCCGTGAGGCCTCGCGTAACTCCTCGGGAATGCCGCGCAGCCCAGCCAGGTACAGCGCCATGGTGTAGCCGCTCATCTGCCAGATGGCGGCGATGATAATGCCGATAAAGGCGATGTTGAAGCCGTGCAGCTCGGGTGCGGGAAGGAGTTTTACATTCGGCCCGATAACAAATGCCCAGAGTAGCAGCAGCGCCGCGCAGCCCAGGGCCACCCACATGCGGGTGCGCTGAGCGTTTCGCAGCGCCTGCCAGCCGGTCCACAGCAAGATGAGGCCCACCAGGACAGCCGTCACCAGCGGGATCTTGTTCCAGTCGAAGCTCCACACCGAATCCCGACTGGTCAGCCAGCCGTTGCTGGCCGGATTGAGGTGAAAGAGCTGGTTGAGGCCACCCTGGGGTTGCAGCATCCAGCGCCAGATGGTGCCGGTGACGATAAACGACAGGCTCATCGGAAACAGGAAAATGGTGCGCCACAGCCCCTCGGCCTTGGGGTTGCGGTCGAGGAGCAGTGCCATCGCCAGCCCCAGCCCCAGGCATCCAGCGATAAAAAAGATGGTGAAAAATAAGGTGCTGACCAGATCCTGCCGGAAGCGGACGTTGAGGCCGCTGGTAAACAGGTCGTGGTAATTTTGCAGCCCGATAAAGCGGATGATTGGCGTGAGGCTGAACGCCTGGGCCGGATCGTTGCCCCAGTCAGTCAGGCTGGTGTAGGCCGTGCGGAAGATAAAGCCGTAAACGAAGATCGCCAGCAAGATGATCGACGGCGTGAGCACCGCAATCGCCCACAGGCGGTCAGTGGACAGGCGTTTCAATGTCGCCCTCCTTTCAGGGCGAGAGACGGCACTGGGGTCGCCGTCTCTCGGAAAGTGATGCGGGTTGTCAACTGGCGGTCATGCAGTTGGGGAGCGCGCCGCGCCGGGCAACGCACCCAAGCTCAGGCTTTACATCCCGATGCGCGACTTGTCGGCCAGATCCTGTGACGACTGGGCGGCGGCCCTGGCGTCGTGGTTGCTGACAAAGGCGTCGTTGATGCTGCCAAAGCCGCTGGTAAAGCTCTCGGGGGCGGCTGCGCCGTGAACCATGCTGCCGACGATGGTGTTCTTCTTCCAGTCGCTGGCCGCCGACTGCGAGTACGCGCCGTACTTGCTCAGGTCGGAATCGGTGCGGGCGGCGATGCTGCCCTTGAGCGGGTTGAAGGTGTCCTGGCCCTGCTTGCTGCCCAGCAGCTTGAGCCAGTTGATGACCTCGGGGCGGTCCTTGGCTCCCTTGGGCAGCCCGAAGCTGTCGGCCAGCATGATGAAGGTGCCGCTGGTGCTGGGGCTGGGGCTCCAGGCAAAATCGGTGCCGGGCTTGAGCTTCTTGGTGGTGGTCATATAGCCAGCGGCCCAGTCACCCATGATATTGAAGGCGGCCTGGCCCGCGAGCATGCGGTCGGTGGCCTGCTGCCAGCTCAGGCCGCTGGCGTCCTTGTTGGCGCAGTCGAGAACGTTGCCGTACATCGAGAAGGTAGACACGACTTTGGGATCGGTGAACTTGAGTTTGCCGCTCCACAGGTCGTTCCAACCCTTCGGTCCCAGCATGGCAGTGGCAATAGACTCCCAGATCATCTGCTGGGTCCAGTTCTCGCCCATCACGAGGGGCGTGGCCACGCCCTTGGCCTTCAGGGTGGTGCAGGCGGTGAGCATATCGTGCCAGGTCTTTGGCGCACTCACGCCCCACTTCTTCAGGTTGGCCGGGACGTACCACATCACGTTGGAGCGGTGAACGTCCACCGGTACGCTGTAGATGCCGCCCTTGTAGGAGATCAGGTCAATGACGGCTTTGGGAAATTTGTTATTCCAGCCCTCGGACTTGTAGAGACTGCTCAGGTCTTCCATCCGGTTGGCGACCACCCAGGTGCCGGTGAGCTCCTGTCCGGCGTGCGCCTGGAAGCTGTCGGGCGGATCGCCGCCGAGCATACGGGTTTTCAGCACGGCCTTGGCGTTGGTGCCCGCGCCGCCCGTGACGGTGGCGTTGTCCACCTTGACGGCCGGGTACTTGGCCTCGTAGAGCTTGATCAGGGCGGCCAGGGCGGGGCCCTCGTCACCGGCCCACCACGAGAAGATCTCGATCTTATTGGCGGCGAGGGCCTGGGCGGTGAGGCCGAGGGCGGCGGTGATCACGAGGGCGTTCTTGATGCTTTTTTTCATACCACTCCTTTAGAGGAAGCGCTGGGCGCTTCGGGAAAATGCGGGGTCAGGCGGGGCGGGCGAATCGGCAGGTCAGGCGGTGCCCGGCTGGCGCTGGCAGGATGCTGCTCGGCGTTGCGGCGCGACACCTGGCCCAGGTGCAGCAAGCCGCGCGGCGTCAGCAGTTCGCCCAGCAGCATGGCCCCCACGCCCAGTACGCCCACATCGGCTCCGAGCTGCGAGTAGTCAATATGGACGTGGGCGTGGTTGATCTGCATGGTGCGCAGCGCGGCGCTCTCACGCACGGCGCTCAGCAGCGCCTCGCCCGCCTGGGTCAGCCGCCCGCCCAGTACCACCGCGCCGGGGTTAAACAGGTTGAGCGCCGTGGAGATGGCGACCCCCAGGTGGTGGCCGACCTCGCGCCACAGCTCCCGGACCAGCACGTCGTCCGGCGAGGCGAACAGATCACTCAGGGTAAAGCGCTCGGGCAGACCAGTGATCTGTCCGGCAGCGCGGCGCTCGGCGGCCAGCGGCAGCAGTACCTGTGCCGCCGCGTAGCTCTCCAGCGAGCCGGGACCGCCGCTGCGGCCCACCGGCCCCTGCTCGTTGATGGCGATGTGGCCGATCTCGCCCGCGCCGCCGCACGATCCCCGGTAGAGTTGCCCGCCGCAGATGATGCCCGCACCGATGCCGGTGGCGAGCTTGAGGTACAGCAGGTCCGGCTGACCTTGGTGGGCACCGAAGCGGTGCTCGGCCAGCACGCCCAGATTGGCATCGTTCTCGACCAGCGTGGGCAGCCCCAGTCGCGCGCCGAGTTCGCTCGCCACAGCGACCCCGTTCCAGCCGGGAATGTGCTGGGCCATGACCTGCCCGCTGCTGAGGTCCACTGGCCCCGGCACACTGACCCCCGCCAGCGCCACCTGCGCCTGGCTGACGCCCGCATCTCTGAGCACCGCCCGGCTCAGTTTGACGATGCGGGCGTAGGTGGCCTGCGGCCCGGCGGTCACGTCGTGCGGAATCTGACGGCTGGCCAGCGGCTGGCAGCGCAGATCGAGCAGGTCCACCCGCAGGTGACTGGCCCCCAGGTCCACCGCCAGCAGGAAAGCAGCCTGGGCGTTGAGTGATAGCAGGGTGGCCCGCCGTCCCGTCTGGGGCCGTCCAGTCTGAGAGCCGCTCTGGCCCGCCCGCACGCCGCTTTCCTGCACCAGCCCCGCTTCCAGAAGCTCGCTGACCAGTGACGACACCGCGCTGCGCGACAGGTGCAGTTCGCGCGCCAGATCCACCCGTGCCAGATCACCCGTCCACAACCGCGAGAGCAGTTGCAGCAGGTGGCGGCTGCGAATGGCCGCCTGATCGAAGGCGACGTGTTCGGTGGACGGCGTCATAGGGATAAACACTCCTGAAGGCGGTGCTAGAGGGCCTGGAACAGATCGGAGGAACGGTCTAGATGAGAAGTTGTGAAACTTTCATGAAGTTACACGTTCAGGTTTTGTTTGTCAACCGGACGAACTAACCCCCCCCACTGGAATTAGCTTCAAGAATTCAGGTCAGTGCAGGCCGGCGTTCAGGGCCGCGTGCCGGGCGGTAAAAGCGCACTTTGAGCTACACTCAGCCGATATGACGCTGGACCTCGACCCCCGCCACACCGCCCGATTGACCATCAGTTGCCCGGACCGTAAGGGCATCGTGGCGGCGGTGTCGCAGTTTCTGCACAACCACGGTGCGAACATCATCCACTCTGACCAGCACTCCACCGATCCCCAGGGCGGGCAGTTCTTTATGCGGATGGAGTTTCACCTTGACGGTCTGGACCTTGCCAAAGAGCAGTTCGAGCGGGCGTTCGGTCAGGTGGTGGCCGAGCCGTTCGAAATGAACTGGCGGGTTTGGTACACCGCCCAGCCCAAGCGCATGGGCATCATGGTCAGCAAGTACGACCACTGTTTTCTGGATTTGCTGGTTCGCAAGCGCCGGGGCGAACTCGATGTGGAGATTCCGCTGGTCATCAGTAACCACGACGCCCTGCGCGGCGACGCGGAGATGTTCGGCGTGCCGTTTGCCCAGGTCAAGGTGACCAAAGAGACCAAGGCCGAGGCCGAGCAGGAGCAGATTCGCCTCTTTCACGAGGCGGGCGTGGACTTCGTGGTGTTGGCGCGCTACATGCAGATTCTGTCGGGCGAGCTGCTGCGCGGGCTGAGGGTGCCGGTCATCAATATCCACCACTCGTTTCTGCCCGCTTTCGTCGGGGCCAATCCTTACCGGGCGGCGTTTCAGCGCGGCGTCAAGCTGGTGGGGGCCACCGCCCACTACGTCACCGAGGAACTCGACGCCGGGCCGATCATCGAGCAGGACGTGGCCCGCGTGACCCACCGCGAGACGCCCGACACCCTGATGCGGCTGGGACGCGATGTGGAGCGCCAGGTGCTGGCCCGCGCCGTCAAGGCCCACGTGGAAGACCGGGTGCTGGTGTCGGGCAACAAGACGGTGGTGTTCTGAGCAGCTGCCGGGTGTTGAGCGGCGGGCTGAGTCTGTTGGCGCTGAATCCGGTGGCCTATTTCTCCGGCCCTCGGTGATCGTCCTCGCTTACACCGGGGTCATTCTCACGGTGCTGATCTGGGGCGGCAATGTGGTGGCCGTCAAGGTGCTCCTCAACTCGTTTACTCAGGCCCAGACCATCGGTCTGCGCCTGGGAGTGGCGTCCATTGTCTTGCTGGGGCTGGCGCTGTGGCGGGGCGGCTGGCCGCGCTGGAGTTTCCGGGACTGGCTGTGGGTCGCGGGTGCGGGGCTACTCGGCACGACCCTGTTTCAGAACTTCTCGGTGGCGGGCATCCACCGCTCACCTGCCGGGATTTCCGGGCTGGCCAACGCGGTGGTGCCGATTGTGGTGGTGCTGCTCGGCGGTCTGGTGGGCCAGCGGCCCAGTCGCCCGCAGGTCATGGGCGTGCTGATCTCGCTCGGCGGCATGCTGTGGCTGTTCGGACAGACCCTGGAGCCGGGCAGTTCGCTCAGTCTGACGGGGCTGGGGTTTCTGGGGTTGTCGGCGCTGGCCTGGGCTCTCTATACCCTGGCCAACCGGCCCCTGGTGGCGCGGCTGGGGCTGCTCCCGTTCGTCGGGTTCGCCACCCTGATCGGCACCCTGCCGCTGATCGTCCCGGTGCTGCCCACGTTGGGCCAGCTGTCCGCGCCGCTGTGGGCCTGGGGGCTGGCCGCGCTGTCGGGGCTGCTCGCCAACGTGTTCGCCTACCTGGCTTGGGCCAACGGCGCTCAGGTGCTGGGCGCGGCCCGCACCAGCATCTGGCAGAATCTCTCGCCGCTGCTGGGGTTCGCGCTGGCGATCTGGCTGCTGGGTGAGCGGTTTACCTCCGGCGAGCTGGGCGCGGCGGCGCTGACCTTGCTGGGCGTGCTGGTTGCCAACTGGCCGGTGCGGGCGAGGAAAGCCGTGATGGAGACGGCAGGCCAGTAGTCAAGGCGGCCCGATGAGCTGGCGAACGCGGCCCTCGACGGCTGTCCAAGCGGCACCTGGCGTGATCTGTCCCAGCAGCAGGTGAAGATTCAGGCCGTCAATCAACGCCTGAATCTCGCAGGCAGCGGTTTCTGGCGTTTGATGACGCAGCCAGCCCAGCCGCGAGAACCCTTCAAAAATGTGCCGAAGAGCTTCATTCAGCGCCTGATACGCCACGCCCTGGGTATCGGCGATGCCCGGATCGCTGACACTCAGCCCGACAAAGGCCAGCCAGACCTGAGACTCGGCGCGGCGCTCGTCGTCCAGCGGCAAGACTTCCCACACCAACTTCAGAAAGTCGCTCAGCGGGTCGTCCGTTGGGGAGATGCCCTGGAACCGGGCTTCGATCCGCCGGGCCATGTGTTCGGCGGCAAAAGTCAGGACCGCTTCCCGGTGCGGCAAGTAGTGCCGGATCGCCCCGCTCGACCAGCCGGACCGCACCGTGATCAGGCGCAGATTGACGCCCTCTACGCCGTGCTCGCGGATGAGTGCCCAGACGGTTTCGGCCAGTTCGCGGCGGCGCTGATCGTGATCGACGATGCGGGGCATTTTGCCTTTTTAGCACGGGCGTGCTATTGAGTGCTGAGGTTTTAGCGAGTGCTCGCTAAAAAAGAGGAGGCTTTCATGGGATGGACGATATTGCTGCTCGCCGGGTTGTGCGAGATCGGGTTCACGACCTGTCTGAAACTCAGCGACGGATTCAAGAAACGCTGGCCCAGCCTGCTGTTTCTGGTGTTCACCGTCGCCAGCTTTGGGCTGATGAGTCAGGCGCTCAAGACGCTGCCGCTCGGCACGGTCTACGCGGTCTGGACCGGCATCGGCGCGGTGGGCACGGCTTTGATTGGGTTCCTGTTCTTTCGGGAGGAAGCCACGCCGCTGCGGCTGGGGCTGCTGGGCACGGTTGTGCTGGCGATCATCGGGCTGCGGGTTGTGCCGTGAGTGACCCGCGCTGGACCGGCTGGCACTGGCTGGCGCTGGCCGGGCTGCTGGAAATCGGCTTCGCCACCGCCCTGAAGCTGGAGCAGACCCGCCCGCAGTTTCTCTATGTGTTTCTGGTGTGCGCCTACTTCAGCTTCGACTTTCTCGCGCGCGCCCTCAAGACCATTCCGCTGGGCACGGCCTACGCCGTCTGGACGGGCATCGGCTCGGTGGGTGCAGTCGCGGTGGGCAGCCTGCTGTTCGGCGAGGGTCTCAGCCTGGTGCGTCTGGCCCTGCTGGGCGTGCTGGTCGCGGCCTTGATCGGCCTGAAGCTGTCGTCCAGCGGCAAAGGCGCTGAGGTCTGACCTCACTTCAGATGCGCAACTCCTCCTGCCCTGCGCCGCCCCGGTCATCCATGATGGCCTGCGCCACCACATCTGGCGACACGGCCCCTTTCGGTACCTTGCCCACCTGCGCCCACAGTCCGGTGTCGACGGCAGGCGGCAGCACCAGCGTCAGCATTTTGCCGCGCGCTTCCAGCCGGGCAATGCTGAGCAGCCGGGCGACCGCCGCCTTGCTGGCCGCGTACTGCGAGAAGCCCCGTGCGGTGGTCAGGTCCTCGCGCGCCCCGACGACGTACAATCGCCCGCCCGCCGCCAACTTGGGCAGCCCGTACTTGAGCGTCCACAGCAGCCCGAAATAGTTGGCGTTCCAGACCTGCCGCACGTTCTCGGCCTTGGCCTGGGCCAGCGCCTCGGGGTGAGCCGACCCCGCCGCGTAGACGATGGTGTCCAGCGTGCCTGGAAGCTGCTCGAAGAGGCGGCTGACCTGACTCTCGAAGCCCACGTCGGCCTTCAGAATGTTGGCCTGACGCCCGTCAGCCAATACCTGCAACTTGTCCCCGTCGCGCCCGCTGAGCCACAGCTCGTCCTGTGTCCAGAGCCGCGTGAGGGTCGAGCCGATACCGCCGGTTGCGCCGAGAATGAGCGTGGTCATGCGCTCAATCCATCACGTTTGGCACGGCCAGACCGTAGGGTTTCGTTCTTAAGTGAGGTCGACCACCGTGCGCCCGCGCACCTGCCCGGCCAGAATCTCCCCGGCGAGGCGCGGCAGGTCTTCCAGCCGGGCCGTCTGTACACCGCTCTGGAGGAGCTGGTCCGGCAGTTCGGCGGCCAGGCGGTCCCAGGCGCGCTGGCGGGTGGGGGCCGGGCACTGCACACTGTCCACACCGTGCAGGGTGACGTTTCGCAGGATAAAGGGCAGCACCGAGGTCATCAGGGCGGCGCTGTCGGCCAGGCCGCAGGCTGCGACGTGGCCGCCGTAGCAGGTACTCGCCAGCACGCCTGTCAGCGTTGCGCCGCCCGCCACGTCCACGGCGGCGGCCCAGCGCTCCTTTTCCAGCGGCTTCTTGAGGGCGCTCAGCTCGGCCCGGTCCATCAGTTCTGCCGCGCCCAGACTCCGCAGGTAGTCGCCCTCGCTCGCCACGCGCCCGGTGGCCGCCGTGACGCGGTAGCCGCGTGCTGAGAGCAGGCTCACCGCCACACTGCCCACGCCGCCCGCCGCGCCCGTGACCAGCACCTCGCCGCCCTGGTCGGGGGTCAGGCCCGCGTCTTCCAGCGCCATCACGCACAGCATGGCGGTGAGGCCTGCCGTGCCCACCGCCATCGCCTCGGCGGCGCTGAACCGCCCAGGTGTCTTGACCAGCCAGTCGGCCTTTGCGCGGGCCAGTTCGGCGTAGCCGCCCCAGTAGCGCTCGCCCACGCCCCAGCCGGTCAGAGTCACGGCGTCGCCAGCTTTATAGCGGGCATCCGAGCTGTCCAGCACGGTTCCGGCGAAATCAATGCCTGGCACCATCGGATATGTGCGGATGCCCAGCTTGCCCAGAATGGCCAGCCCGTCTTTGTAGTTGAGATCGGACGCCTGCACCCGCACGGTCACCTCGCCTGCGGGCAGGTCGCGACTGGGTACGTCGGTCAGGTTTGCACTCACGGCGTCGCCGTCTTTGGTCAGTAGCATGGCGCGGAAAGTATCGGGCAAGGTGGCTGGATTGGTCATGGGTCTACGGTAGCGGGTCCGGGCGGCGGAGGTGGAGTTTGGCACTGGGGCAGAGCGGGGGGCCGCAGCTCCGGAGAGCGCTCCAGAGGCGCTTCTGGCCGGTCTGGTGACCCGTATTCACCATTGCTTCAGAGAAAGCAGGACTTCGGAAGGGGTGGACTTCAGGTTTCGGGCGTCGTGGCCTGGGCGGAACGGCCCTGATTGGATGAATGCCCGGACGAGCCGTCGTCAGCGGCACTTTCGTCAGCGTGGGTTTCCTCGGCCACGGCCTCCTCGGTGCGCGACAGAAACTGCCGGGCCGGATCGCGCCAGACGGCCAGCAGCGCCAGGCCGCAGACGGCCAGGGTCGCTGCCTGGTAGGGGAGGGTGCCCAGCGGAACGAACATCAGCCCCAGCATCGCCGCGCCGCCCAGCAGCAGCGCCCAGATGCTCAGGTCCATTCGCAGTTTACCCAGCGCGTGCTGAGTCACGAGGCGCAGCGCGGCCAGGTTCAGGAAAATGGTCGTCAGCGACAGGGCCACGATGACCCGCTCGTGCTGGTCGGCTTCTGGCCCCTGATTCGCGATGCCGTGCCCGATGCCGACCCCCAGGGCAGTGAGGGCCAGGGTCAGCGGCAGGTGGGTGTAGAGCCACAGCAGCAGCGTGCCCACCCGTCCGTCGCGGTGGGCCAGCAGCACTGGCAGGTCGCGGGCCTCGTCGAAGTACAGCTTGAAGAGCACCAGGGTGATCAGCAGTGAGAGCCCGGCGGGCAACTGCCCGATCAGGGTGAGTTTCTGGTTGCCCGCGCCGCCCACGATCTCGGTGATGATGGCCCCCAGCGAGATGATGGTCAGCAGCCCGACGCGCTCCGGCAGATGCTCGGGGTGCGGCAGATTCTGGGCCTGGACCCGCCGCGAGACCATCGAGGCCACCGCGTCCACGCCCACGGCGCAGCCCCAGGCGACCTGCTGCCAGCCGAGCGGCAGCCAGGCCGAGCCCAGCCAGATCAGGGCACTCAGCCCGAAGGTACGAAACTGGGCGCGGGCCAGTTCGGGACTGGGGGCATCTTTGATCTGCGCGGCGTACATCCCCACCAGCACGAAGCGGTTGACCGCAAACAGCACGCTGAAAAATCCCCCCACGTCTTTTAGGTCGCCCAGCACGCCCAGCGCCAGGCCACCCACGCTGAGCAGTTGCAGCGCCGTGCCCCAGCGGTAGGGCCGCCCCTCGTTGCCGTAGCGCCCGGCAAACAGAGTGTTGCCGACCCAGGCCCACCACACCGAGACGAACATCAGCGCGAAGATGCTGAAGCCCCGCAGCGTGGTGTCATCGGTGAAGCGCCGCGCCAGCTGGGCGAGGGCCGTGACGAACACCAGATCGAAGAACAGTTCCAGCCAGGTGGCCCGCTGCTCCTGGTTGGGCAGCTTGGCTTCCTGATCGGCCTTTGCCTGACCAGTCTCCGGCCCTCCGGCTGCCGGGTGGGCGGCGCTCAACGCAGGCGGCCCAGGCTCTTGCGGATCAGTTGATCGGCGCTCTGTTCGGGGTCCTGCGAGAGCAGTTCCGAGACGGCGGCCCGCACCTGGGCGTCGCGGAAGCCGAGTGCCAGCAGCGCGTCCACCGCGTCCTGCCCCGCCGTGCTGACCACCCTGAAGCGCGCGCCGCCCGCCGTGGGCGCAGCCAGATGTTCCGGCACCTTGCCCTGGAGTTCGAGCACCAGGCGCTCGGCGGTGCGCTTGCCCACCCCCGACACGCTGCTGAGTAGTTTGCTGTCGCCGCTGAGCAGGCCCTGGGCCAGCGCCGGGGGCGACATGCCCGACAGCAGCGCCAGCCCCAGCTTCGGCCCCACGCCGGTCACGCTGGTCAGCAGCTCGAAGAGTTTGAGGCTGTCAGTGTCATGAAACCCGAACAGCGTCCAGGCGTCCTCGCGCACCACCAATCGGGTGTGGAGTTCGGCGGGCGACCCCACGCTCAGCTTGCCCAGGGTCGAGGCCGGGCACAGCACCTCGTAGCCCACGCCGCCGGTCAGGAGAATGGCGCTGTGTTCGCGCAGCTCGCGCACCACGCCGGAAAGAAAAGCAATCACCCGGTCAGTTTAGAGGAGGAAGCCGGGGGAGACAGGCTGCGGGATTGCGCTTGCCCACGTCCGTGATTCCGACCTGCCCCCCGAACCGTGACACCGCCCTGACTTTCCTGGCCCATGATCTGTTAGAATCCACGTTTGGACGGCCCGCCACGGCGAGAAGTAGTCAAGTGCGCGGGCGTTTTTGTGGCCTCCTTCCTGAGTGGGGGAGCGGCCCCAGCAAGGAGAAAACGCACATGGAATACCGCAACATCGCGATTATCGCGCACGTCGATCACGGCAAGACCACCCTGGTGGACGGCCTTCTCAAGCAGACCCTCAAGCTCAAGCATGGTGAGGAAATCGCCGAGCGGGCGATGGACAGCAACGACCTCGAAAAAGAGCGTGGCATCACCATTCTGGCCAAGAACACGGCAGTCGAGTACAAGGGCGTCAAGATCAATATCGTGGACACCCCCGGACACGCCGATTTCGGCGGCGAGGTCGAGCGCGTGCTGGGCATGGTGGACGGTGCGCTGGTGCTGGTGGACGCGGCCGAAGGCCCGATGCCCCAGACCCGCTTTGTGCTTCGAAAGGCCATTGAGCTGGGACTGAAGATCGTGGTGGTCATCAATAAGATCGACCGCCAGGACGCCCGCATCGAGGAAGTCGTCAACCTGACCTTCGACCTGATGGCTGAACTCGGCGCGAGCGACGATCAGCTCGACTTCCCGATCCTGTACGCCGTGGCCCGCGACGGCAAGGCCTACAAGGACCTCGACAATCCCCAGGAAGACATGCACGAGCTGTTCGAGATGGTGCTGGAGTACATTCCACCACCACCAGTCGAGCTCGACGAGCCGTTTCAGATGCTGGTGACCAACCTCGACTACTCCGAATACCTGGGCCGCATCGTGCTGGGCCGGGTACAGCGCGGACAGGTCAAGAAGGGCGAGTACGTGCAATTGATGCACAAAGACGGCACCATGACCAAGGCCAAGATCGTCCAGCCGTTTACCCACTTCGGTCTCAACCGCATCGAGGCTGACGTGGTGGGCGCGGGCGACATCGTGGCGCTCTCCGGCCTGGAGGACGCCCAGATCGGTGAAACGGTGGCCGATCTGGCCGATCCCGTGGCCCTGCCGATCATCACCGTGGATGAACCCACCGTCAGCATGACCTTCCAGCCCAACAACGGCCCGTTTGCCGGGCGCGAAGGCAAGTACGTCACCTCGCGCCACCTGAATGACCGCCTGAAAAAGGAAGTCATGACCAACGTGTCGCTCAAGGTCGAGGAACTGCGCCCCGACGAGTTCGTGGTCAGCGGGCGCGGTGAGCTGCACCTCTCGATTCTTCTGGAAACCATGCGCCGTGAGGGCTACGAGCTTCAGGTCGGCGCACCGCAGGTCATTACCCGGATGGTCGACGGTGAGAAGTCCGAGCCGATTGAGCATCTGGTCGTGGACGTGCCCGAGTATCACTCCAGCACCGTCATCGGCGCGATCACCAGCCGCAAGGGCCAGCTCGTGAACATGGAGCCGCAGGGCAACCGCACCCGCGTGGAGTTCAAGATTCCCTCGCGCGCGCTGTTCGGTTTCCGTACCCAGTTCCTGAGCATGACGCAGGGCGAGGGCATCATGAGCCACATCTTCGACGGCTACGCGCCGTGGGCCGGTGAGCTCAAGACCCGCCAGAACGGTTCGCTGGTGGCGATGGAAGCGGGCAACTCGTTTGCCTACTCGATCTGGAAACTGCAAGACCGGGGGAACTTCTTTATCCTGCCCGCCACCGAGGTGTATGTCGGCATGATCGTCGGTGAAAACGCCCGTGAGAAAGACATGGACGTCAACGTCACCAAGAACAAGAAGCTGACGAACGTGCGCTCCAGTGGCGCGGACGACGCTCTCTCGCTCACGCCCATCAAGAAGCTGACGCTCGAAGACGCCCTAGAGTACATCGGCGACGACGAACTGGTGGAAATTACGCCCAAGAGCATCCGGCTGCGCAAGAAGATTCTCGAACCCAACATGCGGAAGTAAAGCATCGGCACGCAAAGAAACCGTCTCAAAATCTGCAACAAGAAGGCCGGGGCCACGCGCTCCGGCTTTTTGCGTTCAGGAGTTTTGTTTAAGCCCTCACTTCTTGCAGGTAAGGTCCACCCGGAAGCTGGGATCGGGCACAGTAAATCCGACGTTCTTCAGATCCGGGTCCACCTTTTTCAGATCCTCCAACAAGAATTTCTGCGGCGGCTTGGCCAGCACATCCGCGTCGGCTGTCTTGACATCCGGGTACATGCGGAAGGTATAGAGAAAGCCTGAACCCTGGGGCAACTTGGCATAGGTCTTGTCTTGCCAGCCGTCGCGCGTATCTTTGGCCCAGCTATCGCCGTCCGCGAAGGCCAGATTCATGGCTCCATTATAAACAATGCCGGTATCGGCCAGCCTTATCGTCTGCGCCGTGCCGTTTTTCATTTCTACGGAAATGCCCCAACCGCTTCCATAGTTGTAGCCGCCCTCATCCTTGATGGGCTGAACTTTGGTGACGCGCATCCGCCATATACCGTTAAAGAGCCATTCATTGATGCATCCCGAGACGCTGGCCTTCTGATTGGCTCCCCCCGCCCCGTTGTTGGCCGTAGGAGGGGTGCTGGTCGTCACCGCGCCCGCCTTGCCGCTGCTCAGGCTGGTGACGCCGCTGCCAGTACTGACCTGAATGCCCAGGCCGGGGAGGGCGCTTAGCGGAACATAAGTTTTGCCGCCCACGACCACCGTTTTGTCGGTGGACACCTTGCCGTTGAGAATCAGGGTCTGGGCCGAGGCGGGCACGAGAAGGCCGAGGGTGAGGATCGACGTGATCAGGCAGCTCATTCCGGTCATGGCCAGAGGATAAAGAGGAGGGCGTCAAACGGGTGTCAAAGCCGGTGGCGCAGCACGGCCACGAAGCGCTGCGCCTCGCCCAGCGGCACTTTTGGGTGTCAGATCAGGGTCTGGGCGGGTTCACTTGCTGGAATGTAGGTGTCGGTCGGGCGGCAGTCGTCGGCATCGGAATCGTAGGTCTGAATCAGGCTGGGAAGATGGGTCAACTCACGGGCGAAGCTCGCGTGCTGTGTCCAGTACCAGAGCGTGTACACGTCAACGTAGGCCGTGCCGCCCGGTTTCAGCCAGCCGCCGATGCGCTCCGGCAATCGCTACTGCTCAGTGTCGGAACCGATGCCGAAGCCGTTCCAGTAGCACACGGCGTCTTAGGGGCTACCGGAATCAATGGTGCAGAAATCGCCGGTCAGCGTCTCTACCTTCACGCTGTGTTGGGCGGTCAGCTCAAGGGTATGCGCCGAACCCTCTCGCGCCGCTCCAGCGCCGTGACCGTGTGAGTCTGGAGAGCGCGGCCACCGCGAATTGCCCGCCGCCCGCGCCGAGCTCGAGCAGATGGCCGGGGTCGCCGAGCCGCTCAGTCAGCTGATGGTGGTGAGGGGGGGTGATAAGTCCCGCTGGCACGCCGGGGCCGGTGTCCTGCCGGGTAGACTGCCTGCATGTCCAAAGTCGTGTTGCTCGTTCAGGGCGTGCTGGTCGAGGGTGAACTCCTCAGCGGCGAGGAAGCGGGACGGGTGGTGGACGCCCTGCCGCAGCTTGGTGAGGTGATCGTGCTGAAAAATGTCAAGCTGCTCAGCGGCGGCATCAGCCGGAGCCTGGACGTGATGTGCCTGCCGCGCGGCACCATCGGCGGCTGCGGCCTGCACAGCCAAGGCGGTGATACCCTGAGTACCCTGCGCCAGCTTGAAGAACTCGACGCCATGAGGCAGCTAGGCTGGTGAGTGGGCAGATACTCAACAGACACGCGGCGAATAGGCATAAAAAATCCGCCTCGCAGGCGGCTGTTTTCGTTTGACTGATAGGAAGATCATAGCGTGGTATGCAGCCGAAGTCAAGAACCACACATTGAGAACCGCACACCTGTAAGGCTGCCATTCGGTGGGAGACGGCGGAAAAATGCTCTATACTGCGCCGCGCAGGATTTTGTAGAGGCCCAAGCCTGCGCTCGGCACTCGTAGCTCAGTCGGATAGAGCGGCCCCCTCCTAAGGGGCAGGCCACTGGTTCGATTCCAGTCGAGTGCACCACGTCTAGCACAGCAAAAACCCCTACCCAGTCGGTGGGGGTTTTTGCTATTTGGCGTAGTAATGGCGTAGTAGCGTTCAATTCAACACCGCCGTTGCCGTGCTGGGCACTGTTGGCAGGGTGGGGAACAGGTCGACCACCGTTGCCCGTAGCTCATCGTCGAGGACATGCCGGTACACCGTGAAGGTAATGGCCGGGCTACCGTGCCCCAGGTTCTTCGACACCACTTCCACCGGGACACCATGCCGGAGGGCCAGGGTCGCGTAGGTGTGCCGCAGATCATGGGGGGAAATGTCGGGCAGCCGTTCACCAGCCAGCGCTGCCACCTTGAGGGCGGGCCGCAGTTCACGGGGGACGCGGGTCCACACGCTGCCCCGTCCGTCCTGTGCGGCCCGCGTCGGCTCTGTCCAGCCCAGCACGGCACTCAAAGCGCGGTTCAGGTTGTCGGGGTGTGTCCACTCTCCCAGCGCCGTAGCGAACAGCACACCGCCGTCCTGCCAGGCTGGGCCAGCTGCTGCCCGTTCAGTGTCCTGGGCGGCGCGGTGCCGCTTGAGTAGGGTGGTCACGCTGGCCGGTAAGTGCAGCTCGCGCCGTGAGTTGGTGGTCTTGGGGTTGCCGGTGACGATGCCCTGCACGTCCATCACGCGGGTCTGCCGAATCCGTAGCGTGCCCCGCGCTAGGTCAACGTCTGCCCACTTGAGGCCCATCACTTCGCCGCGCCTTAGTCCCATGCCCAGCGAGAGGAAGAGGGCAGGCCACAACCGGCATAGGCCCGCGTCATAAAGCGCTGAGCCGATGATGTGCAGTCGCGCTGCCTGATCCGGGTTCAGCGCCTTGATCGACGCTGTTTCATTGACGCTGATCTTGGGCAGCTTCACGCCGTCCATCGGATTGACATAAATAATCTGGTCGGCCACTGCTTCTTTGAACATCGAGCGCAGCCGGGTCAGGGTACGGCCCAGCGTACTTCTGGACATGCGCGTATCGTTCCGCATCTCGCGGGCGGCGACCTGGCCTACCACGTCCTTGAGGTGATGCGGGCGCACGTCTTGAAGGCGCATCGAGCCGATGTGCTCTAAAGCGTAGTCCAGTTCCTGCCCGTACTTCTTCGCTGTGCGCGGGGTCACGTCATGCTGACGGCGCAGCCAGCGGGCCGCGAAGTCTGCCACCGTCACTTTGTCAGGCTCACCGATCAGGCCGCGTGAGTAGTCGGTCAGGGCTGCATTCTTTGCCGCTTCTGCCTTGCCTTTCGTCTCGGCATACCTTGACTTTGAGATGCGCGAGCCGCTTGAGCGGAAGCCCAGTGTGATTTCCCAGCGCCATTTCTTGCCAACTTGGCGCACTGTGCCTTGACCGTTGCCGCGAACCTTGGGCTTCTTATCGCCGGTCACGGCTTAGCCTTCCTGCTTAGGCTGGGCTACTAGCTCCAGGCCCAGCGCGTCCAAGACCTTCTGCCAGTTTTCAGGGATGGCCCCACTCTGCCCAGTCAGAAGCCGGGTGACGTTTGGCCGCTGGATACTGGTCAGCTCAGCAAGCTTCTCATGGGTAATGGCCTGCTGCTTCATGCGCTCCCTGACGGCTTGCCTCACTTGCTCATTCATTCCTTTCACAGTATCACCTCTTGACACATAGTATCATAAACTGATACAATTGCAAGCAACAGAAAGGACGGGTTTCCCGCTAAGAAAGCCCCGCCCTTCCTGACTCCCCTACAGCGCAAGACCGAAAGGAGCACCATGAACGATACCAAACGCCACGCCCTGAGCCGTACCTAGCAGACCGTCACCACTTACCGCGAGTGCGGTGTGGTGGTCGAAGTCGCCCGCGCCACCGTCACCCTGAGCCGCGTGGAGCTGAGCGGCGCGCTGAGCGCCACTGTCAACGGCCTAGCCGTCGAACTGGAGCGCGCCGTGAGCCTGCTCAGGAATGCCGACACCGTGACCGTGATGGATGAGACCCTGGCCCCCCAGATCATCGGCAAGGCCCGCGCCGCCCGGCTGCACAGCATCATGGGCCGGGTTGGGCTGCCCAGCTTCCAGCACTACGGCCTGGCCGCCGCTGCCCTGTGTGAGCCGTTCCCGCTGGATTCGCTGGCCAGCCTCACCGAGCAGGAAGCCCGCCGGGTCTGGGCGCATCTGTGCCGCTGCTACCCCAGCGCCCGGCAGCACGCTGCATGAGGTTCTAACCGAGTGTTACAACCTCTGAGGACCGCGACAAGCGGGCAACTGACTTCCTGTATTTAACAATTATTTGACACCCTGGCCTCTAGAATTTTTTGGTGAAGCACCAATAGTCCACTCGATAACGCCTCGCGGACGGCAGCCTCACCTCCTAACACAAGGCCACCACTTGCCTTTTCAGCGCACTAACCGGGCCGAGGCCTGGGTCAACGGAGACCATATGCCCAAAATGTTGATTTCACTGCTCACCGTCGCCCTACTGCTTACCGCTTGCACCGGCTCTCAGGGACCAGCCGGACCTGACGGCGCTCAGGGGACCAACGGGGCGACCGGCGTAGCGGGACCGACCGGAGCGACCGGGGCCAGTGGCCCAGCTGGCGCGACCGGCCCGACGGGTTCCCAAGGCACACCGGGCACGACCGGGGCGAACGGCGCGCCAGGGCCACAGGGCGCACCAGGCCCGACAGGCAACGCCAATGTACAGATGTACACGTTCGCCCCCAACTCACTGAATGCGCGAATCGACAAATACGATGCTTTCTATTATGTGCCAGGGATCACGCAAACACAGCTCGAGTCGAGCGTTGTGCTTTGCTACGGTGAGTTGAATGGCACTTGGACTCCAGTACCAGGACCTTACGCATCGTTCATTGCAATGAAAATTGTTATCACAAGTCTAGAGATAGAAGTTAAGAGGACCGATCCGACTGGGACACCGATTGAAGAACCAGGTTTTAATAGCTTCAAAGTCGTCATCATCCCTGCCACGAAAGTCACTCCGCTCTCGTTGCACGGCCCGGACCTCAGCGATTACAACGCGGTCAAGGCGTATTACCATCTTGGTGACTGATCTACCGCGCGACACGAAACAGGCCGTGTCCCAGTTGTGGGCTCTCCCCTGAAAATCTGTGCTTTGTCCTCACCATCACCCCACTGACCAGAGCCACAGCGCTCGCAAGTGCCCTCCGGTTTGTCCCCGGCTTGCAGCACTGGCCACCGCAGGAGGGGCTGTCTTCCTCATTGCGAAGGGACGTACCCCGGCTCCCAGGTAGACCTCCCCACCGGGGTACCGGCAGCTTTGCCCCCGACGCCGTGCCCTGACCACAAGAAACCCTTTCTCTCCTCACCGCCAAAAAATTGACGGTATACGGCCCCGCTCGCCCTGTGCCATGCTACTTCTCTCTTCACTTCATCATGGAGATATGACCTTAAACACTGACCAGCAGAGGCACAGTCCCGCCGAAGCTACGCAAGAAAAGCAGGGGGCCAACGCGCGCACATGGACACCTGCACAACGCCAGCGCAGCAGGCGGAAGGCCGCCTTCCTTAGAGCGCTACATGAGCACGGCAGCATCAGCGCCGCGTGCCTGGCCAGTGGGGTGCATGACACCACCGTGTGGAGATGGCGCAAAGAGTACCCCGCCTTCGACACCGCCGTGCTGAACTTCACCGAGGGCGTCAGAGAGCAGCGTGTGATCGAGAGCCTGTACAAAATCGCCACCAGCGAAGATCCGAAGATGGCAAACGCGGCGGCGAAGGCGGGAGCGTTCTTGCTTCAGGCCTGGAATCGTCCCAAGTACTCCCCGCATCTGAAGATCGAGCAGACCGTGAGCGTGCACCAGCAGGTGCAAGTGGCCCTGGACGTGCGCGATCAAATCCGCGCCGTCCAAGCGGAGCGGCTCAGCCGCATCCACGAACACCGCACACTGGAAGGCTAGCGGCAGGGAGAAAAGGAACCAGGCTTGCCCGCTGGGGCGGCCTGGCTCCTTTCACGTTCGCGCATGGGTGAAGCTATCTTCCTCACTCTCGCTGACCAGTGCGGCTCCTTTCACGCGCTGCCCGTTCCATGTCCCGCGCCATAACATCGAGGTACACCCAGGCCGCCCGCATCCCAGAGAGCGTCAGGTGCCCGTTCTTGAGGTAGCCCAGTGCAGCAGCCTGTACCAACGCAACTCCCATACGTGCAGGGCGCTGGGCGTAGGTCAGGGAGCGCAGCCGGAAGCGCTCTATACCCAGCGGCAGAGTGCGGGCGTAGGCTTGTAATACGGCCCACTGCAAGCCGGTCACAGGTTTACTGCCGCGCGCGCCTCTTCCAGCCGCTGGAGGATATGCGCCCGGTCACGGGGCCAGCACTCAGCCCAGGCCAGCACGTAGCCCGCCAGATCGGTGACGAGGCCGCTTGCCAGCTTGACTGCGCCTCTGGGCGACTGGCCCGCCCGTGCCACGTCGACCAAGGCGGCCAAGTGGCCGGGCAGAGGTTCGGCACCTGGCAGCGCAGGCGGCTGAAGGTCACAGATCAGGGCGTCACGGTGCAGGCGAAGTGCGGCCATCAGATCCGCCGGGGGCTGCTGCTGGGCGTTGACCTTCAGCCGCCCCTCAGATGTCAGCGTCAGGCTGACACCGTACTGGCTCAGGGCGTGCCGCAACTCAGGCAGGGTCATAGCTCCTCACCGTCCCAACTCGGCTCCACGTTCGCCCTATCTCCAAGAGAAGGCGCTGAACGTGCATCACCTACACCACCTACACTCACGCCGTGCTGGACGGCGTTTTCTAGGTGTACTTCGCTCGTTTCAATGTACACACCAGCGGGTCCAATGTTCACACCCGGTTCTGGCGTGTGTACATTGGCGGCCCCGTGTGTACGTTGCTTTTCCCCAAGTACACCCACGTTTTTGTCGTCTGGGCGCGGGTCGGTGTACGTTGTGCAGGTGGTGAAGGTTGATTCCAGTTCTTTAGCGAGGCGGTAGCGTTCGCCATCCCGCGAGCGGCCTTCCGGCGTGACCATGTAGCCGGTTTTGCTCAGGGCCGGGGCCAGTCGCCGCAGACTGCCGCCCAGCGCGCGGGGTGTCCGGGGCCAGCTCTGCGGGGGCCGGTGGTCGTCCGGGTAGCCTTCCTGCTCATTGAGGGTCAGCAGCAGCGCCTTGACCGTACCCAGCCATTCAGCGCCGTCATCCACCAGGGCGCGCAGGGCTTCGGCCACCGGCTCTCCGTCAAGTACCGTGCCCGCCGCCTCACTCTGCATCTGCCCGTAGGCAGCCAGGAATGCACCCGGCTCCCAGGGCAGGGCACTTTCGGCAGCCACGATCAGCCGGGCGAAGTCGGCGAGGCGCGGGGCGTGTTCCAGGTGGGTGCTGTCCAGATGCCGCAGCCCTTCGGCCAGCGCCGTGAGCAACGCGCCCAGCAGCCGGGGCCGTGCCCGCTCGTACCTGGCCCAGAACACCTTCTCCGGGGTGCGCTTGTGGGGGGCAATTCGGTAGAGGGTCACGGTCAGCGCCCGCTCTGCCAAATCGGGCCGGGCCAGCAGATCAGGAATCCCGTTCACGATCACGGGCCGCACCGCCTTCAGAATCGTCTCTTCCCCGTCGCTGTAGAGGGTGCGGGCCGTGAACGCGCCGCCCGTCGAGAGGACGCACAGCGCGTCACTCAGGCAGCCGGGAATGCTGGAGATATTGTCGTAACTCAGCACATGGGCGGCCAGCGCCGCAATAAATAGATCACGTTCCTCTTTCGGAGTACGCCGCCGGTCAGCCTCGTGCGGATCGAGCAGGTTACGGGCGACGGAAGCCGCCGTACTCTTGCCGGTGCCTTGCTCCCCGCTCAGGGCCAGGACGGGGTAGGGCGACAGGCCCGACACCGCGCCCAGCAGCCACGCGACCACCATCACGAAGCCCCGGTCATCGGTGTTCAGAAACTCGCGCAGCTCGCCCAGGTTCCCGCCGTTTTCTGGGGTGGGCAGAGGGAGCAGCCCGCCGGGGCGCGTGAAGCGCACCGGGCAGTCATGGGGGCCAATGATCTTCCAGTACCCGCGCCCAACTTCCACCGCCTTCCAGTCGGGCCTGCCCAGATCCAGGTAGGTGCAGCCGTCCAGATGCGTGACCCTCACCGCCGTCCGATGTTCTGGGCCTTCACGCCGCGCCAGGGCTTGCATCAGCGCCACCGCTTCCCCTTGAGCCTGGGCATTGAGGGCGCGCTGCTCGCGGGCATAGTAGAGGGCTTGCAGGTAGTCGCGCGCGGGCGTCGAGGGCAGGCGGTAGTGTTCCCGGTGCCCGCTGGTGGTGGCTGTCAGGTAAGCGGCCCCGCCTTGGTCGTGCCAGAGTTCCGCCCCGTCTGCCTTGACGTATTCCATGACCCGGCTGCTGGCTGAGGAGCGCTTCTCCTTGCCGTCCTCATTGTCTGGGCGTGCGGCTGCCCCTTCCGCTTGGGCCGCACTGCTGGCCGCCGTCGGTTCCCATACAGCGGCCCCGGCGATCAGATCGAGCAGCCGTGCGCCCAGCGCCGCCGGGCCATCCGATCCGGCCAAATCGCAAAAATCCCCGGACACCAGCGGGGCGAGTATTCGCACTTCCGCTGCGTCCGCCGCCCTTACCAGTGCGGCCACCCGTTCCAGACAGGCCGTGCCCGCGTCGTCCGGGTCGGCATACAGGTACACCGGGCGTCCGGCCACGCCTTCGAGGAAGGGTGTTCCACCGGCCCCGGCCATCCCCTGCACGTCCAGACCTAGCCCGACCACCTCAGCGGCCCGCGCCGCCGCCGCGCCGTTCAGCTCGCCTTCTACGATCAGCAGCGCTTTACCTTGTCCGTAGCCCGGCGAGCACCACGCGGGCGCACCATGCCCCCCGATCCGGTACACGTAGCGGGCCAGCCCTGCTGCCTGCAATTCTTCTGCCGTGCCGGTGTTCCTGACCTTGAGGCCGCAGGGCTGACCGTCCGGCCCGCGCACCATGAAGGCCAGGGCACCAGCCCACGCGAGCAGCCGCCCGTCCGGTGCCGTAAAGTCGCGCCGAATCTTGTTCGCGTCCAGCCAGCCCAGCAAGCCAAGTGCCGCCAGGTTGACGCCCGCCGGGTCGCTGGCCTGGATCGGGGCCAGCAGCGCAGCCGCCCGCCGCGCTTCCGCCAGCGGATCACGGGGCGCAGGGGCAGGCCGCGACTTCACCGAACCCTGGCCACTGAGTGACATGCCCGCGAGCTGGGCCAGCTTCTCCCGCGCCTGCTCATCGGAGTAGCCAAAGTGCAGCAGCAGATCGTATGCCGTGCCGCCTGCTTCGTCGCCGCCGTGCCGCTTCCACTTCCACGCGCCACCTTTCAGGTACACGCTGAAGGATTCATGGCGTTCCTCGCAGGCGGGGCGCGGGTCGCACATCTCGCCGCCGCGCTCACGGCTCAGGCGATGCACGGCCTCACCACCGGCAAGCTCGGCGATCAGGTCGGGTAGATTGACGTCTGCCTGAAGGTCGCGCAGCTTCATTGCGCTACCTCAAACACGTTGGCAATTGCCAGCCATGCCGTGATGCAGGCTTCATTGACCTGTGCTTCCTGGCGTAGCTCAGCAATCAGCCCAGCATCTTCATGACTGCCGGTGAAATCCCAAAGCAGCGCCCCAATCTCTTCAGCTAGTTTGGTGTTCTCTTCTCGAAGACGCTGAGAAAGTTGATAGCAGTCTGCGAGGGTGATGGGTATTCCGTTGGAATGCGGGAAACCCAGCACACTGCCTTCTGCTGAGCTGCCAGCAGCGCCCCCCTGCGCCGCCTCGCTGCCGTCACAGCGAGGCATTTAGTTTGCCGCCTTTGGGGTGAGCCAGTTTTGAATGACCGTCCGCGCGTCGGGCTGCTTGACCAATGCCCACAAATCCACTTGGTCGGCGCGAGCATGGGCTAGAAGGCGCTCGAGGTCGGCACGGTGCACCAGGCGGCGCGGCCCCCTTCCGGCACGGCCCGCCACAATGTGCGGCATCAGCTCTGCGAGCTGGGTTGCAAGGTCACGCCCGAATGAATACTCCTCGCGAAGGCCATTGATCCCTAACAGCGTCTGTGTGTTTGGCATGCTCAGAGCATCTGCCGGGGTGACCTTGTTGGGTGAAACTTGGTTTGTACTACGCCGGGTTTCGCCTTAAGCCGATGATTCGTGCTAGTGCATTTTTGCTAGTCCATAGAACTTTGTTGACGTTTTGCTCAGTGACAGACTCAATGCCTGCCGCATCTGTGCTGAGTACCCTTCCGCCGTCGGCTTGTCGACTAGATACGTCCCTGGTCTTGTGGTCAAGGTCGGCTATCTCTCGCCCGTTCAGCCCTTCCACCAACGCCCAAGTTAGCCAGATGAGATGCCTGTCGAGGGTTCGGCGTTGCATATACATAGGTGCGGCGCGCTTCTCGTACCACAAAGCAGTGAGATCCATATAGTTTTTAATCGTTTTGAGGAAATCTTCAGATCTTTGCATAAGCGGGTTGTATGTCGGCGGCTCAGGGAGAGAGTCCTCTTTATTTCCCTCATAACTTCGTTCGACAAAAACCCTCTCTTCTTGGGCCGTCTCTTTAACTGCTTTTGAAGGCGTGGTTTTAGCTTCAGGATGTGAAGCGCACTGCAAGGCTGCTTGTGCAAACCATTGTTTGAAGTCGTCAGTAATCTGGGATTCTGAGTCGAGGCCGATGCTGGCCCCCCAAGCGTTCAGAGCCACGCAAAGTTCTTCATGATTGAAGAGCTGCATAGCCATTGCACGAATGATCGTAGGCCGCTCTTTTTCTGGTCTAGAGTTCAAATAGATTTCACGCTCAAGTGCTTCGGCAATGTGGCGAATACTTTCCATCTTCGCCGGGTACCGGCGGGCTATCTCTTCCAAGAGACGCCACCGTAATGGCGCGGCTTGATTGTCTAGGGTCAGTAGCAGATTGCTCTGTTTCATACGCCTCTAAACGCCCAAGTGCTAAATTGGATGGGCCAGCCCGCCAGGTTCGGCCCGCTCCTACCGGGGCGGTTTTCTGTTTTAATTCTACCCGTTTCTAGCGTCTACAGCAGTGTTTAGCTGCCGTGACTTTTGGCGTAGTAATGGCGTAGTAGTGGCCCAAAACTGGGTATTTCTACAGGTTCCTGCTCTCGACTGTCAAACGCTAGAACACCGTGTCAGACGCGAGAAAGAGGCGGCGCTTAGAAACGCCCAGCAGCCCCTAGAAGCCGTGTCACGTCCTCCTAAGGGGCAGGCCACTGGTTCGATTCCAGTCGAGTGCACCACGTTCAGTACGGCAAATCCCCTACCCGAGTGGTGGGGGATTTTTGCTTCCGGTGCAGGAGCGGTGCAATGAATTCGTTCACACCCTGTTCACACGCCCTCCCCGCGCCGTTCACGTTCCCGGATCTACCTTGTCTTCAGGCGAAAGAGCGCACGCTGCGCCGCGCCGAACAAGGAGAAACGAACATGGATGTCATTATCAACAACCCCGCCAGCCAGTCCCAGTTCACCCAGCCGCAGGTGCAGTACGCCCCGGTCACCCAGACGCCCTCCGGCTACGGCCCCGGTTACAGCGAATACCGGGACCATCACGGCGGCCCCGGCTTTTTGCTGCCGCTGCTGCTCATCGGCGGCTTCCTCTTTTTTCGCAGCCGCAACAAGCGCCGCCGCCAGATGATGCGCCGCTGGCAGGGCGCGGGCGGCCCCGGCATGCCCGAAACCCAGCCGGGCACCCCCGACTTCGTGGACGACATCCGCGAGAACTTCAGGCGCGGCAGGCAGCGCTTCATGAGCGACGGGGCCATCGAGATCGCCCGCGAACGCTACGCCAGAGGCGAGATCAACGCGGATGAGTATCAGGCCATCGCCGGGGCGCTCAGCGGCGAACAGGCTTTCCGAAGCCGCGTCAACATGGACAAGAACACCCCACCCGACATCATCTGAAGTTCAAGTGCGCTCCGCTGGCGGCTGGGCACTTTTTGATGTGGCGGTGGGCCATAGTAGAGGCGAGCATGTCGGCCACCATCCTGATCGTAGAAGATGAAATCCGCCTCGGCGACATTCTGGAGCAGTATCTGCGCCGCGAGGGCTACCACACCGAGCGGGCCATGACCGGGCCGCGCGCGCTGGAACTGTGGCGGGCGGCGCGTCCGGCCCTGATGCTGCTCGACCTGATGCTGCCGGGCATGGACGGCCTGGAAGTGGCGCGGCGGGTGCGGGCCGAGTCCGAGTTGCCGATCATCATGCTGACTGCCCGTGACGAGGAAGTGGACCGGCTGGTGGGGCTGGGTATCGGGGCCGACGACTACGTGGTCAAGCCTTACAGCCCGCGCGAGGTGGTGGCGCGGGTGCGGGCGGTGCTGCGCCGCAGTCAGAGTGCTGCGCCCGCGTCGGCTGCGCTGCACGTCGGCGCGCTGACGGTGGACCCCGCCGCCTTCGAGGCCCGCTGCGGCGAGACGGTGCTCGACCTGACGGTGGCCGAACTCAGACTGCTCGCCTCGCTGGCCCAGGCGGCGGGCGCGGTCAGGTCGCGCCCGGAACTGCTCTTCGCGCTGGGCGGGCTGGAGCGCGGGACTGACGAGCGCACGGTGGACGCCCACGTCAAGAACCTGCGGCGCAAGCTCGGGAGTTGCGGCGAGAGTCTGGAAACGGTGCGCGGTGTCGGCTACCGGCTGAGGGCCTAGTGGAGCGGCGCAGGCGGCCCGGAGGTCGGCAGCACAGACGTCTGGAAAAGGGGGGACGCGGCGTGGGTCTGCGGCGGCGGCTGACCCGGGTGTTCGCGCTGCTGGCACTGTTCTCGGTGGTCCTGACTTCCATACTGACGGTGGGCGCGGCGGTTCGGACCATCAACACGATCATGCCTGAACTCGGTCTGAGCGGCTTGCCCGCGTGGTCCCGACCTTTTCATTTCGGGCTTCAGAGGGGTGATTCCGCAGACCAAACCCCGCCCAGCCCGCAGGAAACCGCCAATGCGCAGCGCTGGGGCGAGGTCAGCCGCGCGGCAGGAGCCGAATTGCGTCGCAGCGCCCTGACCGCCGCGCTGATCAGCTTCGTGGTCGCCTTTATTGCGGCGGCCACCGTCACCCGGCAGATCACCCGGCCCCTCTCGCGGCTGGCCGACGCGGCGCTGCGGCTGGAAGCGGGCGAGCGCGACGTGCAGTTGCCGGTGCCGCGCCGCCGGGATGAGGTGCGCGACCTCACCCTGACCTTCAATACCTTGACCACCAGTCTGGCCCGTCAGGAAGCCTGGCGCAGAAGCCTGATGGCCGACATCGCCCACGACCTACGGACTCCACTCTCGGTGCTCAGATCCGAGATTGAGGCCATGCAGGACGGCGTCAATCCCGCCGACGACGCTGGACTCTCGCGGCTGCACGGCGAAGTGCTGCTGCTCGCCCGGCTGGTCACCGACCTGCGAACGCTCAGCCTGGCCGAGAGCGGCGCGATGGACTTTCATCCGCAGCGCCTTGACGCCGCCGCTCTGCTCGGCGGGGTCGCCGCCGCATATGCGCCGCAGGCCCAGGCCGCCGCTGTGACCTTGCACCTGGACGCGCCCCAGCCGGTGCCGATCTACGCCGACCCGGACCGCCTGACCCTGGTGCTGCACAACCTGATCGGCAATGCCCTGCGCTACGCCGCGCCGGGTGAAGTGGACCTCAGCGCCGGGCGGCAAGGCGAGTGGGCTGTGCTGCAAGTCCGCGATCACGGGCCTGGTTTCCAGCCGGACGACCTGTCACGGGCCTTCGAGCGCTTCTTCCGGGCCGACGCCAGCCGCAGCCGCGACCCCGCCGGGCAGCGCGGCAGCGGCCTGGGACTGGCGATTGCCCGCGCCCTCACCGAAGCGCAGGGCGGGCAGATCGAGGCGCGCAATCATCCGCAGGGCGGAGCCGAGTTCACGGTGCGGCTGCCGTGTGGGGAGAGTGACGGGTAGCGACTTGACCGCGCCGTTTCCAGAAGTTGCCTACCCCAGTGCGCCCTCGAGGTCGCTGAGAATGTCGTTCACGTCCTCAATGCCGATCGAGATTCGCAGCAGCCCCGGCGTGATGCCCAGTCGGCGGCGTTCCTGCTCGCTCAGCGCCCGGTGCGAGGTGCCCCAGGGCCACGAGAGTGTGCTCTGCACGTCGGCCAGGCTTGGGGCCAGCGGAATTTTCCCGGCCAGCGCCTTGACGAAGCCTGGCGCGTCGTCGATGTCGGCGCTGAGCATGCCGCCGAAGCCGTGCGGGAAGAGTTCAGCGGCGCGCACGAACTGCGGGTGGCTGCTCAGGCCCGGATGGTAGACCCGGCTGACGCGCGGGTGGTTGGACAGTACGTCGGCCACCGCCTGGGCGTTGCCGGAGTGCGCCCGCATCCGCAGGCCCAGGGTTTTCAGGCCCTGCATGGTCATCCAGGCGTCGAAGGCGCTGATGGTACCGCCCAGCCGCAGCAGCCGGGTGCGGGCCAGGGCGATCAGGTCGGCCCGCCCGCAGGCGACGCCGCCGAAGGCCGTGCTGTGGCCGCTGAGGTACTTGCTGACCGAGTGGGTCACCAGATCGGCCCCGTGATCGGCGGGCCGGAACACAGCGGGGCTGGCGAAGGTGTTGTCCACGCTTAGCACCGCGCCGTGGCGGTGGGCAAGTTCGGCCAGCGCGGGCACGTCCGGCACGGTGAGCAGCGGGTTGGTCAGGCTTTCCACGTGAATGACCTTGGTGTTGGCCTTGATGGCGGCCTCGACCTCGTCCAGGTTACAGGCGTCCACGAAACTGGTCTCGATGCCCAGGCGCGGAAATTCCTCGGCCAGTAGCGCGTAGCTGACCCCATACACGCGGGCGTCGGTGATGATGTGGTCGCCTGCCTTGAGCACGCCCAGCAGCGCCGCTGAGATGGCCGCCATGCCGCTGGCCGCCACCAGCGCCGCCTCGGTGTTCTCCAGCACCGCCAGCGCCCGCTCCAGTGTGCCCGCATTGGGCGTGCCGTTGCGGTAATAGAAGCTGCTGGGCTGCCGCCCGCTCATGCTCTCTTCCAGCGCGTCCAGGTCGGGGTAGGCGTAGACCGTCGACTGGTAGATCGGCTCGGCCAGCGGAACGGAGGCGTTGGGGCGGGCTTCCTCGCCGGAGCGGGCGGCCAGGGTGGTCAGGTCGTAGTCGGAATGGGTCACCCCCCTAAGCTAGCGCCTCAGTCCAGCGTCTGAACACCGCCGCCGTTGACGAACAGCGTTTGCCCACTGACCCAGCTTGAAATGGGCGCGGCGAAATACAGCACTGCCCCGGCAATATCGTCCGGTTCGCCCAGGCGCTTGATCGGCGTGTGGGCCAGCATCCGCGCCTCGATCTCGGGTGTCAGGACCGTGGACAGGGCTTGGGTGCGGGTCGCGCCGGGGCCGACGGCGTTGATGCGGACCTCGGGGCCAAAATCCATCGCCAGGTTGGCCGTCATATGGTTGATGGCCGCCTTGGAGGAGGCGTAGGCGCTGATGTTGGCGCTGCGGTTGATGCTCGCCATCGAGGTGATGTTGACGACCGAGCCGTAGCCTGCCTCCTTCATGTGGGGCACGCACAGTTGCGCCAGTCGCCAGGCGCTGAACACATTGAGCGCGAAGACCTTTGCGAAGTCGTCCACGCTGATCTTGAAAGGATTTTCGCGTCCCGCCCCGCCGCCCCCGGCGTTGTTGACCAGGATGTGCAGGCCGCCCAGCTCAGCCACCGTGCGCTCCACGAGCGCTACCAGGTCTGCGTCGACGGTCACGTTGCAGGCCACCGCGATGGCCCGGCCCCCCTGCGCGGTGATCTCGGCGGCCACTGCCTGCGCGTCGGCCAGCTTGAGGTCGGCGATGGCCACCGCCGCTCCGGCCTGGGCCAGCGTCAGGCAACAGGCCCGGCCAATGCCGTTGCCCCCGCCGGTCACGACAGCCACCTTGCCGCTGAGGTCGAACAGATGCTGGATGAATTCAGATTGCATGTGGGCCTCCTCCGGCGGCGTGCAGAGGCCACCGATATCAGCCAACCCTAACACCGGCCCACATTGTTCTGGTGCCATTTCGCTCAAGGGAACGTCCCTTGTGTCCGATCTGTTTGGCCGCTACTCCCCGGCCCACAAGTTCTGCGCTTTCAGGACTTCTCGCAGCGCCACCTCGCGCTTCTCCATGCTGCCGCCCACGCCGAAGTAAGCGTTCAGGAGCCGCGCCCAGTCGCCGTCCTTGCCGGGCCTTGCGGCGATGGGATTCATCTGCGCGGTGGCGGCTGCGAGTTCGCCCGGCGTGCCGTCCTGGTAGGTGTTCTCATGAATGACCAGTGCGCGGGGCAGTCGGGGGCGGTGCGGGGTCTCTTCGGCGCTGCGGCCAATCGTCAGGGCGGCGAACGGTAAGACCATTTCCGGCAGCTTCAGCAACCCGACGATCTCGGCCAGTCCGTTCATCACGCCGCCGATCCAGCAGCCCTGGTAGCCCAGCATCTCAGCAGCCGTCAGCATGTTCTGGCCCGCCAGTACCGCGTCGCCAATGCCGAAGTGAACATCGATGGCGGGCGATTCCCCCGGTGTGTACCCGGCCACCTCAATCAGCTTGCGCACCCGCCGGGTGTCCAGACAGATGACGAAGCTCTCGGCAGCCGAGGCGATGTGGGCGTTGGTGGTCAGCTCGGCGACTTTCGCTTTGGTCTCGCCGGTCAGCCGCACGAACGAGTAGAGCTGGGCGGTGGCGTCGGTGGGCGCACGCTGGGCGGCGTACAGAATGGTGTCGAGGTGCTCTGCGGGCATGGCGTATGGCTGATACTGGCGCACGGTGCGGTGGGCGTCAAAAAAGGCGCGCACTTGCTCGGGCGTCTGCTGGCGGGTGGGTGGGGAAGTGGGGGGAGCAATCTGGGTCATGCCGAGGAGTCTACGGGGCGTCGGCCCCCGGCCAGGGTAGGCCTGGCTTCACTGTCACCTGGACCCCGGCTGGGCGACTCCTCAGTCCGGCTGACCTTCCTCAGCCGCGTCCGCGTCTTGCAGCGGGGCGAACAGGTTGTCCAGGTCCCTGGTGCTGAGTTGACTCGCGTCGCTCAGACCCGTGCCGAGGATGCCCTGCGAGAGCGCGGCCTTGCGAGACTGCATCTCCAGAATGCGCTCCTCGACGCTGCCTGCCGCGATCAGCTTGTAGACGAAGACGGGTTTGTCCTGCCCGATGCGGTAGGCCCGGTCTGTGGCCTGGTTCTCGGCGGCGGGGTTCCACCAGGGGTCGTAGTGGATGACTGTGTCGGCGGCTGTCAGGTTCAGGCCCACGCCGCCCGCCTTGAGACTGATCAGAAACACCGCTTTCTCGCCGCCCTGAAACGACTCGATCTGCGCGGCGCGGTTCTTGGTCTGCCCGGTCAGCTTGGCGTAGGGGAGAGCAAGCTCGCTCAGGGTGTCTTCCAGTAAGCCCAGCAGGCTGGCAAAGGCGCTGAAGATCAGCACCCGGCGGCCCTCCTCGACCATCTGCGGCAGATTGACCCGCAGCCAGTCGAGCTTGGCGTTGCTCCTGACCTTTCGGGCCGCGTCGAGCTTGACCAGCCTCGGATCGGTGACGGCCTGCCTGAGTTTGAGCAGTGCGTCCAGCACCGCGATGGTGCTGCGCGCCAGGCCACGCGCGGCGAGTTCCTCTCGCACTTTGTCCTGCATGGTCATCCGCACCGTCTCGTAGAGATCACGCTGGTCGTTCTCGAGCGAGAGGCGCACCGGAATCTCGGTCTTGGGCGGGAGTTCGCGGGCCACCTCGCTCTTCTCGCGCCTCAGGAGGAAGGGCCTCACGCGGGCGGCCAGCGCGGCTCTGCGGTGCAGATCGCCCTGCTTCTCGACAGGCGTGCGGTAGAGCTGCCCGAAGACTTTCTCGGAATAGAGCAGGCCCGGCATCAGGAAGTTGAACTGCGACCACAGCTCGCCCAGGTGGTTTTCCAGCGGCGTGCCGGTGAGGCACAGACGGTGACGCGCCCTCAGGCTGCCCGCCGCTTTGGTGGCTGCCGTGCGGGCGTTCTTGATGTTCTGCGCTTCGTCCAGGATGATCAGATGGTATTCGTGTGCTCCCAGCGCGTCCACGTCACGCGGCAGCAGGGGATAGGTGCTCAGCACCAGATCGAAGTCGGGAATACGCTCGAAGTCGGCCCTGCGCTGCGGGCCGTGCAGGGTCAGCACCCTCAGCTCCGGTGCGAAGCGGGCGGCCTCGCTACGCCAGTTGTCCAGCACTGAGGTCGGCGCGACGACCAGGCTGGGGCGGTCGGCGCGGCCTGCATTCTTCTCGGTCAGGAGGTGGGCCAGCGCCTGAACCGTCTTGCCCAGCCCCATATCGTCGGCCAGAATGCCGCCCAGATCGTACTCGCGCAGAAATTGTAGCCAGGCCAGGCCCTGGAGCTGGTAGGGCCGCAGCTCGGCCCGCAGGCCAGCCGGGGCGCTCACGGGCGCGATGCCGGAGAAGTCGCGCAGCCGCCGTCCGAGTGCCAGAAGCTGCTCCGCCCCGACCCAGCGTCCCCTGAGTGCTTCTTCGAGCTGTGAGAGCCGGGCCGCGTCGAGGAGCGGCAGCCGTAGGGGGCCTTCCGGCAACTCGCGCAGATTCAGCTCGACCAGCACGCCCAGAATGGTCTTGACCCGTCCGGCGGGCAGCGGCAACCTGCGGCCGTCCGGCAGGGCCGCGAACAGCAGTTCGTCGTCGGGTAGTGCGGCGAGGGCCTCGCTGCTGAGCAGGTCGCTGCGGGTGGCAATGAGATTCACCAGAATAGGCAACAGGCTCAGGCGCTCGCCGCCCACGATGACGCCCAGATCGAGCGTGAACCAGCCGCCGTCCTGCTCGGTTTCGCCGTACCAGTCCTCGATCTCGGCCAGGTGATAGGGAAACTCGGGGCCGATCTCCACCCGGATGCCTTTCTCTTCTAGGAACGGCAGTTGCTCACGCATGAAGGTGAGCCACTCGGACTCGCTGGCAAAGCCCAGCACGCTGGCGTCGGCACTGAACAGCAGTTTCTGGTTGGGCGGCAGCAGTTTGCCCAGCTTCTTCAGCCCGGCGCGGGTCAGGGCCTGGGTGGCGCGGCGCTCGGCCCCCAGGTCGCGGGCAGAGACCGTCAGAACACCGCTGCCATCCTCACCCAGCTCGAAGCGGGGCCGGGCCATCTGCCAGGGAGAATTGCCGTAGAGGTGCAGCAGTTCGGCCACGCCCTGCGGCTGCTTGCTGGGCATCGGGCCGTAGGCGTGCTTGCGCTGGGCGGACAGCGGTCGGTACCCCAGCCGCAGCAGGGCCTGATAGGGCTGCGCTGCCGAGCGGACCTCCACCGGGCGCGGCGCGGGCAACTGAGCGCCGAACTGCTCGCGGATGGCGCGGCCCAGCGCGTCGGCCTCCTGCGCCACCACCGGCGGGCTGCCCAGGAAGGCGCTCTCCAACTCGGCGGGCAGCGAGGTCACGATGCGGCCCAGTTGCTGCTCGCGGCGGTACCAGGGCGGCTCCACCGGCAGTACCTGCGCGCCCGGCGGAAGCTGCTGCACGGGCCGCTGCACGCCCTCGCTGTCAAACTGCCAGCCGAGTGTGTTGGTGAGGGCCGGGCCGGGCGAGAAGACCCCCAGGGTCTCTTCCCATAGGAGCCGTCCGCTGGCCAGCAGCGTGTCCAGAATCACGCTACCCAGCGGTGTGTCGTCCAGAAACAGCGCTTCCTCGCTGCCAATCAGGCCGCTGACGGCGCTGCTGGCCAGCAGGCGCAGGGCGGCGTGATCGCGACGGGCATAAATCGGCAGGTCGCGGGCGCTGCCGGAAAGGTCGTATCTGAGGGCGTAAGGCAATTTGAAGATGCTGCCCAGCCGGAAGTCTGCTCCCTCGCGCACCGCCCGGCGCACCTGCACGGCCAGCACCGCGCGGCCCCGGCGGTGGGGGTGCAGCCGCAGCACGAATACCAGGGTCTGAAGGTCCGCGTTGCCTGCGTCGTTCAGCCGCTGTCCGGTCTGCTCCAGCCAGCGCAGCAAGCTGCCCGACAGCGGCGCGGCCTGGGTCGAGAGCGGTAAGGGCCGGGAAGGGCCGGGAGGTTGTGTGGAAGCGGGCCGAGAGAGCATCCGGTCAGTATCGCCTACATCGGGGCTGCCGACCAAACCTTAGAAGTGTTAAGGTGGTCATTAAACTTACATTTGAGCTGTTCTCTGAGCTGTGCCTGGCCGCTGAACTCCGCCCCCACTCTGCAGTGTTCTGGAGGTCTCCTCATGCGCTCACGCTTCCTCGTTTCGCTGGCCCTCACGACGCTGACGCTGGGCCTCGGCCTGGCGCAGGCGCAGGTCGCCACCTCGGTTCAGCTCATCCTGGACGCCTCAGGCAGCATGTTCAGCCGCCTGCCGGACGGCCAGAGCCGTATCAACGTCGCCAAGGACGTGTTGCAGAGCTTCATTGCCGGGTTGCCGGACGACCCCGGTCTGAATGTGGGCCTGAGAATCTACGGCGCGCAGGTGGCCTCCGGTGCGGCGGCCTGCACCGACTCGGTCCTGGTGCTGCCGATGCAGGGCGTCAACCGGGCGGCCCTGCAAGCCCAGGTCGCCCAGACCCGGCCCAGGGGAGCCACCCCGATTGCCTACTCGCTTCAGCAGGCGGCGCTCGACTTTCCCAACGACGCCAGCAAGAAACTGATCGTGCTGGTCACCGACGGCCAGGAATCCTGTGGCGGCAAACTCGGCAGCGTGCTGGACGCCTTCAAGCAGCGCGGCATCGAGGTTGATCTGCGGATCATCGGCATCGACCTCAGCGACACGGCCAGGAAGAGTTTTGCGGGTATCGGCACCTTCGAGAACGTGCAGTCGGGCGCGCAACTCGCCTCGGCACTGGGCCGCGCCACCCAGCAGGTCGTCAAGCCGGTGTCGGCGCTGCTGCCGGTGACGGTTAAGCTGACCTCCGGCGGCGCTCCGCTCACGCTGGGGGCCAAAGTCAGCTTCCAGGCAGTATTGGGCGGCCCGGCCACGGCGCTCACGGCCAGCGGCGGCAGCTACGGCGGGTCGCTGATGCCGGGCCTCTACTCGGCGCAGGTGGAAAGCGCCGAATCGGGCACGCAGCAGTTCGGCGGCCTGAGCGTGGCCGTCGGTTCACCCAACGCCTTTACCTTCGAAGTCGGCAAGGTGGGGGCCGTCAAACTCGACGTGTCGCCCATCCCCCCAGTGGCGGGCGGCAAGGTGACCATCAATTTCTCGGCGGCCCCGGCGGGCGCGCGCAACTGGGTCACCATTGCCCAGAAGACCGACCCCGACAGCGCCTACCTCGATTACCAGTATGTGACGGGCGCGTCGGGCAGCCTGCAACTCACGGTGCCGGATGAGCAAATCGAGTACGAGGCCCGCTACCTGCTCGCCAACCCCGACGGCAGCACGCGGGTGGTGGGCCGCAGCGCACCGTTCACGCCCCAGCGGACGGCAACCAGCCTGGACGGCCCGGCCAGCGCGGTCGGCGGCAGCCAGATTCAGGTGAAGTGGACCGGTCCCAACAATGACCGCGACTACGTGACCGTTGTGCCCAAAGGGGCTGCCGAGGGCACTTACACCTCGTACTTCTACACCAAAGAGGCCAACCCTGGCAAGCTGGATGTGCCGCTCACGCCGGGCGACTACGAACTCAGATACTCCAGCGACAATTCTCCGCGTACCTTTGCCAGCCGCGCCCTTCAGGTGACGGCGGCCAGCTACGCCCTCGAAGTGCCGCAGACGGCCCCGGCGGGCAGCCAGATTCAGGTGAAGTGGACCGGCCCCAACAATGCGGGCAACTACGTGACCATCGTGCCTAAGGGAACGCCCGTCGGTGTCTACACCCAGTATTTCTACACCCGTGACGGCAACCCCCACGCGCTCCTGACGCCCTCGGCGGCGGGCGAGTATGAGGTGCGCTACTCCACCGAGGGGGTCAGCCCCAACCCCACGCTCGCCAGCGTGCCGATCACCCTGACGGCCAGCGCCTACAATCTCGATGCGCCCGCCACCGCTCCGGCAGGCAGCAAGCTCAGCATCAAGTGGACCGGGCCGAACAACCCCGGCAACTACGTGACCATCGTCAAGAAAGGCGATCCGGTGGGCACCTACACCCAGTACTTCTATACCAAGGGCGGCAACCCCGGCAGCCTCCAGACGCCGCCCGCGCCCGGCGAGTACGAACTGCGCTACTCCACCGAGGGCACCTCGCCCAACCCGACCCTGTTTACCCGGCCCATCACCCTGACCGCCAGCAGCTACAAGCTCGAAGCCCCCGCCAGCGGCCCGCACGGCGGCAGTGTGCAGATCAAGTGGACCGGGCCGAACAACCCTGGCGACTACGTGACCATCGTCAAGAAAGGCGATCCGGTGGGCACCTACACCCAGTACTTCTACACCCAGAGCGGCAACCCCGGCAGCCTGAGCCTGCCTGATCAGCCAGGCCAGTACGAGCTACGCTACTCCAGCGAGCAGACCAGCCCCAACCCGACGCTCTATAGCCTGCCCTTCACAGTGAAGTAAACCCTGGACATCAAAAAAGGGGCCAGCCAGATCGGCGCGGCCCCTTGTTGAGTTGAAGTGATCAGGCCTGGTGCGCCTCGCCTTCCTTGTGCAGGTTGACGGGAGCGGCCGCAACAGGATCAGTCACTGGCGCAACCGCGTTCACGACGGCGGCGGGTGCGGCAGGAGCCAGGATGGTCTGGGCGTTGGCGGCGGCGACCACCGGGGCACTCTCCTCCTTGAAGCTCCCTTCCAGCTCGTCCTTGAGGCCCTGGGTGCCCTTGCGGAACTCGCGAATGCCGTTGCCGAGGCTGCGGCCCAGGTCGGGAAGCTTCTTGGGGCCGAAGATCAGCAGGGCGGCCACCAGAATCAGGAGAATTTCGGGCATTCCTAGGTTGGGCATCAGGGGTCTCCTCCAGGTACAGGGGGGTTGGATCTCGTGTACGGTTGGGTCTACTCGTTTGAGTGAGACCGGGCGACTGTGCTCCAAATGAAATTTGGTTCCAGATGAAAGAGCGGCGTTTGCGCTGGGCGATTACACTGGGCGGCAGATCCGGAAGACTGTACATCCAGATATACGCGCTCCGGGGCCGCCTGGATGTGAGACGGTCAGCGGTAGGCCCGCAAAGTGCCGTCCATGAAGGCGACGTAAAGGCTGCCACCGTCGGCCAGTGGGGTGGCCTGCACGCCGCCGCTCTCGCGCTGCTGCCAGACGACCCGGCCCGTGTGCAGATTCAGCGCGCACAGTTCGCCCACCTCGGACGCCAGATAAACATGCGCGCCGCTGATGACCGGGCTGGCTGTGACCCGGCCTTCCAGCCGGTGCGCCCACACATCGTCGCCGCTTTCCAGGCTCAGCGCCCGCACCTGCCCACCCCAGCCCGCCACCACGACTGTCTCGCCCTGCACGGCTGGAGCGGCCCACACCTCGTCTTCGAGGTCGTAACTCCACAGCACCGCTTCCGGCGCGAGGCTGGCCCGCCCGCCCTTGATTTGCAGATGCAGGGCGTGGACCTCGCCTTTCCAGGTGGCGATGATCAGGGCCGCCTCGCCGCGCTGCCTGTGTCCGTTGCCCAGCGGCATCAGTGCGGGGGTAGCGTGGGTGACGCCCACTTCCACTTTCCAGAGCTGGGTGCCGCTCACGGCGTCCAGGGCGTGCAACCAGCCGTTCTCGTCGGCGATCAGGGCGGCCCCGCCCCAGATTAGCGGCGAGGCGGCAATCGGCCCGTCGGTGCGGTAGGCCCAGGCCAGTTCGCCGCTGCTGGCGTTGACGGCGTGCAGGTGGCCGTCACGCGAGGTGACCAGCACCCGCTCTCCCCACAGGGTCGGTGCGCCGGTCAGCTCGGCGCGGGTCTGGTGGGTCCACTGGGCCACGCCGTCCACGCTGGAGCGCCGCAGTGCGCCGTCCCACGCGCCGTAGATGACACTGTCGCCCAGCAGGGTCGCCGGGGCCGTCACCTCGTCGCCCGCTGGAAGGCTGGCGTGCAGGTCGCCGCTGCTGCTCACCAGCGCCAGGTGGCCGCTGCGGGTGCCGACGGCCAGCAGACCCTGGTGCGCCACCACTGCCGAGGGCCAGGTGACCTCGCCGGGCAGCGCCACCTTCCAGCGGGCGCGCAGTTCGGCGGGCCAGGCCGGACCACTGGCCTGCGCGCCGCTGCGGGTGCGTCCGCCCCGGTACTGGGCGGCGGCTCCGGCGCGGGCGTCGGCCCTGGCCTGCACCCACAAATCGGCCAACGCCTGCGCGCTGGGCGGGCGGTTCTCGGGTTTCTTGGCCAGCAGGTGCAGCAAGATCTCGGCCATGTGGTCGGGAATGGCCGGGTTGAGGACGCGCGGGTCAGGCACCTGCTCATAGACATGCTGAAACAAAACGCTCTGGTCGTTGTCGCCGACAAACGGCGGCGAGCCGCAGGCCACCCGGTAGAGCACTGCGCCCAGTGCATAGAGGTCGCTGCTCGGTCCCACGCCGCTGCCGCGCGCTTGTTCGGGGGCCATGTACTGCGGCGTGCCCAGCGTGACGCCGCTGCGGGTCAGGTGGCGGGTGTGCTCACTCATCGAGACCAGCCCGAAATCCATGATGCGCGGCAACCCGTCCTCGCCCAGCAGCACGTTGCCGGGCGTCAGGTCGCGGTGGACCAGCCCTTCCTGATGGATGTGACCCAGCGCGCTGGACACGAAGGCAGCGGCGTCGAGGAATCGCTCCAGGCTCTGCGGCGCGTCTTCCAGCGGCCCTAAAGAGCTGATTGGCCCGCCGGTCAGCAGCGGCATGGTGAAAAAATCGCGCCCGTCGTCCTGGCCCAGATCGTGAATGGCCACCACGCCAGGGTGCGAGAGCCGCGCCAGAATCCTGACTTCCCGCAAAAAGCGTTCGCGGTCAAGGAAATGCACCTGCTCGTGCAGCACCTTGAGGGCCACGTCGCGCCCCAGGTGCAAATCGGTGGCCCGGAACACCTGCGCGCTGCCGCCCTCGCCAATAGGTTCATGTAGCAGGTAGCGCCCGCTCAGGGTCCGGCCTCCGGTCAGCGGCATAGGGCCTGAGTGTAGCTTGCCCGGTGCGGGAGGTCAGCTTGTGTGCCCGGTTCAGCCGAGGAGGTCAGTCGTCTCGCAGGTTGTCGGCTTCCAGCAGGGCGCGGTACTCGTCGAACTGCTCGCCGTCGCCGAGTTCCTTGGCAATCTTCTCGATGGCCAACCGGACCACCTCACTTTTCGAGATGAGGCGCTCGGGGCTGGAGAGTTCATAGGCGGTTCTGGTCAGCAGCGCGTCCTGCTCCTCGCTGATCACCACTTGTAGCCGCTTGCGTTCCTTCTTGGGCATTTCTCTCCTGAGACAGAGCGGGGGGTGCCGGGGCCTGCTCAGCCCGCACGAATCCAGTTGAGCCTACCATGATCCTGCTCAGATGCTCAATATGCACAAAAGCCTACAGGTGAGTATGGTTGCGCCCTTCGGATCGACAACCCTGAGTCAAGCACGGCAAGTTGCCCGGTTGAGTTGAGCCAAATCAAAAATAAGGGGAAGCCACTTCAAGTTCAGCCTCCCCACCGCATTTCATGGACCCCGTACTGGCAGTGCTGAGCAGATCAGCGCCCCATTCGCCGTCGGACGCTGCTGATCAGCCCCCTGGCCTGGCCCACGTTGAGTGCCGCTGCCAGCCCCAGGTAGCTCAGCAGACCTGCGCCGCCCGCGAGTGCCAGCACCAGCACACTCAGCAGCAGTTGGCCGGGGCCGGGCGCGGGAAACGGCAGCGACACCAGCTTGGCCACGATCCCCGCGATGACGGCCAGTCCCACCACGCGGGCCAGATACGTCGCCAGCGGCGGCACCGAGAAGCTGAGTTGCCGTCCGTAGAGGTAGATCAGTGAGACGCCTACCCCCAGGCCCGAGATGGTCGTGGAGATGCCGAAGCCGATCAGGCCCCACCGGGGCACGATCAGGTTGTAGAGCAGCACTTCCAGCAGGAAACCCACCGCGCTGACCATCACCGCCTCGCGGGTGCGCTGCCGGGCATAGAAGGTCCTCAGCAGCACGGTGTTGATGGCCCAGGGCACCAGCGCCAGCGCCCAGCCGGTCAGGATCAGGGTGCCGGAAGTAAAGCGGTCGAGCGGCATGTTGCCGCGCAAGTCGAAGATGCCGATGGCGTAGCCGCCCAGCGCCACCAGCAGCGCGCTTGCCGGGGCGGCCAGAAAGGTCACGGTGCGCAGGGTGCTGTAGGTCAGCGCCTTGAAGGCGGTCCAGTCGGCGTCGGCGGCCAGTTGCGAGAAGCGCGGGAAGAGGGCCAGCGCCGGACTCACCACGAACAGCCCGTTGACCATCGTGAACAGGGTTTCGGCGTTACTGTAGGCGAAGGCGGTGCCCGGCGGAAAGTGGGCCGCGTTGGTCAGCAGCCGCTGCACATAGATGTTGAGAATCTGGCGTGCTCCAGTGGTCAGGGTGAAGGGAGCCATCTGCACCAGCACCCGCCCCAGCGCCGGGTGGGTCATCAGTTGCGGCGTGGGCAGTAGGCCGTATTTGCCCAGCGCTGGGAGCTGCACCAGCAGTTGCGCCAGCCCGCCCAGGAGCCAGCTGAGCGCCAGCCAGGTTGCCGAGTGCGGAAAGAGGACGGTGGCAACCAGCAAAATAACGATTGACACGGCGTTGAAGGCAATCGGCGCGAAGCTCGACTCGCGGAAATGCTCGTCGGCGTTGAGCAGGCCCATGGCAATCGAGGCCAGGCTGATCAGGGTCAGGAAGGGCATCATCAGCCGGGTCATGTAGACGGCCAGCCCAATGTCCACGTTGGCGTTGGTGGCGACCAGCAAACTGACGATCCAGGGCGCGGCCAGGATGCCCGCCACCATCAGGATCAGGTTCAGGCCGATCAGGGCACCGGAAAAGGCGCGGGCCAGCTGGCTTTTCTCGCCGGGAGAGAGCGATTTGTAGACCGGAATAAAAGAGTTGACCAGCGCGCCCTCGGCCAGCAGTTCACGAAACAGGTTGGGCACCCTCGAGGCGATGGTGAAGGCGTCGAGCAGTTCGTTGCCGAAGCCGTTGATGAGCTGCTGTCTCACCACGCCCGATAAGCGCGAGCCGAGCGTTCCAGCCATCACGATCAGGGTGTTGCGGGTGGCCGAGCGGGGCACCGGGGCAGGCGGAAGGGTGGCCTCGGAAGCGGGCGTGTCGGCGGTTTCGGGCGTCGTCATGGCTGCCGGTGGGGGCCGGAGAAGCGGGCCAGCAGCGAAAGGAGGCGGAGCATCCGTGTACTGTAGCGCCGCCGACTTTGACGCCGATGAATGGAGGAGGAGTGGGGGGCAGCGCCGCCGGGGTCGGCTCTTGAAGGCGCTGTGGGCGCGTGCTACACTTCGCCTCGCTCACGCGCAGACTTTGGGTAGGGCTTTTGTACGGGCGGCGCTGGAGAGGTGCCAGAGCGGTTGAATGGGTCAGTCTCGAAAACTGAAGTATGGGCAACTGTACCGTGGGTTCGAATCCCACCCTCTCCGCCAGACAGTAGTACAGGTCAGTGGGGCCGCGCCAGCGTTCAGGGTGCGGCCCCGGCCTTTTAAAAACAATTCGCGCCAACACCTCTGCTACACTGCCGCCCGTGAAAGCTGAGCCGCCGAACGAACCCCTGCTGATTCTGGGCATCGACACGTCCTGCGACGACACCGGCGTGGGCGTGGTGGCGCTGCAGCCCGGCGGGCAGGTGGAGGTGCGGGCCAACCGCATCTGGAGTCAGACGGTGCACGCGGCTTACGGCGGCGTGATGCCGGAACTCGCCAGCCGCGAACATGTGGAGCGCATCGACGCGGTGATGCAGGACGCACTGGAGGAAGCGGGCATCGGCGTGGCCGACCTCGGCGCGGTGGCGGCCACCTCCGGCCCCGGCCTGGTGGGGGCGCTGCTGGTGGGGTTGATGTACGGCAAGGGGCTGGCGCAGGGTCTGGGCATTCCGTTTTACGCCGCGCACCACCTGGAAGGCCACATCTTCGCAGCGGCAGGCGAAGCGGAATTGCAGCCGCCATATCTGGCGCTGGTGGTCTCCGGCGGTCATACCCATCTGTTCGACGTGGTGCGGGAAGGCGAGTACCGACTGATCGGCGCGACCCGTGACGATGCGGCGGGCGAGGCCTTCGACAAGATCGCCCGGCTCTCGGGTCTGGGCTATCCGGGCGGCCCGGCCATCGCGGAGGCGGCCAGGCGTGGCAATCCCAAGGGCGTCACGTTTAAGGAACCGATGACCGGCCAGAGCGGCTACGACTTCAGCTTCAGCGGCCTCAAGACGGCGGCCCTGCTGGCGCACCGCGCTGGAGCGGGCGGGGAAGACCTGGCGGCCAGCTTTCAGGCGGTGGCGGTCAAGCACCTGCTGAAAGTCACCTTGCGGGCGGCACACGATCTGGGCCGCCGGACGGTGGTGGTGTCGGGGGGGGTGGCGGCCAATCAGGCGTTGCGGGAAGCGTTCGGTGCGTCGGGCCTGCGGGCCGTTTTCCCTGGCAAGGGTCTCAACACCGACAACGGCGCGATGATCGCCCTGGCGGGGGCGGCGGCGATCCGGGCAGGCCGCGAGCCGGGCGGGCTGGCCGACGGGGCGACGGCGTATGCGCCGCTGGCAAACGTCTAACTCGGCCCCGATCTCTTGAGTCTGCCCCACTCAGATCGCTTGTGCCCTCTCCGCTAATATCCGCTTCACTCGCGCCGCGCCGTCAGGCTATACTCTGATGTCATGTTTCGTGTCCTCAACAAAATGTTCGATAACAACCAGCGCGATGTCGCGCGGCTCATCAAGACGGTGGTGCAGCCGGTCAATGCGCTGGAGGAAGAAACCCAGAAAATTGAGAACCTGGCCGAAGCCTTCATGGCCCTCAGAACGCGGGTCATCGAGGGCGGCGAGAGCCTCGACGACGTGATGGTGCCCGCCTTCGCTCTGATACGCGAGGCCAGCCGCCGCGCCATCGGCAAGCGCCACTACGATGTGCAGCTCATCGGCGGCGCGGCGCTGCACCAGGGCCGGATTGCCGAGATGCGCACCGGCGAGGGCAAGACCCTGGTGGCGACCCTGGCACTGGCCTTCAATGCGCTCGAGGGCAAGGGCGCGCACCTGGTCACCGTCAACGATTACCTGGTGCGGGTGGGGGCCGAGGAAATGGCCCTGCTTTACCGGGCGCTGGGCCTCACCGTGGGCGTCATTCAGCGCGATATGACCCCCACGCAGCGTCAGGCCGCCTACGGCTGCGATATCACCTACGTCACCAACTCCGAACTGGGCTTCGATTATCTGCGCGACAACATGTCGCAGGCCAGGGAGCAGCTGGTGCTGCGGGCCGCTACGCCGCTGCACTACGCCATCGTGGACGAGGTCGACAGCATTCTGGTGGACGAGGCGCGCACCCCGCTGATCATCTCGGGGGCCGCCGAGAAGGCCACCGATCAGTACTACGTGATGGCCAAACTGGTCAAGCGCCTGGTCAAGGGTGAGCCCGCCGACCCCGGCAAGCGCACCGAGCCGACCGGCGACTACACCGTGGACGAGAAGAGCAAGGGCGTGCACCTGACCGAGGGCGGCATTTCCAAGCTGGAGCGGCTTCTGTCCATTGACGACCTCTACAGCCCCGAGCAGATGGAAAAGGCCCACATGATCACCCAGGCGCTGCGGGCCAAGGACATGTACCAGAAAGACACCGACTACATCGTCAACGCCGAGGGTGAGGTGGTCATCATCGACGAGTTCACCGGGCGCAGCATGGCGGGCCGCCGCTACGGCGAGGGGCTGCATCAGGCGATTGAGGCCAAGGAAAACGTCAAGATCGAAAACGAGAATCAGACGCTGGCGACCATCACCTATCAGAACTTCTTCCGCTTATATAAGAAGTTCGCGGGCATGACCGGCACGGCCAAGACCGAGGAGAAGGAATTCCTCGACATCTACGGCTCCGACGTGCTGGTGGTGCCGACCAACCGGCCCGTCATCCGCACCGACGCCGACGACCTGATCTACCGCACCCGCCACGGCAAATTCGTGAACGTGGTCAACGAGGTCAAGGAGCTCTACCAGACTGAGCGCCCAATTCTGATCGGCACAGTGAGCATCGAAACGTCTGAACTGCTCTCGGAGATGCTCAAGGAAGCCGGGATTCCGCACAACGTCCTCAACGCCAAGTACGAGGCGCAGGAAGCCAGCATCGTGGCGCAGGCCGGGCGCAGCAAGCAGGTCACGATTGCCACCAACATGGCCGGGCGCGGCACCGACATCAAGCTGGGCGGCAACGCTGAATTTCTGCTGGGCGAGGCGCTGGAGCAGAATTTCGGCGTCAGCCGGTTCTCGCCGGAAGCCGAGAACTTCATGACGGCGATTGTTCGCAAAGACCCGCAGGTGCTGGAACTCGGCCGGGCGATTCCCGGCGTGACCGACGATTTCGTGCAGCAGGCCCAGCAACTTCAGGACGATATCGAGGCCGACCACATCAAGGTGCAGCAGCTCGGCGGCCTGCACATCATCGGCACCGAGCGCCACGAGTCGCGCCGCATCGACAACCAGTTGCGTGGACGTGCCGGGCGGCAGGGCGATCCCGGTTCCAGCCGGTTTTTCGTGTCATTTGAAGATGAACTGATGCGGCTGTTCGCCAATGACCGGGTGGTCGGCATGATGGACCGCCTCGGCATGGACGACACCCAGCCGATTGAGGCGCGGATGGTCACCGGGGCCATCGAGAAAGCCCAGGCCCGCGTCGAGGACCGCAACTTCTCGACCCGCAAGCAACTGCTGGAATTCGACAACGTGATGAGTAAGCAGCGCGAGACCGTCTACTCGCAGCGCCGCGAAGTGCTGCTGGGGCCGGACGAGGAAGTGGAAGAAAGCATCGAGGGTATGATCGCCGATTTCGTGGAAATGCAGCTGGCCGAGTTCGCGCCGCTGGAATCCGACCACGACGACTGGGACATGGAGGGCCTGCAAGCCGCCCTGCTCGACGCCGTGCCGCAGCTGGAGGGCTTTGACTTTGCCAGCATGCAGCAGCGCCCGCCCGAGGAAGCCCACCGCGCCCTGCTGGAAGCCACCGCCGACGCCTTTGACGCCCGCAAGGCCGAGATGGGCGCAGCGACCCTCAACCAGCTCTCGCGCTACGTGCTGCTGCAAGTGGTCGATCAGCACTGGAAGGAGCACCTGCACGGCATGGACGTGCTGAGGCAGGGCATCGGCCTGCGCGGCTACGGCCAGCGCGATCCGTTCACCGAGTACAAGTTTGAGGCCACCAACATGTTCAACGAGATGGTGGATACCCTCAAGGCCGAGGTCAGCAAGTTCATCTTCCGGATGCAGGCGGGCTGAAGCCAGCACACGGAGAGCAGCGCCAGCAGGTCAAGCGCCCCGAACACTTCCCGTTCGGGGCGCTGCCTTTGGCAGGTCAGGCCGCCTGCATTCGTCTGTCACACTCTTGTCACACCCTCAGCCCCGCCGTATACTCTCAATGTCCGGTTGGCCCAGGAAAAAGCAATAGGCATTCTCTTCATGTACCCCAATTCGCCGAGGATGCTCACGGCGCAGAGACGGGGCTAAAGGTAGGCGCAATCATGGCAGAAGTGACTCTGGAACACGTATACAAGCGCTACAGCGCCAAGAACGTTGCGGTGGCGGATTTTAACCTGGACGTCGTGGACGGCGAGTTCATGGTGTTCGTCGGGCCGTCGGGCTGCGGCAAGTCCACCACCCTGCGGATGATCGCGGGCCTGGAAGACATCTCGGACGGCGTGCTCAAGATTGGTGACCGGGTGGTCAACGATGTGCCGCCCAAAGACCGCGACATCGCCATGGTGTTTCAGAACTACGCGCTCTACCCGCACATGAACGTGTACGAGAACATGGCTTTCGGCCTGAAGCTCCGCAAGACCCCCAAAGACGAAATCGACAAGCGGGTGCGCGACGCCGCCAAGATTTTGCAGATCGAGCATCTGCTGGGCCGCAAGCCGAAAGAACTTTCCGGCGGTCAGCGTCAGCGCGTGGCGATGGGACGCGCCATCGTGCGCGAGCCGAAAGTCTTCCTGATGGACGAGCCGCTCTCCAACCTCGATGCCAAGCTGCGCGTGGAAGTGCGGTCGCAGATCAGCCAGATTCACCAGCGCCTCGGCACCACCATCATCTACGTGACGCACGATCAGGTCGAGGCCATGACGCTCGGCAACCGCATCGTGGTCATGAAAGACGGCGTGATGATGCAAGTCGATTCTCCGCTGAACCTCTACGATTACCCCCAGAACAAGTTCGTGGCGGGCTTTATCGGCAGCCCCTCGATGAACTTCCTGACCGCCCGCGTGACCGGCGGCCAGTTTGTCGTGGGCAGCTCCAAAGTGGCCCCGCGCGGGCCGCTGGCCGAGAGCATCAAGGCCTACGAGGGCAAGGAAGTGTTCATGGGCATTCGTCCTGAGCATATCGGCGTGCGCGGCATGAGCAACATCCCCGAGGGCGAGAACTTCCTTCAGGGCAAGGTGCTGGTCGTCGAGCCGCTGGGCGCGCAGACCGATTTCATGCTCGAAATTAACGGGCAGACGATGGTGGCCAAGGTCGAGGGCCACGCCCACATCAAGCCCGGCGACGTGGTAGACATTCTCGTGGACAATGCCCGCCTGCACGCCTTCGACACCAGCACCGAACTGGCGATTGACCGGGGCAAGCCGATGGGCACCCGTGGTCAGGCCGACAGCAACGAGGGTGTTGCGGGCCGCGCCGGGAATCAGGTCAACATGGCCAAGGAAACCGTCGTCGTCTCGGCGGACGACTGAAGCATCTGGCCACCTCTCTGGCCTGAGCGCCGAAAATGCTGGCCCCTTCATCGGGGTCGGCTTTTTTTATGGTGTGATCGCTCTGTGCTGCGGCTGCCCCGACTCCGGCGTGGTCCGGCCTGACCCTCCCCTGACGCCCGACTGCGCCTGCTCCTCACCGCCATGCGCTAAATTGTCATCATTCCCACGACTGACCCTGCGGGTCGCCGAGCCGCTCCGGTCTTACTCAGGAGGCCCACTATGAAACGAACCATCCTCGCCCTGACCACCCTGACGCTTCTCGCCGCCGCCGCCCAGGCCCGCACCTGGGACCAGATCAAGGCTTCGGGTACCATCAAGATTGCCACCGAGGGCGCGTTCAAGCCGTTCAACTACTTCGAGGGCAAGAAGCTGACCGGCTTCGAGGTCGATCTGGGCACGGCCATCGCCAAGCAGCTCGGCGTCAAGGTCGAGTGGATCACCCAGCCGTTCGACAACCTGCTGATCGGGCTGGGCCAGGACCGCTACGATTTTGTCATCGCCTCGCACGGCATCACCCCCGAGCGCGCCAAGGCCGTGGACTTTTCCGACCCGCACTACTGCACTGGCGGGGCCATTATCAGCAAGCCCGGCGGTCCCAAGACGGCGGCTGATCTGGTGGGCAAGACAGTGGCGGTGCAGGTTGGTACCACTTACCTCGATAACGTCAGCAAGATCAAGGGCGTCAAGGAGGTCAAGACCTTCCCCAAGGACACCGACGCCGAGGCCGCGCTGATGGCGGGCCGCGCTGACGCCTGGGTGAGCGACAAGTTCCTGGGTCTGGACGCCGTCAAGTCCATGCCTGGCAAGCTGGTGCAGGGCGATCTGCTGTTCCAGGAAAAAATCGCCATGGCCGTCAAGAAGGGCAACGAGAGCCTGGTCAAGGAACTCAACGCCAGCCTGGCCAAGCTCGAAAACAACGGCACCTACGCCAAGCTGAGCAACCAGTACTTCGGCCAGGACATTCGTTGCCGCTGAGCTGAAGTTCCTGGCCTGAGCGTCAGGCCGCGCCCGCGCCCGCTTCCGCATTCAGGAAGTCGGGCGTTTTTCGTTTGCATCGGCAAATTGTGAGATAGTATCCCGAATGCACAACGACTGCGGGCGTCAGGACCAGACCAGAATGGATTCGAGCGGCTGGAGACAGCCTTGAGCGCCCCGGCCCCCAAACCCGCCGTACCGAGGTCTCAACCGCTAGGCGGCTGGACGCTGCTGCTGTGGCTGCTCGGCGCGGGCGTCGCTTTTTACCTGCTGTTTTTGCTGATCAGTGCCGTGCTGCGGATCATGCCTGAACCCATCGGTTCGCGGGCCAGCCTGTTCGTGGACGGCGCGCGGATCACCCTGCTGCTGACCGTCGTTTCGGGCCTGATCGGGCTGGCGGTGGGCCTGCTGGCGGGCCTGATGCGGACGAGTGACAGCGGCTGGGTGCGTGCCCCAGCGGGGGTTTTCATCTGGCTGGTGCGCGGCACGCCGCTGCTGGTCCAGATTCTGTTCGTCTACAACGCGCTGCCGCCCTTACTGCAAACCATCGGCATCAATGTGCAGCTCAACGAGTTCTGGTCGGCGGTGGTCGCGCTCTCGCTCAACGTGGGGGCCTACAACGCCGAGGTCATCCGGGCGGGCATCCAGGCGATTCCCAGGGGCCAGGGCGAGGCGGCGCGCAGCCTGGGCCTCAGCGGCGCGCAGACCATGACCAGCATCATCTTGCCGCAGGCACTGCGGGTGGTGGTGCCGCCGCTGGTCAACAACCTGGTGGCCCTGCTCAAAGACTCCTCGCTGGCCTCAGCCATCGCGCTGGTCGAACTGACATTGGCCGGAACGCGGGTCAGCAGCGAGACCTTCCAGCCGATCCCGGTGCTGACCACTGTGGCCGCCGTGTACCTGGCCCTCACCACCGTCATGACCCTGTTTACCGATCAGCTGGAGCGGCGCATCAAGATTGCCGGGCGCTGAGGGCCGCACCGCTTCTGCGTCCCTTTACGGTGTCTGTAACTTGAAACTGATATTCACCGCGATGCTGCTCGCACCGCCGAGGTAATTGACGCCGAAGTCGTGCGGATTGAACTTGAACTGGGTCGCCACGGCGATGCTGTTGCCCTGGCGTGTCAGCTTGACCGGGGCGCTCAGCGGCTGAGTGACTCCTTTGAGGCTCAACTGTCCATTGACGGTGCTGCTGACCGCCTGGCCTTCGGGCAAACGTCCCAGCCCCTGCACATTCGTCAGCGTGAACACGGCGTCCCTGAACTGGGCCGCTCCCAGCGCTCCGGCCATGTGGTCGTCGCGCAGAGTGTTGCCGGTTTTGAGTGAAGCCACATTCACCCTCACCGTGCCGCCAGCACTGGCGAGGTCGTCGGGATCGATGTCCAGTGCGGCGCTGACTTGGGCGGTCTTGCCCTGAACGGGCACGATGATGACCCGGTAAGCGAAGGTAACCTGGCCGCTGCTGGCCTGGTAGGGCGCGGCGAAGGTCAGGGTGCTCAGCGTCGACATACCTGCGAATAAGCCCAGGCGCAATCGGTTCATGGTTCAGTGTCCCGGTCAGGCGTGAGAAGGAGATGCCCCGTGACGCCCGATGCCGCGTCAGCGTACAGTGCCCGGCGTTCAGCCTGCCTTTCCGCACGACGAGGTGGATGTAATCGGGAGCAGATTTCACGGTTTGCTCGATCAGACTGAGCATGACGCCGCCCGCCACGCCGAGTTCTCTCGGTACGGTGCGCTGCAAGCCAGCCTGCTCCACCCCGGCCAGGCGGCGGCTCAACTGCTTGCGCAAAGCCCTGGCCGCTGAACCCTCACCCGACTCCGAATTGCCGCGCAGCACGGTCAGGCGGGTGCTGGCTGTTCCTGCTGAGGTCACGGCTTTCAGTGTGCCGCCGCCCCTATACTCCTGCGGATGCCCGACTGGACCGTTCTCCTCTATGGCCTGCCGCTGGCCTTCCTCGCTGGATTTATCGATGCGGTGGCGGGCGGCGGCGGCACCATCACGCTGCCCACACTGTTTTTTATGGGCCTGCCGCCCGCGCAGGCAGTGGCGACCAACAAACTGCTGGCGATTTTTGGCTCGGGCAGCGCCACGCTCCAGTACGGACGGGCCGGGCATATCGAGTGGCCGCTGATCCTGCGCCTGATTCCGCTGGCCCTTGTCGGCAGTGCGCTGGGCGCGTATCTGGTGCATTTCGTCGACCCCAATGTCTTTAAGAATCTGGTGGCGGTGGTCATCCTGGGCGTGGGCGTGCTGGTGATCGTCAATAAGAAGTTCGGATTAGAAGACCGCTACCCTGGTCTGACCGGCAAGGTACTGGCTTTGACCCTGCCCGGCACGCTGGTCGTTGGCCTCTACGACGGCTTCATCGGCCCTGGCACCGGCACGTTTCTGATGTTCCTGTTCACGCTCTCGGGCTTCAATCTGATCCGCTCGTCGGGCAACGCCAAGGCCATCAATTTCGCCACCAACGTGGGTGCGTTCATCTTCTTTTTGCTGGGCGGCAAGATGATCTTCTGGATCGGGCTGCCGATGGGCGCGGCCAACGCCCTGGGCGCTTATGTGGGCGCGCGCCTGGCGATGCTGCGCGGCTCGGCCTTCATCAAGGTGATTTACGCCCTGATCGTGCTGCTGGTGTCGGCGCGTCTGTTGATTCACTGAGCGGATGTGCTGGGCCGGTTTACCGGGTAGCCTCGCTCAGCCGAATTGACTAAAGTTTCCTCAAGCTCCAAAGGTGCCACTTCCCGCCTTGTCGCCCTCCCCGGCGCGGCAGACTGATTCCATGACTGATTCACCCAACCTTCAAACGGCCATCCTCGCCAGCGGCTGCTTCTGGTGTACCGAGGCAGTGTTCGAGAACGTCAAGGGCGTTCACAAAGTCGAGAGCGGATACATCGGCGGCGAGGTCGCCAGTCCCAGCTACGCCCAGGTCTGCACCGGCAGAACCGGCCACGCCGAGGCAGTGCGCCTGACCTTTGATCCCAGCGTCATTCCTTACAAGGATGTGCTGGGCATCTTCTTCGCCACCCATGACCCTACCCAGCTCAACCGCCAGGGCCACGACGTGGGCACCCAGTACCGCTCCGCCGTGTTCTACCAGTCGGAAGCCGAGAAGGCCGAGGTGCAGGCCTTCATTGACGACCTGAGCGCCCAGCACGTCTATGACAGGGCCATCGTGACCACCCTGGAACCGGCCAGTCAGTTTTATGTGGCCGAGGACTACCACCAGCAGTATTTCGCCAACAACCCCACCCAGCCGTATTGCGCGGCGGTCATCACTCCCAAGGTGATCAAGTTCCGCAAGAGCTATTCGCAGTACCTGAGTGCCTAGCCCTGCCGCTGTGTCCGTGCGCCTGCCCCCAGTGGGTGGGCGTTTTTTTGGTTTGCCCGTGTGCGGGTTGAAACGTTAGGCAGCCGGGCCGCGTATTCTGAACCAAAGTAGGCCAAGTCTGTGGAGAGACCGAGTGAATGGGGAGGAATGTCATGATCGAGAAACCCGGCACGCAGAATATCCAGACCACCAGATCGGGGCCGAGCATCATCGTCACGACCATTCTCGGGGTGCTGGTGCTGGCGGCCATTGCAGGCGCGGCCATCGCCGTGTTCAACGTGGCGCTGACCACCGTGACCATTGCCGCTTTCATCATTGCCGTCGTGGCCTTCGTGGTGCTGTGGCCCGCCATTCTGCTGGGCCTGCGGGCGACCCGCACCAAGGTCGAGGAAACGGTGGCCCGCGCCCTGCCCATCGAAACATTAATTGCCAAGCGCGGCGACATGGAAAAGCTGATCGCGCAGAAGGGCCAGCAGCTCGCCAACGCGCGCGGCTACCTGCAAGACTTCAAGCGGGTCATCGACGAGAGCCGGGGCCAGTTGCCGGAAGCCGACATTGCCAACTGGCAAAACGAACTCGGTGCCAGCAACGCCGCCTTCGCCCAGGCCCAGACCTACTACGCGACCATGCAAGACGATCTGCGCGAGTTCGATCTGGTCATCAAGAAGGCCCGCATCGACATGCGGCTGGCTGAGGCGCGCGGCAATGTGGCCGGTGCCTTGCAGGTGGCCCGCCTCAGCGTTGCGGAGCAGCACACCACCGAGGCGGCCCTGTCGGAAATCACCCGCCGCTCCGGGCGCACTGCCGAACTGCTCGACGCCGCGCTGCTGACCCAGGCGACCAATCAGCAGCGCCGGGGCGGCGTGCCCCTGCCGGATCTGTCGGCCAGCCTCGGCTGTGAGTCCATCAGCGCAGAGCCGCTCAGCATCAGGACAGACAAGCCGTGAGACGCCCCGGCCTGCTGACCCTGCTGCTGCTGGTCATCTTGCTGCTGTGTGCGGGCCTGATCTACCTCGACCAGACCGGAGCGCTGGGCGGCGCGGGAACGTCGAGTTCGTTTGGTCCTGGCCCGACCCATTCCGGCTCGTCCGGTTCCGGCACCACCAACGATCCTTACGGAGGCCTGAAATGAAGCGCTCGATTTTGAATCCTCTGGCCCTGAGCAGCGCAGTGCTGCTGGGCCTCGGCGGCCCGGCGCTGGCCCAGACCAGCAGCGTGCTGAACGTCGCCACCGGCAGCAAGGGCGGCACCTACGCCACCATGTACAAGAACCTCGGCGACATCTGCACCTCGGCGTCGTGGCTGCGCGAGCGTCAGACCTCCGGCAGCGTGGAGAGCGTGGACCTGCTGCTCAGCAACCAGGTGTCGCTGGCTTTCGTGCAGCTCGACGTGCTCAAGGCCCGCGACCAGATCGACGGCGACCCCCGCGCCAAGGAGATTCGCACCCTGCTGCCGCTGCACCAGGAAGAAGTCCATCTGATCGCCAGGAAGCCGACCAAGGGATTCCTGGGGCGTGTCAGCGGCGTGACCAAATTCAGCGAACTCGCCAGGAAGAAGGTGGGGGCCTGGGGCGGCAGCGTGGTCACGGCCAACGTGCTGCGGGCCAAGTCGGGTGTGAACTTCGAGGTCAGCGCCTACCCCACCCGCGACGCCGCCCTCGCTGCCCTGGGCAATGGGCAGGTGGACGCCGTGCTGGCGGTGGTGGGCCAGCCCGCCGACTGGGTCAAGGCCCTCAACCCGCAGCAGTACAACCTGCTGCCCCTGGACATCAGCCCCGACAAGGTGGGCGGCTTTTATCAGAAAGCCAAGCTGATCTACCCGGATTTCGGCGCGGCGGTGGACACCTACAGTGTGCAGAGCCTGCTGGTGACCCGCAATTTCAAGACGCCCGAAAAACGTCAGCAGCTTCTCAAGTACCAGGCCTGCGCCAGGGCCAAGCTGACCAGCTTGCAGGAAGACGAGGGCATGCATCCCAAGTGGAACGACGTGACCTTCAAGGCGGCGGGCTGGCCGGACTACAAATGAGGTGCGGCAAATGAGAATGGGTGCTCAGACCGTGCTGCTGGCGCTGGCCGTGCTGACGGCCCAGGCAGCCCCGGCAGGTGCAGGCAGCCAGAAGACCCAGAAAATCACGCCCAGGGTGGCCCGCGAACTGCTGGCTCCAGTCTGCTCCAGCGGGGCCGCAACGGGAGCCTGCACGCCCTGCCCGGCGTTTACCTCATTTCATGACAATACGGGAGAGGGACTGACCCCTACCGCTGTCAGCTATGGACACTTCACTGGTTCCAGGCTGACTGACGCGCTGGTCGATATGGACGGCTGTGAACCGCACGTCAATAACTTCGGGGGCAGCCTGCTGCTGCGCTGGCAGGGTCTGACGAGCTGGAAGCTGCTGCGCTATGTTCAAGGGATTCGCACGGGTCAGTGCCTGAAGGTTCCTGCCGCAGGGGGGCGCGACCTGCTGCTGTGTCAGGGCAATTACGGCGGCATGGGCACCGTGGTTGAGAATCTGGTACTGCTGGACCTGGCACAACCGGACGTGCTGACCCAGAATTTCTTCAGCACCTACGACACCGCCGAAGCCTGCTCACCCACCGGCAGCATTCAGCACATCGTGGACTGGAAGCTGCTGCCGGGGCGGGGCGGCGCTGCTGGGTCGAATGTTTCGGGTCTGGAGGTCAGCATCAAATCGGCGACCTTCACCCGCGCCCAGGGCGACACCAAGGCGCACGATCCGTGTGCAGGCAAGCTGAGCGCTGCGCCCAGCCGAATCTACCGCCTGAGCTACACCTTCAGCGGCAGCCGCTTTGCTTTGCTGCCCGCCGCCCGGCCCGCTGTGGCCGCCCTGACACGCGACAACCCATACTTCGCCGGAAACGCGCCGTAAGAGAGGCCCGAACCTGAGCTGACCCCGCATCTGCCCTGGCCATACATCCGGGCGGCCCGGCGCAGTGCATACTTTGCCCATGTTAGAAGGGATGTTCAAATTGCTCGGCGAGTACGGCAACCCCGTGCCGCGCTACACCGGTCAGCGCTGTCTGGTCGAGCGGATGGCAGTGGGCGGCTGCGATCTGTGCCAGCAAGCCTGCCCGCACGAGGCCGTGAGCATCGAGCGCGGCGTGAGTATCGATCCGGTCAAATGCACCAGTTGTGGGCTGTGCGTGCAGGTGTGTCCTACCGGCGCACTCGAATATGACGTGACCGCCACCCTGGGGGCCATCAAGGCGCACGGAGAAAGTGGAGCCACCCTGACCTGCTCGCAGAGCGGCGCGGGCGGTCAGAGCCTGCCCTGTCTGGGCCGGGTGACGCCCAGCGCGGTGGTTGCCAGCGCTGCCTGGGGCATTGAGCTGACCCTGCTGCATGGTGACTGCCCAACCTGCGTGGTGGGCCGCCCGGACGTGCCGGAGCGCCTCTCGGCGGTGGTCGCTGAGGCCCAGCAGCTCAGGGCCGCGACGGGGCGGCTGGCCCGCGTCACCATCCGCAAGGCGTCGGGCGAGCAGCTCAAGGGGCCGCAGGTCTCGCGCCGGGGCATGTTCGGCGCGCTGGCACGCGGTGCGGGCCGGGTGGTGGCCCAGGTCATTCCTGAAAGCCCGCTGCCGTTCGTGGACTGGAGTGTGCCGGAGGAGCGCCGCCCCGCCGAGTGGCTGTGGCGTCGGCGGGCACTCAAACCCACCCCCGCACCGGACACGCTGGTGGCCTGGGCCTCGCCGCGTATCGGGGAGGGCTGCATCGACTGCCCGGTATGCACCAATGTCTGCCCCACCGAGGCGATTGAGCGCGAGGTGGAGCCGGACGGGCGCATCACCCTGCACCTCGATCTGACCTCCTGCACGGGCTGCCGGGCCTGCGCTGCTTCCTGCCCGCCGCAGGTCATTGTGATGTCGCCGGACGTGCCGGAAGGGTCCTTCGGCGCGCCCATGCTGCTGCGCGAGGGCGGGCAGCTCTTTTGATGCCCAGTGGTTTGATGGCCAGTGGATTTGATGTGATTGGCGACGTTCACGGTTGCCTGCCCGAATTGCTGACCCTCCTCACCAGGCTGGGCTACACGGGGGCAGCAGACCTGCGTCTCACCGCGCCTGCTGGCCGCCGTCTCGTTTTCGTGGGTGATCTGGTCGACCGGGGGCCGGATACGCCGGGCGTCTTGAAGCTGGTGATGGAAGCCGTGTCGGCGGGTCAAGCCCTGTCGGTGTGTGGCAACCACGACGAGCGGCTGGGCCAGGCGCTGTCGGGCGGCCACATCCGCAAGCCGAGCCCGCGCCTGACGCAGAGTCTGGAGCAACTTTCGGGCGAGTCGCCGACCTTTCGCCGCCGCGCCGCCACCTTCCTGCTGGGCCTGCCGCCGCGCCTGATGCTGGACGGGGGCCGCCTGCTCGTCGCCCACGCCGGGGACCGGGCTGACCTCGGCGGCAGCCAGCGGGGTGAGTACAACGTGCATGGCCAGGACTGCGGCGAGCTGGCCGCCTTCGGCCATCTGCGGCGTGAGGACTGGGCGGCGCTGCACAGCGGTCCGCATCTGATCGTCAGCGGCCACAGCCCGGTGCGTCAGCCCACCTGGTCTGGCCAGCGCGGCACGGGAGAGGCCCTCAACCTCGATACCGGCTGCGTCTACGGCGGCGCGCTGACGGCCCTGCGCTACCCGGAGCGCGAGCTGGTCAGTGTGCCTGCCCGGCGGGCCTACGTTCCCAGTCGCCTGTTCCAGAAGGTCTAGCCCCAAGGTTTACCCCAGGTCTTCTACCCGGTTCACGTTCCGGTAAGCCCTCGGCGCGACTTCTTCCAGCTCGGCCCAACTGACTTCCGTGACGCTCAGCCGCTCCAGCAGGGCCAGTATCCGCCGCTCGCCCGCGTTCAGCAGCGCCGTGACCTGCCCCAGTGCCGAGGTGTGGTACAGCGCCGCCAGCGGTTGCCTGCGCCCGTCCGCGCTCAGGCCGATGACCGCCTGAGTGCCGGGCTGGATAAATGCCGAGAGTCGGAGCCAGAATCCGGGCGTCAGGTGCGGCAGGTCCACTGCGCTGAAGGCGGCCCAGATGCCGGGGTTCAGCGCGCCCAGCCCGGCCTCCAGCCCGGCCAGCGGCCCCTCGGTGGGGCGGGTGTCGGGCACGGATTGCCAGCCGCCCAGCACGTACTTTCCCGGCGGCGCGACGAGCAGGCGGGGCGAGCAGACGGACAGGCTCAGGGCCACCCGCTCCAGCAGTGTGTGCCCGTCCAGTACGGCCAGTGCCTTGTCGCGGCCGAAGCGCCGGGACGCGCCGCCAGCGGTGATGATGGCGGCCAGTGGAAGCGGTGTGGTCGAAGTCACACCCGCAGGCTAGCTCAGTGCTCCTTCTCATGAACGGGCGACCATCAACGGCTGGCCTCTGCTGACGCTTTTCGCTTAAGGTGGACGGTAAATTCACCCGCCAGTTTCTTCCCACCTGCTTTTCAGGAGAATCCATGCTCATGAAATCCTTTTCTACCGTTGCCCTGGCCCTGCTGACCCTGGGCCTGGGAGCCTGCGCCGAACCCGTCACGCCGGAGTTGTCCTACGGCGGCACCCGCATTCACAACATTCAGGGCGCGACGCCCGACGCCGATGTGGCCTCACCCAAGGTCGGCGAGCAGGTCAGTATCGAGAGCATCGTGGTGGGGGTCTTTCCCGGCCTCGGCGGCTACGCCATGCAAGACGCTGACAGTGTGGCCGATAGCGATCCCAATACCTCCGAGGGGCTGTTCGTGTTCTGCGGCATCGCCGCTTCCAACACCACGGCCACTTGCGGAGGAGTCAAAATCGGGGACCGGGTGAAGGTGAGCGGCACCGTCAAAGAATTTGCCAAGGGCACCCAGCTCGACAGCGTGACGGCCCAGACAGTGGTGGCCCCGAATCAGCCGCTGCCCAAAGCAGTCACTGTGACCCTGCCTTACAGCGGCGGCTGGGAGAAGTACGAGGGCATGCGCCTGAGCTTTCCGCAGACCCTGACCGTGACCGACAACTACGGCTATGGCCGCTACGGGCAGCTCGGCCTCAGCGCGGGCGGGCGGTTGTTCAATCCCACCAACGGCAACGACACCTCAACCCAGGCCAGCAATGACCAGCGCAAAATTGTCATCGACGACGGCGTGAGCGCCCAGAATCCGGCGGCCCTGCCTTACTTAGGTACCCAGACGAATGGTCAGCAGACGCGGCGAACCGGCGACACGGTTTCGGGCGTCAGCGGCGTGTGGGTGCAGAACGCGGGCGGCTACCAGCTCGAACCCGTCGAAGTGCCGGTGTTCACGGCGGCCAACCCGCGCCCGGATATGCCTGCGGCGGTGGGCGGTAGCCTCAAGGTGGCGGGCGCGAACGTGCTCAACTATTTCACCGACCTCAACCCCACCTACGGCAGCAGCGGGCCGCGCGGGGCCAACTCGGCGGGCGAGTTCGAGCGCCAGCAGGTCAAGATCGTGGCGTCCCTGAAGGGCCTCAATGCCGACATCGTGACCCTGATGGAAGTCCAGAACAACGGCGACACGGCGCTCAGTGCGCTGGTGGCGGCCCTCAACAGAGAGGTCGGGGCGGGCACCTACGACTCCATCAAGACCGGCACCGTCGGCAGCGACGCCATCCACGTCGCCATCATCTACAAGCCCGCCCGCGTGACCCCGCAGGGCGCAGTCCAGATCGACACCAACCCGGTCTACTCGCGCCCCCCGGTGGCCCAGACTTTCAAGGACACCCAGGGCGGCGTGCTGACGGTTATCGCCAACCATTTCAAGAGCAAGGGCAGTTGCGACAAGTCCGACCCCGATCTGGGCCAGGGCTGCTGGAACAAGCTGCGGGTGCAGCAGGCCACAGCGCTGCTGGCCTTCGTGGACAGACTCAAGACCCTCAGCGGTGACCCCGACGTGCTGGTGATGGGCGATCTCAACGCCTACGGCAACGAGGACCCGGTTCAGGCGCTGACCCAGGGCGGCTTCGAGAGCCTCAACAAGCGCATTCCCGCCGCTGACCGCTACAGCTACCAGTTCAGCGGACAGTTTGGCTACCTCGACCACGCGCTCGCCAGCACCAGCCTGAGCGCCCAGGTGACCGGCATCACCGAGTGGCACATCAACAGTGACGAGCCGACGGTGGCCGACTACAACTTCGAGTTCAAGAGCGTCCCCGGCTGCGCCCTCAACACGCCCAAGGGCAACACCTGCACCGGTCAGGACCTCTACGGTCCCGGCCCCTTCCGCGCCAGCGACCACGACCCGGTGCTGGTGGGCCTGAATCTCAGCAAGTAACGGCACGTCAGAAATCAGCCCAGCAGAAATCAGCTCAGCATGGCGCTCCCCTCGGCGGGGGCGTTTTGCTTGATTGACGGGTCGTCCATTCTTCCAGAATCCCTTAGACTGCCTGGCATGAGCAGAATCATCATCATCGGCGCGGGCGGCGTGGGCAACGTCGTCGCCAAGAAGTGCGCCCAGAACGACAGCGTGTTTACCGAAGTGCTGATCGCCACCCGCACTGTCAGCAAGGCCGACAAGATCGTGGCCGAGATTCACCAGCATCTGCCGAACTCGCAGACCCGCTTCAGCACCGTCAGCGTGGACGCCGACAATGTTCCGGCGCTGGTGGAACTGTTTAATGCATTCAAGCCCGAACTGGTCATCAATGTGGCGCTGCCCTACCAAGACCTCACCATCATGGACGCCTGCCTGGAAACCGGCGTGCATTACCTCGACACCGCCAACTACGAGCCGCTGGACGTGGCCAAGTTCGAGTATTCCTGGCAGTGGGCCTACCGCCAGCGCTTCGAGGAAGCCGGGCTGATGGCGCTGCTCGGCTGCGGCTTCGATCCCGGCGCGACCAACGTGTTCACCGCCTGGCACGCCAAGCACCACTTCTCCGAGATTCACTACCTGGATATCGTGGACTGCAACAACGGCGATCATGGTAAGGCGTTCGCTACCAACTTCAACCCGGAAATCAACATCCGTGAGATCACAGCCAACGGGCGCTACTACGAGAACGGCGAGTGGGTCGAGACGGCCCCGCTGGAAATCTCGCAGGACATCTATTACCCCAAAGTCGCCACCCGCAAAAGCTTCGTGCTGTATCACGAGGAACTCGAATCGCTGGTGCTCAACTTCCCGACCATCAAGCGCGCCCGCTTCTGGATGACCTTCGGCGAGAGCTACATCAAGCACCTGAGCGTGCTGGAAGGGATCGGCATGACCAGCATCGTGCCGATCGACTTCCGGGGCCAGAAAATCGCGCCGATCGAGTTCCTCAAGGCCGTGCTGCCTGTCCCCGAATCGCTGGCCGAGAACTACACCGGGCAGACCTGCATCGGCGTGCAGGCCAAAGGACTGGGGCTCGACGGCCAGCCGAAGGTCCATTTCGTCTACAACGTCTGTGACCATGCCGAGACCTACAAGGAAGTGCAGGCCCAGGGCGTCAGCTACACCACGGGCGTTCCGGCCATGATCGGCGCGGCGCTGATGCTCACAGGCGTCTGGAAAAAAGTTGGCGTTCACAACGTCGAGGAGTTCGACCCCGATCCGTTCGTGGCCGAGATGAACCGCTGGGGCCTCAAGGTGGACGAGCTGGCGGACATCGAGCTGGTCAAGGGCTGAGTTGAGTGGGAAGGTCAGACGAGGGCCGGTAGTTAATTAGATGGCTAAATAATTCTGCTAGAGTGGATGGGATGAGTGGAAGAAAGCGTCTTTATAGCTTGGCGTTCTGGGCCACCACGCATAAAACGAAGGACTCTTCACGCAAGTCGGCACCATCAACCCAAAGGCGCTCGCCTGGAGCCATACGAGGAGACGGATGACCACCGAACCGATGACCACCGAACAACTGCCAGATGCCGCGCATACACTCCTTCAGCGCCTCACTGCCGAGGCCATCGGCACTTTCCTGCTGGTCACCTCGGCGCTGCTCGCGCCCGCTGGCACCACCTTCGCCGTCGTCGGCCTGACGTTGGGCGTGATGGTCATTGCCATCGGCAAGGTCTCGGGCGCGCAGATCAATCCTGCCGTGACCACCGCATTGATTGTCGCCCGTCAGTTTCCACTGCGAGACGGGCTGCAATACATGGTGGCGCAGATTATCGGTGCCACGCTGGCCATGCTGCTCCAGACCAGCTTGCTGAGGGGCCTGGGCCATCCGGCAGGTGCGGTGCCCGCCAACACGGGGTACTGGCTGGCCGAACTGCTGGGGGCCTTGATCCTCACCTTCACCGTCACGCGGGTGGTGGTCAGCAAAGCCACAGACGCGGCGGCAGCCCTGGCCATCGGGCTGGCACTGGCGATTGGAATTGGCGTGGCTGGGGCCTTCAGCGGCGGTGTCCTCAATCCGGCCATCGCCCTGTCACTCATGTTCGGCGGCCTGATCAGCGTGAGTCACGGTCTGCTGTATATCGTCGCCCCGCTTGTCGGCGGTGTGCTCGGTGGCCTGCTGGGCCGGTTCCTGGCCTCGCCCGCCGAACTCTACGTGCCTGCCGGACGCCGCTAGGGTCTGTCTGGCTAAGTTTGATAGAGTCGTCTGTCATGGGCAGAACAGATCTCACGCCGGAACAATGGGCAAAACTGGAGCCTGAATGGCCAGGTAACCCCCGGCACGGACATGCCTACAAGCCGCATCTGCCGGTCATCAATGGCATTCTCTGGCGGCTGAAGACGGGAGCACCGTGGCGGGACATCCCAGAACGGTATGGCCCCTGGGAAACGTGTTGGGATCGCTTCACCCGCTGGTCACGCGATGGCACCTGGAAACGCGTCCTCGTGGCCCTCCAGGTCAAGGAAGATGCTCAGGGAAAGATTGATTGGGACGGCGCGTCCCTGGATAGCACCAGTTGTAAAGCCCACCGCGCTGCGGTGGGCGCACGAAAACAGCCAGCTAAGCTGGAAAAAAGGGGGCACTCAACGATGAGTGGCTCGGCATCAGCCGTGGAGGACGAAACAGCAAGATCCACGTGCTGACCGAGGGAAAACGCCGCCCGTTGGCCGTGCTGGTGTCGGAGGGTCAGGCCAGCGACCCGACCTACCTGCTTCCCCTCCTTGACGAGGTCTGCATCCGGCGGCCCGGTCCGGGCCGCCCTCGGAAGCGTCTGCCGATGGTGCGCGTAGATCGTGCGTACGGTGCACGGAAGTACCGTCAGCAACTGCGGAGCCGCAAGATCGTCTGTGTTTGTCCTGAACGCAAGGATGCCAAGAAAGCGCGGTTGAAGAAGGGCAGTCGTGGAGGTCGGCCCCCGAAATTCGACGCTGAAGCCGACAAGGGCCGCCAGGTGGTGGAATGCAACATCAATCGGCTCAAGGATTTTAGAGCACTCGCCACCCGCTACGAAAAACGTGGACATCAGTTTTTAGCCGTTGTACACGTTGCGTGCATTGTCCTCTGGCTCTGAAAACTCAGCCAGACAGACCCCTAGAGCCGTTCCAGCCTGAGCATCACAATTTAAGAAGCGGTAAGGGAGCGCGGGCTGAGCCTGCGCTTTGCTTTGTCGCAAAGAATTGCGCTTATGGCTGCGGGCCTCCCCCCGAAACCGTTGCGTTACCGTTCAATCGGAGTCGGGATGAGACTGAACGAACAGCACAGCGAGGGTCTGTCCCTGGTTGCCCTTTCGGTGGTCGGGGGTATTGCCTGGTCGGCACGGTCTACCTCGCAGTTGTTCATCTTCTGTCAGGCGGCAGCGGCAATATTTGCTGGCAAGTGACGAAGAGCCCCGCTCGACCGCTGGCCCAGCGAGCGTCTCCGCAGCGGGCCGAGTCTGCCTGGGCGCTGCGGATGGCTGGCCCGCACCCTCAATATGCTGAGCGTCACCTGCGCGGACATCGGTCAGGCGGAGCGGTCCAGCAGATGCCTGAAAGAGCAGCTCGGTCTGGGGCAACGCCTGGGCGACACCGACCTTCAGGCCCAGGGGTGAGACCTTATACTGATTCCGCTTAATTTCAGTACACCCCGCAAAAAGCGCGGGATGCACTTCCACAACTCAGAACCAGTATCTTGTCCTACTCACGTTGGTCGGATTAGATCGCGTCCAGCACACAGATGCTGAACACGATCCAATCGGAATTCGTATTACTCAACGGCCTGCGGCAAGCCGACGGGCGGATGTATGCGGCCAAGCGCGCGGCCCGCGACCAGGGGTGACGGCCCCAGAAGTAAGTCTGGCAGCGGTGAACTGCTCTAGACTGCCCGCATGACCCAGACCGAATACGATCAGCGCCTCGCCTGGCTGCGGGCTTTCGGCAAGACGCCTGCGGAAGTGTCCGAGCGCCTGGAGCACGAGTCCAGCCTATTCACGGCGGTGGTGGCCCGCGCCCAGCCGCACTGGCACACCCAGTTGCCGGAGCGCACTTGGACGCCCGCGCAGGAAGTCGAGCACACCATCCTAGTGAGCGAGGGCAGTGCCAAGGTGGCCGCGTTGCTGCTCTCCGACAAGCCGCTGAGGCCCACGCCGCAGCAGGTGATTGAACCTGACGCGCAGGGCCGCCGCCAGGCTCCCCCCGGCACCGTGCCCGGCGGGGGACAGGCCTGGACGGAACTGGAACCGCGCTACACGGCTTCGCTATCCGCTCTGCAAAGTGCGGCGTTGCGGGCACAGGACGGTTCCGAGCGCAAATTCTGGCATGGCGCGATGGGCGAGCTGACGGCGCTCGACTGGCTCCGGATGGCGGCTTATCACGTTCGCCACCACCGCAAGCTGCTGGACGTGGGCCTCAGCATGCTCGAGGCTGGCACGCCCGAGACTGGTATTGTGGAGGTTGGCGCTTGAGCACTGAGCCGCCCTCCAAAGGGGTGCGGGGCTTCGAGTTCGACGCCCACATCACGCTCAGCCGTCCGCGCCCTGCTGGGGAGGTGCGGAGTTTACTGCGCGGTTTCAGCGCTCACGTCGAGCCGTACGGCACCGAGGAAGTGCGCGGCGCGCGCGTCACTGGGCAGGTGGAGCGCGGGCTGGCATCTGAGCAGCTCCGCGCCCTGCTGGAGAGTGGTGACGCGACCCGCATCGAGATCGGCCTACGCGGATTCCTACGGTCGGTAACCGGACAGACCGAGTGGATGCCCTGGCGGCGCAACGTGGTGCTGAGTAGGGGGGAGTGGGCCAAGGTGGGCTTCGAGGAAGGATTGCGCTACGTGCTGGAATAAAGGAGTGAGCGTGCAGGAGCGCGTGAACCGAACCGTCTTCAGAGAACTCCAGCCGCTCCGGCGCAATCCGGCGGTGTGGCTGATCGTTCCCTTCGCCCTGCTGTTCTGGGTACTGGCGTTCATGCAACTCGTCCTGGGGCTGCCCGTGGGCACCCGGCCCGTTTCAAATGTGGTGACGCTGCTGCTGTGGCTCGGCGTCGGCGTGGCCCTGCCCGCCCTGCTGCTGCTGACCTCGCTGAAAACGGAAGTGGATGCTCAGGGCGTGCGCCTCGCCTTCGGGCTGCTGCCGCGCCGCAGGGTGCCCAGAGCGCAGATTTTGCGGGCGTCGGTCAGAACCAGCGATCCATTTGCAGAATACGGTGGCTGGGGCTTTCGCCTCGCGCCCGGCAACAAGCGCGTTTATCTGGTAGACGGCACGGCGGGCGTTCAGCTCGAACTCGTGGGCGGCCAGCAGGTGTTTATCGGTTCCCGTCGCCTACAGGAACTCCTGAGCGCCCTTACATGAAGCGTTCGGGAAACTCGGCCCGAAACTGGCCCCAGGTTTCCGGCGTGCGGGGTTTTCCGGCGTCCTCGGTCCACATCCAGTAGGGCGTGTACAGGCTGCGGGCCAGCCTCACTTCCTCGCGGAAGATCTCGGCGCTCACGCCGCCCCTGTCGAGTAGGCCGCTGCTTTCGAAGCGGGCAAGCACCCCCGAGCGGTCATACGGCACGGCGCGCAAGGTGGCTTCCCAGCGGCCCTGGGCACTGTCGAGCAGCAGATACTGGGCGCGTGGGTCCTCATTGAAGGGTGCGCCCACTGCGCCGGTATTGAGGACCAGCCGCCCGCCCTCCACCGCCCGCACCATCGGTTTGTGGGTGTGCGAGCCGATCAGCAGGCCCGCGCCCGATTCGTCGAGCAGCTCGGTGAGGCGGCTCTCGGGGGTGTGGGGGCTGAGGCTCTCGCGGTAATGGGCGGCGGTGCCGTGCGCCAGCTCGATGGTGGGCAGCCCGCCCCAGCGCAGGCGCTGCGTCAGCGGCCAGCTCAGGATGGCGTCAAGCAGCCCGGCCTGATCGAGCTGCCCAGCGCTCCAGGCGGTGGCGGCCCAGAAGGGGTCCTCGAACCAGTCGCCGGGCAGCGCACCGTCGCGGGTCAGCCACAGCCGCATCAGGTCGTCGTGGTTGCCCAGCACAAAGGTCGGCTGCGGCGTCAGGGCCAGCAGCGTTTCCAGGGCCTGCACGCTGTCCGGCCCCCGGTTGACCACGTCGCCGTTGACGTAGAGCCGCTCGGCCCCCTGCTCCTGAAGATCACCGAGCACCGCTTCCAGAGCGTCCTGATTGCCGTGAATGTCAGCGATAAAGGCGAGGCGCACGTGGGGCATTCTAGTGGGTCGGGTGCAGGCGGTTGGCCCGGCGGCTCGCAATTGCCCCGTTCTAACCCAGTTCGGCCAGTCCGCGTTCGGCCCCGGCCCGGACTTCGGGATGTGGGTCGCGGCGCAAGCGGTCCAGCCCTGGGCGGTCTTCCCAACACCGCAGGGCGTAGGCGGCGGCCTCGCGGACTTCCCAGACCGGATCGCTGAGCGCCAGATCAAGGACGGGGCGCAGCCGGTCTTCTCGGAGGTTCCCGGCCAGCGTGACGGCGTTGCGGGCCATGCCCTTGCGGCGCGGGCGGGCGTGGGCAGCATGGCCGTAGCGCCGCAGAAATTCGCGCTCCGAGACGCCGAAGAAGCCCAGCAGATCGGGGTGGGCCAGCTCTGGGTCGGGATTGAGACTCCGGGCCAGCGCTCCCGCCTTCACGCTCCAGGGACACACCGCGCAGCACACGTCGCAGCCCAGCAACCACTCCCCGATGCCGGGGCGCATCGCCCAGTCCACTGGCCCCCGGTGCTCAATGGTCAAGTACGACACGCACTTGCGGGCGTCGATAGCCCGGTCAGCGTCAATCGCCCCGGTGGGGCAGGCCGAAACGCAGCGCATACATGTGCCGCAGCGGTCAGGGTGAACCGGGCCGTCCGGCTCGTCGGGTAAATCGGTGAGCACGGCGGCCAGCGTCACGAACGCGCCCAGCTCGGTGCTGACCAGCATTCCCGACTTGGCGTGCCAGCCCAGAAAAGCCCGCCCGCCCAGATCGCGCTCCATGATGGGGCCGTGATCAACGTAGCCGCGCGCCCGGAGGCCCAGCGAGGCGGCCTCACTCACCAGCCGGGCCAGCAGCGGCTCGATCTGGGCGTGGTAATCCGGCGTCCAGGCGTAGCGGGCCACCCGCCCGGCCCGCAGACCGCCCGCAGGCACCGTCATCTCCCCGAAGGCGTGGCTGATACCCAGCGCCAGCACCCGGCCCACGCGCGGCGCGGCTCGCAGCGACGCGGAGAGGTCGGCCCGCCGCCACGCGCCGGTTTCCAGGTAGGTCATGCCCGCTTGCCTTCCGCTGGCCAGCCACTCGCCGTAGTTGTGCCAGGCATCCCTCGGCACCTGCCCGGAGGCCCAGCCCGCCACGTCGAAGCCGAGATCCAGCGCCAGATCGCGCAGGGCGTCAGCGGCGCGGGTGGGTGCAGGCAAGGCGCGGGGTGGCATCTCGGTCCAGCTTAGAGGCTCGGCGTAGCCCCCTTGCCGATCAACTCACCTTCTGGGTTACTTTCCCTTCAGAAAATTCCGCATCACGCCCACGCAGGGGCTGGCCTCGCCCTCGGCGTTGCTGCCGCTGATGGTGTGCAGCTTGCCGCCCTGCGACAGGTAAAGCTGGGCGATCTGGTACTTCACGCCGCTCTGGGTGTAGGTGTAGGCCAGCAGTACGCTCCAGTCGCTCTGCTGCGACACCGGCTGCATGCTGAGACTGGTCATGCCCTCCTTGGCGAGGGTCTTTTGCAGCTTGTTACCGAGGCTCAGGGCGTCTTGCTGACTCTGAATCGGCGCGAAGTCCTGCGGATACGCCTGCTCGCGCAGCACGCACGCGCCGCTGGTATCGCGCCAGAAGTTGGGGCCAGCCTGCACCCAGCCTGTCGGCGGTGTGAGAGCGAACGCCGCGCCGCTGAGCAGGGCGCAGGAGGTCAGCAGACGGGCAATCGAAAGGCGCATGGCTCTAGCTTAACGGCTGCGGCGTGAGCGCTTCTAGATGTTTGGTGAGCCCCGCCCGCACATCTGGCCACTCGCTGCGCAGAATGCTGAACATCACGCTGTCGCGGGCGTAGCCGTCGGGCCGCATCTGATACTGGCGTAGGGTGCCTTCCCGCACGGCTCCGAGTTTCTCAAGCGCCCTCAAACTGCGGGCGTTGCGCTCATCCACCTTGAAGTGGACCCGGTTTGCGCCCAGTACCTCGAAGGCCCGCGTGAGCAGCAGCAATTTGGCCCCCGGATTGGCCGCCGTGCCCTGAAACGGTGGGGTCAGCATGGTGCCGATCTCCACCCACAGATCAGCGGGCCTGACTTCGCTGTAACTGATTCGGCCCGCCACTTCACTGCCGACCAGCACCGCGAAATTGAGGCGGTTGGGCAGGGCATTGAGGTGCTCGATGTAAGCGGCCCACTCCTGCGGCGTGTTCTCGGCTGGCCCGCCACGCGACAGAAAGGCCACTGTTTCAGGTGTGGCGTGGCGGGTGATGCCAGCGGCGTGGGCGGTGGTGAGGGCTTCCAGCCGCACGACCTCACCGCTCAGGGTGGGAATCTGGAACCACTCTTCGGGCGGCGTAGGAGACATTGGGGGAGCTTAGCAGTCGGATGAAGAGGAGAGAAACAGGCTGCCGAAATCCTGTGCTGGAAGCTGGCTTGCTGAGGTACGTCTGCGCCTGGATGCACCACTTTCTGGACAGGCCTTGCGTCGAGGCTTAAGATCAAAGCCGTCCGGTCAGAGAGTGAAACATCAATCCCAGACAGGAGGCTGTCTATGTTTCGTGATTTGCAAACTGCGGTGACTTCAACGTGGAGCGTTTTGCTGCGGGTCAACTTTTCGCCGATTGATGTTGGTGCGACCTATATCCGGCTTCAATACAGCGAACGGGCGATGAGTCGACATCGGCTCAGGTTGCCTTACAGGGAGCGACTTCCATGAAGGCAATGCGCTGCACCTCCAGTTTGCTGCTGGCCGCAACATCGTTTGCTCAGGCCCAGAACACTCCAGATCCTGTGCTCATCTCTGGCAATTTCACCAAAGTGTTTCTTGTGGTGAGCTATGTGGCGACGGAGAAGGGGTTCTGTGATAATGCCGTGCCCGCCAGCAAAGCCGCCAGCACCGCCGCGTTGGACACCTGGAAGGCGGCAAACAACATCACGCAGATCGAACAGATAACCAGGTTCTTTGTGCAGAAGCAGCCCAATGTTCAGGCAGCGCTGGATAAAGTGAAAACTTCTATTCTGGGGCAGATTCGGGCCTCAGCAGCAGGCCAGGAAACCAAGTTCTGTGGTGAATTTCCGGCTCTGCTCAAGAACCCGGCTACGCAGGTTGGTCAGAAGTACAAGACTGAAATTTCCCAGATGCTATCGCTGATGACGGCCAAGCCCACTGCGGCAAACCCAACTGCGTCTGCGCCTCCCCAGGGTGCATTCAAACTCGAACCTGGTACATACGGCTGTACGAAGTATAAAAATTACAATAGTGAAGCCGATAAGAAACAATTCGGTTGGAAAGACACCCAGGAAGACTGGGGAAGTATGGACTTGTTTGAAAATGGCGAGTATTCTTACGAAACCAAGTCGACAATCTCTTTGCCCAGCAACATTCTGGATTGGCCGAAAACGATGGGGCGCTATGCCATGTATTATAATCAGGATGCCAGACTCAATCAGATTGACTGGCAAACGGGTGACTATACCCAGTACACGGGCAAAATAGATCCCAAATCCTACGATTATATAGAGACCACAGATCGCCCGACCTATTACGTGATCGGCAAGAGCGGGAATCCGGTGATCGTCCTCAACGCCGAGGACGGCGGATTTTCCACCACCAAGATCGAGTGTTCACGTCGGGGGGTCAATGCCCGCAAGACGCCCACCCAGATGATGCAGATCGCCGAGAACGCCGAAACGTACCTGCAACCAAGAGCCGTGAAGGCCGCGCCGCCTCCAGCAGGTTCGGGCGGCCTCTCCGGGGTCTATCTGGGAGACAGCCCGCTGTACCTGAGCAAAACAGGCTATGTCTCGGATGGCTGGCGCTGGGGCTTTGACACGCTGGATTGCAGCCGGGTTGGGCTGCCGGGCGGGCCACTCCAGAAGTGCGGCACCTACCAGATCAAAGGGCAGACTGTGACCTTGAATAGAGGCAAGGAGCCGAAAACCCTGTTCTTCCAGAAGCGTTCCAATGGCGAACTGGTCTGGGGCGACAGCGTGTACGTGCCGATTACGCCCATGAAAAATGTGTGGCTGGACGGCAGTTACAGTTATTCGTGGAGCAATTTCAGCGGCGGCAGTTCCGCGAGTGGAACCCAGCGCCTGATTCTGAGCAAAGACGGTAAGTTCAGCTTCTCCAAAGACAGTTATCTGGCTGTGAGTGGGATGGGGAATTTCACCACTGCTGTGTTTAAGGGTCAAAATCCCAATGCCGGAACGTACACGCTGAGTGGCTACAGCATCGTGCTGAGCTTCAATACGGGTCTCAAGCTGCGCTACTCGTTTCTTCTAGATCCGAATGGGGGTGCGTTCTATCTGCTGGGCAACCGCTATGCGGTAGACAAGTAAAGATTGATGTGCGTCCCTTGAAGGCATTCATGAAAGGTGAAAGGTGCAACCATGAACAAGTTTTTGCTGTCTGCTGTCCTCAGCACCCTGTTGCTGCTCGCCTCCATTGCTTCGGCGGACGATAGTTTTGCCAGCCTGTTTTCCAGCGTGGACACCAGTACCATCGGCGCGGCGGCAGCCAAGGCAGTCAACGCACCAGCAAACGGCCCGGTCACCCTGAAAGCCTTTGAGTACACGCCGTCGGCCAGGGTCAGCAGCGATACCAGAACCCTATTCATCAATGAACTGGTCAAACAGGGTCAGGCCAGGGGGATGATGACGCCTGACAAAGAAAAGCAACTCCGAGCCGCGTTTGACAAGGCCGATGTGGTCAAGCTCTGGGGGGCGCAACTTGAACCCAAGGGCTACAAGATGAACAGCCTGGCAACCGCCACCGCGCTGTGGGTGGCCGTTTCGTTTCAGATCATGAACGATGGTCAGCTCAATACGGACATCCAGAACAACGCGTTGCTCAAGCAGCTTCAGGTGGCCTACAGCAACTCGCCTGAGGTCGTCAAATTGACCGATGCCAGGAAGCAAAAAGCCGCCGAATCGCTGATGTGGATGGCCGCTTTTGAAGACAACGACGTGACTCAGGCCAGGGCAGGAGCCAAGGGATACACGATGGACGCGGTCAAAGATTATGTCAGCAAGTTACTGATCAATTTTAAGATCGATCCGGCGAAGTTTGAAATCGGCGATACAGGCTTGCATAAAAAGGGCAATTGATCTGGACTTCAGTTGACTGGCTTACCGACTCACGGCCCGAACTGACGTACCTGCACCTGATAAATCCCGTTCACATCCTCGCGCCAGGCCAGCGCCAGCGTGCCGTCCGGTTTTACTGCCACGGTGGGCGAGCGGGCGTCTTTGCGGGCACTGAGGTTCTGCACCCCGAAATCTTGCCACGCCGCGCCCGTCCAGCGGGCGAGCCGGATCTGACCGAGACCGCCGCGCTCCTCCACCCAGGCCAGCACCGGATGACCGTCAGGGCTGAGGGCCAGGCTGGGGGCCGAGGCGAAATGCTGGTTGACAGGGCCGCCCAGCGCCTGCCACTGCTGGCCGTTCCAGTGCGAGGCGTAGAGGGTGTCCTGCCCGCCCAGGTCTTCCAGCCAGGCGACGCTGGGGTGTCCTCTATTGTCCATAACCATCTGGGTGGAGGCCACGTAGCTGTTGGGATGGCGGTTGAGCGAAGCCCCCAGCGCCTGCCAGCCCGTGCCGGTCCAGCGTGAGGCGTAGACGTTACTACCCAGCACCTCGCCTTGTAGCCACGCCACCGTGGGTTGCCCTTCAGCGTTCAGCACCAGCGCGGGCGTGCGCGAGAAGGCATTGATGTCGTTGAAGGCTGGGCTGCGTACCCACGACGTTTTCCCGTCCCAGTTGCGCACGGTCAGGCGGCTGCCATACGGCTTGCGGAGGTACTCGCCCCAGGCGATCTGCGGCTCTCCACTGTGCATGGCCACGGCCCTGGTGCGGGCGGCATAGGGCAGGTCGTCGCCCAGGTAGCGAATGTGCCAGTTGGTCCACGCGCCGCCCAGGAAGGCCCGCATCACCACCACATCGTTGTCGCCGTAGTTCTCGTTCCAGACCAGCAGCGGCTGACCCTGCTCGTCGAGTGCCAGGTTGAGGGTGGAGGCGGGGCGCGGCACGTCGTAGTTGAGCACCCCGCCGAGTTGCTGCCACGCGCCGCTGCCGTAGCTCCAGGCCGTCAGGTTGCGGCCCGTGAACCAGCCGCGCCCGCTGAAAAACTCGCCCGAGTCGCTGAGTGCCGCCAGCACCAGGCTGCCGTCCGGGGTGGCGGCGAGTTGCAGTTCGCGCACCGGCTGGGTCAGATTTGCAGGCGCAGAAAGGGCAGCGGCCCTGGGTAGCGGCGGTCCAGCGGCTCCGCCTGCCAGCGCCGCAGAGAGCAGCAGGCCGGTGAGCAGCGCCCCGCTCAGCTTCACCAGGAGCCAGGCGGTCAGGCCGGGAAGCGGACCGCGTTGGAGATGTTGGCGGCCAGTGTCTGAGGGGTGGTCATCGGGTCGGCGGTCTTGGCGCATGGGGCCTTCCTTTTGGTGCGGAGAGTTGCAAATGGGTCCTGCAGCCATTCTGGCCCGCTTTCTCCAGAGAAACAAAGCACGGGGCCGATGCGAGGAGTGGGGTTATATCGGTTCTGTCTATGGACGCCGGGCACTAGACTGAGGTGGTGAGCGTTGACCTCCAAGTTGTTTCGCTGTCCGGGCCTGGTGCCGTGCCCGATACCGCGTCTGGGCCAGGCATGCTGCGGTTGGGTCTGCCCGCGCCCGAAGCCAGAGCCGGACCCTTGCCGGGGCGCTTGCCTGCGCTGGGCAGCAGCCATCTGGCCGCGCTGATCGGGGTGGCCGACACCGGCAGCTTCAGTGAGGCGGCCCTGCGGCTGGGTGTGGCGCAGTCCACTGTCAGCCAGGCGGTGCAGGCGGCGGAAAAGGAACTCGGCGTGCGCCTCTTTGAACGGGGCCGTCACGGCGCGTTCCTGACTCCCGCTGGGCGGCGGGTGTTGGAGCAGGCCCGCCTCGCTGCCGCCGCACTGCGGGGCATGACGCTGGCAGGAGACCCGGCAGGAGGCGGGTCGTCCGGGGTGCTCTCGGGGCCGCTCCATGTCGTGTCGTGCCGCAGCGTCATCCGGCATTTCCTGACCCCGGCCCTGGGCGGCTTTCAGCGCCGCTACCCGCAGGCGCAGGTCATCTTGCACGACACCAGCGGTGAGCACGACGATATCGAGCGGATGGTGGCTTCTGGCGAGGCCGACCTGGGGCTGGGCCGCCTGCCGATGCGCCCCGATCTGTGCAGCCAGCCGCTGTTTGCCGACGAGTACCTGATCGTCGCCGCCGCCGGGCAACTGCGCCTGAAGACCTGGAACGCCTTTCACCGCGCCGCCTACATCGTCTGCGAGGAAGACTGCGCGCCTTATATCGCGGCCCACATCGCCCTTCATTCGCGTCCGCCCGCGCCCGCTGTGCGCCTCAAAGACGCGCAGGTGGCGCTGGGGATGGTGGCCGAGGGACACGGCTTCACGGTGCTGACCAGCTCGGTGGTGTGGCCGCTGCCGCCGGGCCTACAAGCCTATTCGCTGCCCACCCCACTGTGGCGCTGGATCGGCAGCGTGGCGACGATGCAGGCCAGTCGGCACCCGCTGGTTCAGGCCTTTCAGGACGCGGTGCTGTCGCCCGCTGCGCTGCGAACGCTGGCGGGGCCGCTGGCCGGGTCGCTGCGTTTTGCGGGGGTAGCCTCGCCGCTCAGCGCCGCACAGCGGGTCGGCAGCCCCTGACGTTGGCCGGGCGGTGGGCCGTGTCAAAATATCCGGATGCCCGTTTCTCCCTCTGCTCCCGCGCCGTCCTCCGGTCCGGTCAATCCCTGGCAGCGCATGTGGACGGCCCCGGCCCCCACCCTGCTCAACATGCTCCAGTTCGGCCAGGGCGACACCTGGGCACGGCCACTGCTGCTCGGTGCGGGGCTGCTCTCATCGCTTGCACCGCAGGTCCGCGAAGCGCTGGCCCAGCTTCTCCCGGCGGGCACCAACGTGCTGAATGTGGCGGTTATCAGCGGGCTGGTGCTGGGAACCTTGCAAGCGCTGGGCTGGCCACTGATGTTGCAGGGCGCGGCCCGGCTTCTGGGCGGCCAGGGCAGCCTGCGGGCCTCGCGGCTGGCGGCGGCCTGGAGCAGCTTGCCAGTCATCGTCTCCTACCTGCTTGCCCCGCTGATGAACGGGGAATCGGTGGGCGCAGCGCTGCTGAGCAGTCTGAGTCTGCTGCTCAGCGGCTGGACGCTGCTGCTGCTGGTGCAGTCGCTGGCCGCCGCGCAGCGCCTGACCCTGCTCAAATCGGCGCTGAGCGTGCTGCTGGGCGGGGCCATGCTCTTGATCGCGCTCATCTGCGCGGGCTTCGTGGCGGCGCTGGTGCTGGTCGCCCTGGGCGTTACGCCCCAGCAGTTTCCGCAACTGCCCTAACTGGCTATTTTCTGAGCTGGCGCAGCAGCCAGAACCCGGCCAGGTCCAGCCCCAGCACCCAGGCCAGGGTGCCCAGCCCACGCCAGTCGCCGCGCCCCAGGCTCAGCATCACCACGATGACGCCGCCCACGTTGAGCAGCACCAGCAGGGCCACCATCAGGCCCACGACGCGGTTGTTCACCGAGGCTGGTCTGGGCTGCCCCTCACACTGCTCCCCAGGACCCCACCGCTCAGCACCGTGAGCAGTTCGGGGTGCAGAGCAGGATTGGCCGCCACGATGCCCGGGCCGTAGGGGGTCGGCAAGCCGTCCATATCACTGACGACGCCGCCCGCCTCCTCGATGATCAGGCTGCCTGCCGCCGAGTCCCACCGCTTGAGGCCCAGTTCCCAGTAGCCGTCCATGCGCCCGCAGGCCACGTTGCACAGATCGAGTGCTGCCGCGCCGGGCCGCCGTACCGGTACGCCCAGGGCCAGCAGCTTGCCCAGGTAAGTCAGGTTGCTGGCGTCGTCGGCCACGCTGTAGGGGAATCCAGTGGAGATCAGCGCTGGGCTTTGCAGCCGGGGGGTGGTGGAGGGCTGGATGCGCGCGCCGTTGAGAAAAGCCCCACTGCCCAGTGAGGCGGTGAACAGTTCGCGCCGACTCGGGTCGTAGACGGCTCCCACCACCCGCACGCCGCGCACTTCCAGCGCCACCGAGGCGCAGTAGACCGGGTAGCCGCGCGCGTAGTTGACGGTGCCGTCCAGTGGATCGACGATCCACAGGTATTCGCCTTCCCCGGCCTGGCCCTCCTCCTCGCCCAGCACCGCGTGCGCCGGGTAGGCGGCCAGGATGATGCGCCGGATCTCGGCCTCGCACAGTGCGTCCACCTCGGTTACCAGGTCGCTGAAGGTGGACTTGGCGCGCACCTCGTGCAGCAGGTCGGTGCGGGCAAGCTGAATCGCCCCGGCGGCCAGGGCGGCGGTGGTGGCCGTATCCAGAAAGGTGGTCAGGTCGGCGGGGGAGAAAGCGGTGGGCGGCAGGGTCATGCCGCTCAGTGTAGCCGCCGCTGCCCCACCACTGAAAAGTAGGCGGCGAGGCAGAGACGGCGCACGGCTTCACTTTCCCCTGACGGGCCTGCCCCCAGACTGAGCCATGCCCGCTGCCCGCCTGCTCGCCCTGCCGCTCCTGGGACTTCTACTCTCCAGCTGCCTGCGTCTCCCGGCCATCTTGCCGCGCACCCTCGATTTCCGGGTAGCCCCGGCGGGGAGCGAACTCCGGCCCGCCGATCTGCTGGAAAGTGGCCTGGTGCCTGCGGACAAACTCGTGAGCATTCCCGAGGCGCTGGCGCGCGCGCCGGAGGGGAGTCTGCTGCTGCCCTGCTGGCGCACCACCAGCCTCACCAACTTCTGGGGACCGTGCTCGCACCTGGCCCGTAAGCTGGGGCCGGGCCAGATGGCCGATCAGCCGGGCATTACCCAGGTGGCGGGAACGCGCCCCACCGACTCGTTGCTGCCCCGCTACGCCGTGATCGTGCTGGACGTGGGCGTGCGGCCCGCCCAGTTCGCGGCGCTGGAAACCAGGGTGCAGCAGCTCAAGGGCCAGATGTATAGCCTCAGCGGCGCGCCCAATGCCAGCTACTGCTCGGATTACCAGAACGACTTGCAGCGGACGCTGGGGCTGCCCGACGCGGTGCCGTTCAATGCAGCCTGGAACGCCCTGTTGCCGTCTGATGCCCTCAAGGTGCCGGGCGTCAGGGTGTTGTGGGTGGGCGTCAACGAGGCGGCCAGGGCCTGAGTATTGAGTATCTCCTTGGAAAGTTTGAGTTTCACCGAGCACAGCGAGTCATGAAGAAAGTACGTCGTGGCGAGAGTGGAGGAGTGGCGTCCTCAAGGGGAGGAATGGCCCGATACAGGTGCTGCTCACGACGATAGGGATGGAGCTCTTTTTGCGGGCAGGTCCGATAGCTGCGACCAAGCATCGTCATCGGCGCTGTCTTGGTCAAGAAGCCGCTCTGCCCAAGACGCGAAAGCCTGAAATGGTGTCAAAGACGTACTTAGACCTGCTGGGGCCGGGTTCAACGTGTAGGCTGAGCACTGATGATTGACCGTTACCTGACCCCCGACATGAAAGAGTTGTGGAGCGAGGCCAGCCGTTACCGGGCCTGGCTCAAGGTCGAGCTGAGCGCCCTCAGGGTGCAGGCTGAGATCGGCGAGGTGCCGCCCAGCGCTTACCAAGATTTGCTGCCGCTGAGTGAGGCCGACCCGCTCGACGAAGCCTTCGCCGTGCGGGTGGCCGAGATCGAGAGCGTGACCCGCCACGACATCGTGGCCTTTACCACCGCCCTGACCGAACGCTACGGCGACCCGGCCCGCTTCATTCACCACGGTCTGACCAGCACCGACGTGGTAGACACCGCCCAGAACCTGCTGCTCGACGAGGCGCTGACCACCGTCATGGCTGACGCCGAGGCACTGCGGGCTGTCTGCCGCGCCCAGGCCGTGACCTACAAACACACGCCCACGATTGGCCGCACCCACGGCATTCACGCCGAGCCGATGACCTTCGGCCTCAAGTTTCTCAACTGGATGACCACCCTGGACCGCGATCTGGAGCGCCTGAGTGCGGCCCGTGGACGGGTGCGGGTGGTGATGCTCTCCGGCTCGGTGGGCACCTACGCCCACGTCAGCCCGCAGGTGGAAGAACAGGTGGCGGCGGCCTGGGGCTGGCAGCCCGCCCCGGTCACCAACCAGACGCTGGCCCGTGACCGCCACGCCGAGGTGCTGTCGGCCCTGGCGATTTTCGGCACCACCCTGGAAAAGATCTCAGTGGAAATCCGTCACCTTCAGCGCTCGGAAGTGCGCGAGGCGATGGAGCCGTTCGGCAAGGGCCAGAAAGGCAGCTCGTCCATGCCCCACAAGAAAAACCCGATCCTGACCGAGAACGTGACCGGCATGGCCCGGCTGCTGCGCGGCTACCTGGTGACGGCGCTGGAGAATGTGCCGCTGTGGCACGAGCGCGACATCAGCCATTCGAGCGCCGAGCGCGTCATTCTGCCGGACGCCACCGCGCTCGCCAGTTACGCCACCCGCCGCCTGGCCGGGGTGCTGGAGGACCTGGTGGTGTTCCCCGACCGGATGCTGAAAAACCTCAATGATCTGGGCGGGCTGGTCTTCAGCCAGCGGGTGCTGCACCTCTTGATCGACGACAAGCAGCTCTCCCGCGAGGCCGCCTACGAGATCGTGCAGCGTAGTGCCCTGCGGAGCTGGGAAACTGGCGAGGGCCTGCGCGAGCTGCTGGCCGCCGACCCCGAGAACCCGCTGAGTGACCAGGAACTCGGTGAGGCCTTCGATCTGGCCTGGTATCTGCGCGAGGTGGACCACATCTACGGGCGCTTCGGGCTGTGAAGCTGAACTTCTTTCCCAGTTAGCCCACTCCCCCGAACTCGTCCACCGCCTGCGCCAGATCGTCGGTGGTGGTCGCCTGATACCCGGCCCACGCCCGCCACAATTGTTCCAGCGCCTGGTGTGCTGCGTCCAGGCGATGCTCGACGGCGGCCGTCAGCTCGTCGCCGCTCTCGGCCAGCGCCACCGTGAGGTCGAGCTTGGCCTTGAGGTAGCGCGACTGCTCGCCGCGCGTGCCGTCATAGACATAGACCACCGTGTCCCAGTCGAAGGCCAGCCGACGGAACAGCAGGTCGGCCACAGCGGGGTGGCTGCCCAGGCACAGCCGCGCCGCCGGGGTGCCGTCGGGCGTCATCAGTTCGCGCCGCAGGCACTCGTCGGCGGCCACCCCGCTGATATCGCGATCAATGGCGGCCCGGAACCGACTTTCGATGTGCTGGCGGGCCGCAGTCTGAAGGGCATACGTCATAACTTTGTCGATTGTATTATGCCTTGGGCAGAATGGCAAGCTCCTTTTTTCAGAATGTCCGGAAAATCCTGACTTTTCTCATCTGTTGCTGGCTGCAGTCGTGGTTTCTAGCTGCCGACTCGCTCCTTCAGAACAAGGCAGAATGGTTATCAGATGAGAAGCAAGTCGCATATTTCACCAGAAGGAGTCTTCTGGATTTCATCGTGCCCTGAACCCGGTGAGATGAGGAGCGCCTCGACAAATCCTTCATTAAAAGTAATTTGCTTACATTTTGAGCTGCCGGGGCGGTACCCTTGAACACATGTGGCCCTTTGGAAAATCGACAGCAGACCGTGTTAAGGAAGCCCTCAACGCTCAGCCGCAGCTCAAGGACCTGGGCTTGCAGGTCAGCGAAAGCGGCGGCAACGTCACGGTGGCGGGCATGGTGCCCAATGACCGCTACGGCCAGCTTGTCACGGTGATCGCCGAAGGCATCAACGGCGTCAAGAACGTGGATATCAGTGGGCTGGTGGCCCAGGCACCCGCCGAGGTGCAGGTCAGTGCGCCCACACCCAGCGTTGAGGTCGGTGGCTCGCAAGACGATGCCAGCAGCGTCACCGAGACCGGCTCGCAGGGCGGCAGCGTGATGCAGAGTGATCCTGTTCCCAGCCCGGCCAGTACAAGCGCCGACGACGCCATCGCCCAGGCCGTGGAAAGCAGCAAGATCGCCAAGGCGGTCTACCATGCCATCCGCAGCAACGGCGAACTCGCCGACGACCCGATCGACGTGCTGCAAAGCGGCAAGAGCGTCATTCTGCGCGGCGCGGTGGACAGCGACCATGAGCAGCGTCTGGCCGAGCAGGTCGCGCGCGGCGTGGCGGGCGTGGCGGGCGTGGACGTGAGCGGCCTCAAGGTGGTCGCTCAGGCCAAGGAAATGCACAAGGACCGCGACGAGAAGAGTGGTGACGCCACTTACACCATCAAGTCGGGCGATACTCTCAGCGCCATCGCCGAGAAGTATTTCGGAGACGCCATGCGCTATAAGGACATCGCTCACTTCAATAACATCTCCGACCCTGACGCTATTCAGGCGGGGCAGGTCATCAAGATTCCCAGCGCCTGATCTTCACAATAAAACGGGCCGCTTCTTAACCGAGGCGGCCCGTTTTATTGGTTCAATTTAGTTGATAAACAGTGGCAGCTCGTCGTCCGGGTGGCCCGAGATGGGCAGGCCCAGGTGCTGATAGGCGTGCGCGGTGGCGACCCGGCCCCTGGGCGTGCGCTTGATGAAGCCGAGCTGGATCAGGTACGGCTCGTACACGTCTTCCAGGGTCAGTCCATCCTCGCTGATGGCGGTGGCCAGGGTGTCCACGCCCACTGGGCCGCCTGCGAAGCGGTGAATCAGGGTCTCCAGGTACTTCTTGTCGCGGTCATCCAGGCCTGCCGCGTCGAGGCCGAGCTTGTCGAGGGCGCTGAAGGTGCGCTCCAGGCCGATGACCTTCTCGCCCGCCACCTCGGCGTAGTCGCGCACCCGCCGCAGCAGTCTCTTGGCGATCCGCATGGTGCCGCGTGAGCGTGCGCCGATTTCCAGGGCCGCTTCCTCTTCCAGTCCGAAGCCCAACAGCCGGGCGTCGCGCAGCAGGTTGATGGCGATTTCCTGCGGCGTGTAGTACTCCAGATGCTCCATGATCCCGAAGCGGCTGCGCATCGGCGCGCTGATCAGACCGGGGCGGGTGGTCGCGCCGACCAGGGTAAAGCGCGGCAGCGGCAGCTCGATGGTGCGCGCCGCCGGTCCCTGCCCCAGCACGATGTCGAGTTTGTAGTCCTCCATCGCCGGATAGAGGTGCTCCTCGGCGACGCGGCCCAGGCGGTGAATCTCGTCGATAAACAGCACGTCGCCCTCTTCCAGACTGTTGGTCAGAATGGCAGCCAGGTCACCGGGTTTCTCGATGGCCGGGCCGGACGTGACCCGGATATTGACGCCGAGCTCATAAGCGATAATGTGCGCCAGGGTGGTTTTGCCCAGACCCGGCGGCCCGAACAGCAGGGTATGGTCGAGCGCCTCGCGGCGGCCCCTGGCAGCCTGGAGATAGACGCTCAGCTTGTCTTTGAGCTTGACCTGCCCCACGTATTCGGCCAGGGTCTTGGGCCGCAGGGCGGCGTCGGTGTTCTCGGACTGCGACATGGTTCCAGTGTAGCTCAATTCTGCTATTTACGAAATAGGGGAGGGAAGTGTAGGTCTGAGCGTGTTTGGTTCTAGACTCAACCGACTCAGTCCAGTGCTTCTTGCAGCGCGTCCCAGGCCAGCAGGGCGCAGCGGCGGCGGGCCAGCAGCTTGCTGACGCCTGCCAGGGCTGCCAGTTCGCCCAGCGTCTCGGCGGGCGGCTCACCCTGCACCATCGCCCGGAACTGCGCAGCCACGTCTGCCGCTTCCTGACGGGTCAGGCCGCCGAGACGCTCGGTCATGAGGCTGGCGCTGGCCTGTGAGATGGCGCAGCCTTTGCCCTCAAAGCTCAGCCGGAGGTGTTCGCCGCTGAGCTGCACCCAGACCGTGATCTGATCGCCGCAGCCGGGATTCTGGCGCTCGGCGTGGGCAGCGTCCGGCAGCGTGCCGACATTGCGCGGGCGCTGCTGGTGCGAGCTGATGATCTCACGGGCAAGGGCGTCGGGCAGCTTCATCCCTGTATTGTGCGGCGGTGGCTGCCGCGCAGAATATGAGACAGATGATGTTAGGAGACAGGCAATGAAGTCGGGGCCGGTGGTGGTGGCAGGCGGCCTCAACACCGACATTCTCAGTCGCCTGCCCGCGCCGCTGCGGCTGGGCACCAGCAACCCCGCCCACACGACCTTCTCGCCCGGCGGGGTGGGCCGCAACCTGGCCCAGAATCTGGCTCAGCTCGGCGTGCCCACCCGGCTGCTGGGGGTGGTGGGCGACGACGCCTTCGGCGAGAGTCTGCTGAACCTGACCGCCGCCAGCGGGGTGGACGTGTCAGGGGTGCTGCGGCGGGCGGGCCCCAGCGGCAGCTATCTGGCGGTGCTGACTGAGGACGGTGAACTTCACGCGGGGCTGAGCAGCATGGCCCTGACCGCTGCCCTGACGGACGCTGAGGCGCAGCGCTGGGCCGGGCATCTGGACACCGCCAGCGCCCTGATTGTGGACGCCAACCTGCCGCCCGAGGTGGTGGCCCGGCTGCTGGACGAGGCGGCCCGGCGCGGCGTGCCCAGTGTGCTGGAGCCGGTCAGCGCGCCCAAAGCTGGGCGACTGCGCCCGCTGCTCTCACCTGCGCGTCCGGTGTGGCTGCTCAGCCCAGACCGGGCCGAACTCGCCGCACTGACGGAACAGAACCTGACTGCGGCTGACGACGCTGCCCTCCTGGATGCAGCCCAGCAACTCCGGCAGCGCGGGGCTGACTTCGTGCTGATCACCCTCGGCCAGCGCGGCAGCTGGCTGGTGGGGGAGGGGCTTCCCATTCACACGCCCGCCCGGCAGGCGCAGGTGCTCGACGTGACCGGGGCCGGAGACGCCCTGCTCGCCGGGCTGATCGCCGCCCGCTGGTACGGCCAGGGCTGGCCCGACGCGCTCAGACAGGCCCATCTCTGCGCCGCCCTGACCATCGAAGCGCTGGGGGCGGTGCGCGCTGACCTGTCGTCGGAACGGCTGCTGGCTGAGTGGGGCCGCCCCGTGCTTTTGCTCTCCTCAGCCTTCTAGCCTCTCGGTCCCGCAAACCCGTTACCCTGGGCAGCATGTCTCATCCCCTGCTCGATTTTGCGCCCGAAGTGGCCCAGGCCATTCAGGACCGCCGCCCGCTGGTGGCCCTGGAAAGCACCATCATCAGTCACGGTATGCCTTACCCGCAAAACGTCGAGACGGCCCGCGAGGTCGAAAGCCTGATTCGCCTGGCCGGGGCCGTGCCCGCCACCATCGCCGTGATCGGTGGGCGGCTCAAGGCGGGCCTGAGTGATGACGAACTCGAAATCCTCGGCACCGACAAGTCCGTGCAGAAGATCAGCGTGCGCGATCTGCCCATGACGGTGGCGACAGGCGGACACGGTGCGACCACCGTCGCCACCACCATGCGGATTGCGGCGCTGGCAGGTATCCGGGTGTTTGCCACCGGCGGCACCGGGGGGGTGCACCGGGGGGCCGGGCAGACCTTCGACATCAGTGCCGACCTGATGGAACTGGCCCGCACGCCCGTCGCGGTGGTCAGCGCCGGGGTCAAGAGCATTCTCGACATCAGTCTGACGCTGGAATACCTGGAGACCCAGGGCGTGCCGGTCATCGGCTTCGGCGCGGCTGGGTTCCCCGCCTTCTACAGCCGCGAGTCGGGCTTCGCCGCGCCGCTGGTGGCCGAGAGCGCTCTGGCAGTGGCCCGCGCCCTCTTCGCCCAGTGGTCGCTGTCCCTGCCGGGCCGGACGGCGGGCGGCGCGCTGATCGCCAATCCCATTCCTCAGGAAGCTGAGATCGGCCGTGCCGAGATTGACCCGGTCATTGAGCAGGCCCTCGCCGATATGGCCGCGCAGGGCATCAAGGGGAAAGACACTACCCCGTACCTGCTGGGCCGCATCGTGGAGATCACCGGGGGCCGCAGCCTGACGGCCAATATCGCCCTGGTCAAGAACAATGCGGTGGTGGCTGCGCAGATTGCCGCCGAATTGCGAGCGCTTGAGACGGCCCACGAAAACGGTGACTGAGCAGGAACCCCGTCTCCCTTATTGTGCAACAAAAAAATTCCGTCTAGCACGGTGTCGAGCTTCCGTAACCTGGTGATTTGACAGGGTGCGGCGCGCGTGCCACCATGACTCACCCACATCGTTCAATATCGCCGTTTTCTGTTCAGGGTTTCTGGGAGCGGCGGGTGAGTTTTTTCTTTGGAGGTTCCTTATGAATCAGCGACTTCGCTCCACCACCCTCGCGCTCCTCGGTTTCTCCCTGCTCGGCGCGGCTCTGGCCGATAAGGTGGTCAGCATCGGTTACAGTGGCCCCCTTTCCGGCGGCGCAGCATTCTACGGCAAGGACGTGCAGTCGGGTCTGGACATGGCGATTGATGAGATCAACAAGGCGGGCGGCATCACGGTCAAGGGCGAGAAGGTCACCTTCAAGCTGGCGGCTCTTGACGACAAGTACCTGCCCAACGAGACCGGCACCAACGTCAAGCGCCTGACCTCACAGGGGATTGACGTGATTGTCGTGCCGCACGCCGGTGGTATTCAGGTGGCGCAGGCCCTCAACACCCGCGATCCGCAGTTCTTGCTGGTGGCCTACTCCTCCGAACCCAAGATCCTGGAGGCCAACAACCCGCTCACCTTCATGCTGCCGCCGCGCTACGACGTGTACGTCGCGCCGTTCGTGAAAAAGGAAATGACCACCTTCGGCAAGAAGCTGGGCATGGTCGGCACGACCTCGGCTTACGGCAAAGCCTGGGGCGACGTGGTGTCGGCAGAGTGGAAAAAGCAGGGCGGCACCATCGGCACCAACAACGGCGTGGATTACGGCACCACCGTGGACTACTCCAGCGCTGTCACCAAAGCGCTCTCGGAGAAGCCCGATGTGCTGTTTATCGGCGGGCCGTCGCAGCCCACTGCGCTGGTCATCAAAGCGGCCCGCGAACAGGGCTTCAAGGGCGGCTTCATCGTGATGGATCAGGCCAAGTTTGAGCAGATGGGCAGCATCATCCCCATCTCGTACCTCAACGGCTCGGTCGGGGTGATGCCGGTGGCTGAATTCCCCGGCACCCAGGTCTTCAGTGCCCAGTACCAGCGCCTCTACAAGAAAATTCCCACCAGCGAGGCGGCCCTCAACTACATGGGCATGAACGTGGTCGCCAAGGCGATGGAACTGGCTGGAACCACCGACGACCCAATGGCGATTCGCGCCAAGCTGGGCCAGGCGGCCACTTCGCTGCCGCGCAACAAGACCGTCTACAGCCTCAAGAGCGTGACGGCCCAGGGCCACATGGACGCCGACGTACTGGCCGGGTTCATTCAGGACGGCAAATACACCAAGCTGCGCCTGAGCAGCCTCAAGTAACCTTCAAATAAAACAGGCCAAATAAAATGGGCCGCCCGGATGATTCGGGCGGCTTCTGTTCGTTTGGGTATCTTCGTGCGGTGGCGCTTACTGCAAGCGCTTCATGATGTCTTGCAGGCTCTGCGAGTCGGCCCAGGCCATCCCAGCCTGCGCGTAGGTCATGGCGCTGTCGCGGTCACCGCGTTGCAGGGCGATGTAGGCCAGCTTGGCCGCACTCAGCGAGGCCCACTGCTTCTCGGTGTCGCTCAGGTCGTTGAGGTTCGACCAGCCGTTGTAGGCGTTGATCCACCACTGGGTCTTGGTGTAGAGCTGCGCCAGGTAAGCGCCGTAGGCGCGGTCCGTGCTCAGGGTCGAGGCGGTGTAGGCCTGATCCACAGCCGCTTTCCAGAGGGTGCGGTCATAGAAGGCGGCGGGGTAGGCCACGTCGGCCTGCACGGCCAGCTCGCTGGCGCGGGTGAAGTGGTCGGCCGCCGTCATCGGGGCGTTGCCGGTCATGGTGTCGGTGGTGGTATCTTGCGCGGCGGCCAGACCAGCCAGAGCAAAAGCGGTCAAGATGAGAATCTTTTTCATATCAATGCCCATCTTAAGACGCTAGTGTGCGGGCGTCTACGATTTGCCATGTGTGAGGCGGCTGCTTTAAGAGAATGTAAAGGAGAATCCATTTTGTTGCTGACCCGTTTTGCACCCCGCGTGCTGCTGTTCTCATCGCTGCTGATCGCTGCCGCCGCGCTGCCTGCCGCCCAGGCCGCCGCGCCGACCCTGAGCTGGTCCAGAAATGTCAAGGCCCTCGGTGCGCTGAGCGTGGCCGACAACGGCGACGTGCTTCTGATCGGCTCGGACGCCAAGCTGCACCGCTTTGACAGCACTGGCAAGGAGTTGTGGGCCTTCGCGCTCGGCGACATTGGCCGTGCTGCGCCGGTCATCACGATGCAGGACGTGACGCTGGCAGTGGCCTACGACGACACCGTCTATGCCATTGACCCGAAAGGCCAGAAGCTCTGGAGCGTGCGCCTCGACGGTGACCTCTACGCCTCGCCCACCCTGCGTAGTGACGGCAGCATCATTGTGGCCAGCAGCGGCGGCACGGTGTATGCCCTGAACGCCCAGGGTGGCCAGCTCTGGAAGTACAAGGTCGGCGCGCCGGTCTTCAGTTCGCCGGTCATCACCCCGGACGGCAGCGTCGTGTTCGGTACCCAGGGCAACCAGGTCGTGGCCCTGACAGCAGACGGTCAGTTGAGCTGGCGCTTCCGTACCGGCGGCACGGTGTTCAGCAGCCCTGCGCTGGACGCGGCGGGTAACCTGTATTTCGGCTCTGGCGACAAGAAAATCTATAGCCTGACCCCCGGTGGCGAGCTGAGGTGGTCGCGGGCCACCGCCTCGTTCGTGAATGCCAGCCCGATCATCACCTCGCAGAACCTGGTGGTGGTGGGCAGCTACGACGGTAACGTCTATGCCCTGAGCACCGAGGGCAAGGACGCCTGGGTGTATCCGGCGGGCGCGGCGGTGGCGGCCCCGGTCGCCGAACTCGCAGGCGGCACGCTGCTGGTGGGCGATATGGGCGGCAACCTCCACGCCATCGGCCCGAATGGTCAGGCGCTGTGGACCCTCAAGGTGGGCGAGCGGATGGACACCAGCGTGAATGCCAGCCCAGCCGGAACGCTGTACTTTGCCACCGCCAGTGGCCAGCTCAGCGCGGTATCGGGCCTCGCGCCGCTGGCTGACGGCCCCTGGACCTACTACCGCAGTATTGCCTCGGGCGCGGGCCGCCGCCTCAGCGAGACGGAGGCCGCCCGCCTGACGGTCCTCAAGCGCCCCGCCGCCCTGAAAGCGCTGGCGGTGGCCGCTCAGCAGGCGGTGGTGGCCCAGGCACCCGCTGGACAATCCCCTGCTGGACAGTCCCCTGCGGTCAAGCCGCCCGTTGCACAGTCCCCAGCCGCTCAACAACCAGTCGCCCAGTCGCCTGTCCAAGCGCCGACCCCGCCCGTGACTGCTCCAGTCAAACCGTCCACACCCGTCGCCGTCAAGCCGCCGCCCGCTCCCGATCCCGACGCGCTGGCCCAGGCAGCGGGTGCGCGGGCCATAGCCGATCACGGCCAGATCGTTGTGCCGCTGCCGGAAGTGCTGGGCGCACTGGGGGCCAGCGTCATGGTGCAGACGCCGCGCAGTGTCACGGTGCAGCGGGGCAAGGACACCAGTACCCTGCCGCTGCACTGGCTGGGCAGCGGCCCCCAGCGCGGTGCCTGGCTGGCCCTGGCCGATCTGGAGCGCCTCAAGGTCGGGGGCGTGGCGGGCGTCAACCGGTACGTCGCTGGGGTCTACAGCCTGCAACTCGGCAACCAGGCGGCGCTCAGCTTCAAGCTCGATCTGCCGGGGCTGCTGCCGATCCGGCCCGTCAGGGAGTTCCCCAACGTGATCGAGCAGCCCGGTCAGTGAGCGCGCTCAACCGTCTGCTTCCCGACACACCCGGCAGCCCCACGCTCCTAGACTGAGCCGTATGAAAGCCATCTGGAACAATCAGGTCATTGCCGAGAGTGACAATACGGTGGTCGTGGAAGGCAACCATTACTTTCCACGCAGCAGCGTCAAGAGCGAGTACTTGACCAGCAGCCAGACGCATTCGGTGTGCCCCTGGAAAGGCACGGCCAGCTACTACACCCTGACAGTGGGCGGCAAGAACAACCCCGACGCCGCCTGGTACTACCCGCAGCCCAAGGACGCCGCCAGGGAGATCACCGATCATCTGGCGTTTTGGAAAGGTGTGGAAGTCAAAGCCTGAAAGCTTGAGCCTGATGCAGCGCAAAAGACGTGAGCGGTCCCCGGGCAGGGGGGCCGCTCACGTCTCGTCTTTGTCTGGATTTACTCGAACAGCGTGCTGACGCTCTCGCCGGTGTGGATGTTGCTGATGGCGTTGGCGAACAGCGGGGCCACGTTCAGCAGGGCCAGCTTACCGTTCGCCCGCGCGATCTTGTCCTCCGAGACGTAGACGGTGTTGGTGCTGGCGACCTCCACCGCGTCCAGGCCCGCGATGCGCTCGATGGCCGGGCCGCTGTAAACGCCGTGCGAAACGGCCACGTAGACTTCTTTCGCGCCCATGTTCTTGGAGAAATTGACGGCCTCCACCAGTGAGCCAGCGGTGGCGATTTCGTCGTCCACGATAAAGACCGTCTTGCCCGCCACGTCGCCGATCAGGGCGCGCGGATCGACGGCGGTGTCGGAGACGCGCTGCTTGTCGATGAAGGCCAGGCCCGAGTCCAGGCGGCGGGCAATCGCCGAGGCCCGCTTGATGCTGCCCGCGTCGGGAGCCAGCACCACGCCCTCGTGGGCATTGGGCACCCGCGACTTGAGGTGCTCGCTGATCACCACGTCCGCCGAGAGGTGGTCCACCGGCACCTTGAAAAAGCCGTGAACCTGCGGCGAGTGCAGGGTCATGGTCAGCACCCGGTCCGCTCCGGCTTCCTGCAAGAGGTCAGCCATCAGCCGCCCGGCGATGCTGATGCGCGGCGCGTCCTTCTTGTCGCTGCGAGCGTAGCTGTAATACGGAATCACGGCGGTGACGCGCCCGGCAGAGGCGCTCTTGGCGGCGTCGAGCATCAAGAAGAGTTCCAGAATCGAGTCGCTGACCGGGTTTGAGAAGCTCTGCACGATAAACACGTCGCCCTCGCGCAGCGAATCCTCGAAATGAACGATGATGTTCTCGTTGGTGAATTTCTCGGTCTTGGAGTGGCCCAGCGGAATGCCCAGGTTGTCGCAGATGGCCTGCGCGAGAGGGCGGTTACTCTGACCGGAAAAGACCATCAAAGGCCCACGGTTAATTGGCATGGAAGAAGTCCTCCGGGAGACGGAATACCGGGCAAAGGGCCAGTGGGCGGCGGGTGAGTGCTGGCTTATTGTAAGCGGGCCGGGCCAGGAAACGTGGGATCCGAGCATCAACTGGTTCAGCGTTCCCCGGTGGGTGACACCAGGGGTCAGACTCATTTCTACTCAGCCGATCTCCTTGGGTCCCTTCAACCCGGTGCGGCCCTCGCGCGCCTGCAACACGCGGGCCACGTCGCCGGGCGTCACACCGACCTCGGCCAGCGCGAACAGGGTATGAAACAGCAGATCGGCGGTCTCGGTGGCGAGTTCGGCCCGGTCTCCGTTCTTGGCGGCCAGCAGCACTTCCCCGGCCTCCTCGCTGATCTTCTTGAGCACCCGGTCCAGGCCGCCCGCGTGCAGCCGCGCCACGTAGCTCTGCTCCGGCAGGGTCGTGAGCCGCTCGCGGATGGTGGCGTAGACCCGCTCCAGCGTGCCGTCCAGACCATTTTCCTCTGAAACGGCGGTCTGCGTTTCTGTCAGCAGGGGCCGGTGAAAGCAGCTGTACTCGCCGGTATGGCAGGCCGGGCCCGTCTGCTGCACCCGGTAGAGCACGCTGTCACCGTCACAGTCGAGGGACACGCTCTCGATGTGCTGGAGGTGGCCACTGGTCAGCCCCTTGATCCACTGCTCGCCGCGTGAGCGCGAGAAGTAGGTGCCCTGCCGGGTGGCCAGCGCGTGTTCAAGGGCTGCCCGGTCGGCATACGCCTGCATCAGCACTGCGCCGGTCTGGGCGTCTTGCACCACCACCGGCACCAGCCCATCGGAACCGAACTTCACGGCGTCCAGGTTCAATGTTTCGGTCATCATGCTGCTCCCCCGCCCTGCAACGCGGGGTCATGCCATTCGGGGCGCACCGCGATGCCCTGGGCATGCAAATAAGCCTTGACCTGCGGCACGCTCAGTTCGCCGAAGTGAAACACGCTGGCCGCCAGCGCGGCGTCGGCCTGCCCGCCCGCCACGCCGCCCAGCAGCACGTCGCGGAAGTCTTCGAGGCTTCCCGCCCCGCCCGAGGCGATCACCGGCAGGTCTACGATCTGCGCCACCGCGCGGGTCGCGGCCAGATCGAAGCCCGCGCGGGTGCCGTCGGCGTCCATCACGTTCAGACAGATCTCGCCCGCACCCAGTCGCTGCCCTTCCTCGGCCCAGCGCAGCAGGTCGAGGCCAGTATCGACGCGCCCGCCGCCCACGAAGACATTCCAGCCGGAATGGTCTGGGCGGCGCTTGGCATCGATGCTGAGCATCACGCACTGCGCGCCGTGGTGGTCGCTGGCCTCGCGGATCAGCTGCGGCGTGCGGACAGCAGCGCTGTTGACGCTGATCTTGTCGGCCCCGGCCAGCAGCAACTGCCGGAAGTCGCCCAGGGTGCTGACCCCGCCGCCCACCGTCAGCGGCATCATGACCTGCTCGGCCACGCGGGCAGCCACGTCCAGCATCAGCTGGCGGCCCTCATGGCTGGCGGTGATGTCGTAGAAGACCAGTTCGTCGGCCTGCTGGGCCTCGTAGCGCTGGGCCAGCACCAGGGGGTCGCCCGCGTCGCGGTGGTCCTCGAAAAACCGGACGTTCTTGACCACCCGGCCATTCTGAACATCCAGGCAGGGAATGATGCGTTTGGCAAGCATCTCCAGAGTCTAAAGCATTCGTCATAAAAATCGCAGGGTTTTTATGATTGAGGAGAGTGGGCGAAACATGTGCTGGAGGAGATGGAAGCGGGCAGGCGTCCTCATCGGCGTCCGTTCTATCCAAGACAGTGGAATTGGTGGAGCGCTGTTCTACATCAATGGCAACGGACAACTGCCCCAGCGTGCGGCGGCCCCCGGTTCGGCTTGCTGCTGCGCCGCGCTTGTCTATTCAGCCGCTGGCGTGCTGCCCACCTGCCTACAGCCTCATCTCCAGGCTGATCTGCAGCGGTTCCGAAGGCCCATCAGATTGCAGAGAGTGATAGGCAGGTACATTTTCATCATAAAGGTCAGCTAAACTTTAAGGACACGTGAAGGTTGGTGAGAAACCAGGGAACCGAGCGGAGTGGGGGGACGATGCAGGGGCGTGGACGAATTTTACTGGTGGACGACAATCCAAATGATCTGGAACTGGCCCTGATCGCCTTCGAGAAGGCCGGGCGCTCGCCGGAGGTGACGGTGGCCCGTAGCGGTCAGGAAGCCATGCGGCTCCTGGGGCAGGTCACCAGCGAGCAGTTGCCGGACGTGGTGCTGCTCGACCTCAACATGCCGCATATGGACGGCCTGGCAGTGCTGGAAGCCATCCGCGAGCAGCCGCATCTGGCCGGACTGCCGGTGGTGATTCTCTCGACCAGCCGTGAGGAGCGCGACATCCGCGCCTGCTATGCGCGCGGCGCGAGCGCCTACGTGGTCAAGCCCGTCGAATTCGAGCAGTTCCTGAGTACCCTCAGTGCCACCTCCGAGTTCTGGACGCGTCTCAACGAGCACCCGCGCCGCGAGGGCAAGCGCAGTATCGAAAGGTCCGGCGGACAATAACCTGGAGCGGTCACGTCTCTCTTGAGATCAGCTGGGAGGGATATGCCGAAACTTCTTTCGCGGCCTGATGGCCCCCGTGTGACCCTGCGCCAGCGGCTCTAGACTGCCTGCATGCTCTCTGTGCTTCAGACCGCCCGCTTTCCGCTGCTGGCCATCGACATCGGCAACACCAGCACGGTGCTGGGTCTGGCCGACGAGACCCTGAGACTGGTCCGGACCTGGCGGGTGCGGACCAACCGTGAACTGCTCCCCGACGATCTGGCCTTGCAACTGAGCGGGCTGTTTGGTCTGGGTGCCCAGCTTGGGCCGGGTGACCAGCGCTGGCCGCGCAGCGCGGTGCTGAGCAGCGTGGCCCCGCCGGTGGGTGAGAACTATCTGCTGGCGCTGCGCCACCACTTCGGTATTGAGCCGTTCGAGGTCAGCACCGCCAACCTGCCGGACGTGACTGTGGAACTCGACCAGCCGGGCAGTCTGGGCGCGGACCGGCTGTGTAACCTCTTCGGGGCCGAGCGCTACCTCGGCACGAGCGAATACGCCGTGGTCGTGGATTTCGGCACCAGCACCAATTTTGACGTGATCGGGCGCGGTCGGCGCTTTGTCGGTGGGGTGCTGGCGACAGGCGCTCAGGTGTCGGCGGACGCGCTGTTTGCCCGCGCTGCCAAGTTGCCGCGCATCAATCTGCAAGCGCCTGCGAGCGCCATCGGCAAGAACACGGTCCACGCCCTGCAATCGGGCCTGGTGTTCGGTTACGCCGAGATGGTGGACGGCCTGCTGCGCCGCATCCGCGCCGAGTTACCGTCTCCTGCCGTGACAGTGGCCACCGGCGGCTTTGCCCGCACTGTCGAGGGGATCTGCACCGAGATCAATCACTACGACGACACCCTGACCCTACGCGGGCTGGTGGAACTGTGGGCCAGCCGCTGAGGAGCGCTACAAGTGCTGGGCCTCGCAGTTCCTGCTGCGCCCGTTTGATGCTGCCTCGGGCGGTCATGCCCGGCGCACTGAGGCCCAGCGCGGTCATCTGCCAGCCCCCGGACTTCCCGCTGGTGCTTGAGCGGCTCAGGCGGACCATCAGCATGTTGGTGGTGGCCTCGAATCCGCTGAGGTCGAAGCGGGCGAGTTCCTGCCCCGATCCGCTGACGAACAGGCGGCACAGGCCTGCTTCACGTCGCTGAACTTGTGGCCCGAAAACGAATTGACCACGAAGACCAGGTGGGCGGCCCTCTGCGGCACACCCGTCAGGTCAACCTCGATCACCTCGTCGTCGCCCTCGCCCTCGCCGGTCAGGTTGTCGCCGGAGTGCTTGACCGATTGATCGCTGCTGCTCAGGTGCATGAAAAAGACGGTTTCCAGGTGCTTGAACTGCCTGTCGAACAGCAGGCAGCCCGCGTCCAGATCGATGCTCCTGCCGCTGGCCGCGTCCCAGCCGAGGCCCATGCTGACGCGGCGGAGTTCGGGTGCGCCGTCCTCCTTGTGCAGCGAAACCCGCTCGCCTTTCTCTAGGCTCAGTGACTGGTTGAGGCTGACCACTTTGACCAGACTGATGTTGGCAGGACTGAGACTGGTGGGCGCTGCGGGGGTGGGTATGGCGATGGAACGGGCAGTGGCAGGTGTGGGCGCAGATGTGGGGGCTGGGCCACCTCGCTGCCGAACAGGGCGATCAGCTCGGCCAGCCCGCCTGCAAACCCCTGCCCGACGGCGGCGACGCGCCACTCGCCCCGGTAGCGGTAGAACTCCAGCAGCATGGCGGCCTTCTCGCTCTGGAGAGCGGAGAGCGGCTCGAAAGCCAGGCCCGCGACCTCGGCCCGCAGCCGCCCCGCCCGCTTGAGCGGCCACTCGTCGTGGCTGGCCGTCGACATCAGGCGCTCGACGTTGCCGAGCCAGGCCAGGTCAATGCTGAACTGCGCCTCGTACTGGCTGAAGCGGCCTGTGACCCCGCTGCCGGGCAGGGCCGGGTTGTTATGGAAGACGATGCTCTCGTCTGTGGCCATCTGGCGCTCGCCGTCCAGCGCGAAGAGGCTCAGATCGAGGCCCGGCAGGTCGTGTTGCACACGCAACTTAAGCTGGGTCTGGGTCAGGAGGCGCTTCTCACCGGGGTGCAGGTCGGGAATGGTGTCAGTCTAGAGAGTCGGTCCTGGAAGAGGCGACTTCCCCAAACAAGTCACCTTTCCTGAGTGCCCCCGTGTTAGGATTATGGGCAACGCGGCGGCCCTTTTCAGACCTGGCCCCGCAAATTTTGTGTTGGCCTGAAATGATATGAACGAGGTGCTATGAACGTGGATTATTACGAACTGCTGGAGGTTACGCGCAGCGCCAGCGGCGATGAGATCAAGAGTTCCTACCGCAAGCTGGCCCTGAAGTTTCACCCGGACCGCAACAAGGAAGAGGGTGCGGCCCACCAGTTTGCCAGGATCAACGAGGCCTACGCGGTACTGAGTGACGCCGACAAGCGCGCCCACTATGACCGCTTCGGCAGCGCGCCGAGTGCCTCGGGGATGCCCGGCGGCGATCCGTTCGGCGGCGCGGGCTTCGACCCGATGGACATCTTCGAGCAGCTCTTCGGCGGTGCGGTGGGCGGGCGCGGTGGCCGCCGGGGTCCGGCACGCGGCGACGACATCGAAACCGAGATCACCGTCACGCTGGAGCAGGCCCGCGTCGGCGCGGAGGTGCCGGTACAGGTCGACCGCCTCAGCGAGTGCGAGCACTGCCACGGCCAGAAGTCCGAACCCGGCGGCAAGCCGCCCAAGACCTGCCCCACCTGCAAGGGGGCCGGGCAGGTGCAGGCCCAGGCACGCACCATTTTCGGCAATATCATGACCCAGCAGCCCTGCCCCACCTGCCGGGGCGAGGGACAGCTCATCGAGGAACCCTGCAAGGTCTGCCGGGGACGCGGGCGCACCCTCAAGTCCGAAGTGGTGAAGGTGGCCTTGCCCAAGGGCATCGACGAGGGCTACCGCATCCGGGTGGCGGGCATGGGCCACGAGGGACCGGGCGGCGCAGGCGACCTCTACGTGCATATCGAGATGGCCAAGCACAGTGACCTCCAGCGCGAGGCCGAGCATCTGATCTTCCCAGCCAAGATCAGCTTTCCCAGGGCGGCGCTGGGCGGCCAGATCACGGTGCCGACTTTAGACGGCCCGCAGACGGTGGACGTCAAGCCCGGCACCCAGCACGGCGAACTCCACCGCCTGCGCGGCCAGGGCATGCCGAGGCTCCAGGGCAGCGGCACGGGCGATCTGGTGGTTGTCTACGAGGTGGTGGTGCCCAAGACCATCGCGCCCGAGGCCCGTGAGGCGCTGGCTGCCTATGCCCGCGCCACCGGTGAGGAAGTGCCGGAGCAGCACGGCTTCTTCGACAAGATCGGCAAGATCTTCCGGGGCGACTGATTTCTGGGATGACTGCCCCTTATCACCAGGAGCCCCCGCCTTCCAAACAGGGGAGGCGGGCACTTCCTGGTTGCGTCAGTGCCACTTCATCAGGTCATTTCATCGGCACCAGATCGGCATTGGGCCAGTCGGTGTCGCCGATACGATTCAGGACCATCTGAAAGTTCTTCACTGGTGGCTTGCCTTCGGCGATGTTCTCGCCGGTTTCTGTCCAGGTGCCGTCCTTGAATACGGCGGTGTAGCGCAGGGTCACTGGCCCTTCTGGAACGTCCCAGATGTAGCCGTCAGCGGTTGGCTTGAACGTGAACTTGCCCGCGTTGCCCCCCGAGAACGACGTGATATTGAAGGTCTTGTCATAAGAGTCGTAAGCAACGACGGCAAACGCATCAAAGCTGGCCGTGCCGTCAGCCTCATACCCACGGCCATGCAGAATTTTTAATGTGCCGTCTTGCATCGGACCGATCTTCTCCGGCTGGGTGATGATGTGGGTTTTACCATCTGGCAGGAGAATGGTCGCCGGGCCGCGCCACTCGCCGTTCATCCACGAAAGTGGGGCCATCATCTTCTGCTGGTCGGCCATCAGTTGCGCGGGCGTCATCTGCTGGGCCAGCGCCACCGGGGTGAGGGCGGCAGCCAGGACGGTGAGCAACGCGGCGGCAGGTCTGGTCAGGGTGCGTTTCAAAGGAACTCCTTGAGGACGCTTGACACACGGTGCGGCGGACGGACGATTCAAGCGGGGGCCGCTGTCCTTGACCGGTTGGCCGAGGTCACTATGGGCGGCCTTTTGGTGAGATGCAATGCAGTTGCTCACGCGCGCTCATCTGGACTGCTCGCGCTATTCGGCCGCCGCCTGTCCCTGCGGGTCAATCCGGAGCAGCGGCGACCCCAGCGGCGCAGTCAGGATCAGGGTGCCCAGGTAGACCTGCAACCGCTCCGGCAGTGTGTCCACCTTCAGCGGCCTGACTGGCAGGGCGGCCAGGCGGTACAAGCCTGCCTCGCCCGGCACCGCGTCGTACACGAAGGCCCCGCGCTGCTGTGGCCCGGCCAGATGCGCGTCGAAGCCGCCCGCCGGAGCGTTGACCGGCTCGCTCTCCGGCAGGGTGTCGATGGAGACGTGCAGGGCTTCGAGCAGTTCCTCGCTGGCGAGCGCCGCTGACGGCACGGTATCGTCGCCCGCCGCCAGAAACTGAGCGATGTGCCCGGCTTCGTCGCGGGCAAACCAGTCGAACTCCACCCCCCGGATTTCCTCCCGCGTGATGATGGTGTGTTGAACGGTCTCAGTCACTGCCCGGCTCCCAGCGCGGCGTTGACCACCTGCTCGGCCTCGCGCATGACTTCCTGAAGGTGTGCCTCGCCCTTCCAGCTCTCGGCGTAGATTTTGTAGATGTCCTCGGTACCGCTGGGCCGGGCCGCGAACCAGGCGAAGTCCGTCGTCACCTTCAGGCCGCCGATCGGCTCGTCGTTGCCGGGCGCGCGGGTCAGCTTGGCGGTGATCGGGTCGCCCGCCAGCGTCTTCGCCGTGACCTGCTCGGGACTGAGGTTGGAGAGGACCTTCTTGGCCGCTGCGCTGGCCGGAGCGTCGGCGCGGCTGTAGGCGCTGACGCCGAACTTCTGGCTCAGGTCGGCGAAGTGCTGGCTGGGCGTCTTGCCGGTTTTCGCCGTGATCTCGGCGGCCAGCAGGCCCATGATCACGCCGTCCTTATCGGTGCTCCAGGGACTGCCGTCCATTTTCAGAAAGCTCGCGCCCGCCGATTCTTCGCCGCCGAAGCCCAGCGTGCCGGTCAGCAGACCCTCCACGAAGTACTTGAAGCCCACCGGGACTTCCACCAGTTTGCGTCCCAGATCCTGCGCCACCTTGTCGATCAGGCTGCTGCTGACCAGCGTCTTGCCCACGCCCGCAGAGGTCGGCCAGTGGGGGCGGTGGGCGAACAGGTAGCTGATGGCGACGGCCAGGTAGTGGTTGGGGTTCATCAGGCCGTCTGGGGTCACGATGCCGTGCCGGTCCGCGTCGGGGTCGTTGCCGATGGCCACGTCGAAATCATCCTTGAGGGCCAGCAAGCTCGCCATCGCGTAGGGGCTGGAGCAGTCCATCCTGATCTTGCCGTCCTTGTCGACGGTCATGAAGGCGAACATCGGGTCCACCTTGCGGTTCACGATGGTCAGCTTGAGGTTCCATCTTTCCTGAATGGCTTCCCAGACCGGCAAACTGCTGCCGCCCAGCGGATCGACGCCGATGTCGACGCCCGCTTCCCGGATGGCGTCCAGATCGACGATGCCGGGCAGACCCTCCACGTAAGGCGTGATGAAGTCGAACTCAGCAGCCTGCTGCAAGGCTTCGACGTAGCTGACTTTCTTGACGCTTTTATTTCCTTCCCGCAGCAGTTCGTTGGCACGGTTCTGCACCCCTCTGGTGATGTCGGTGTCGGCGGGGCCGCCGCTGGGGGGGTTGTACTTGAAGCCGCCGTCCTGCGGGGGGTTGTGGCTGGGCGTGATGACGATGCCGTCGGCCTGGCCGATGTGGTGCTCCTCGCCCCGGTTGTAGTCCAGAATGGCGCGGCTGATCAGCGGCGTGGGCGTGTAGGCCCCGCCCTGGCTGCGGCGCACGTCCACGCCGTTGGCCACCAGCACCCGCAGCGCCGAGGCCAGCGCCGGTTCGCTGAGGGCGTGGGTATCGGCCCCGATAAACAGCGGTCCGTGAATGCCCGCTGAGGCGCGGTACTCGGCCACCGCCTGCGAGATGGCAAAGATATGCGCCTGGGTAAACGAGCCGTCGAGACTACTGCCCCGGTGGCCGCTGGTGCCGAAACTGACCTGCTGGGCCGGGTCGCTCATGTCGGGCGCGACCTCGTAGTAGCGGGTCAGCAGCAGCGGGATGTTGGTCAGGATTGCCTCGGGGGCCAGCTTGCCCGCCAGTTCAGAAATCGCCATGTGGTGCCTCCGTGCCTCAGTTTAACGGGGTCAGCTTCCGTTCGGGTTGAGGAGAGTCTTCAGGGGGCCTCCTCTCCTTGCTGTTGTCAGCCTGCATCCAAAGCGCCGCGTGGAGGTTTGTTAGCCTGAACCCATGCGCGAGTTCTGGGATTACTGGTGGCGGCTCTTCAAGCTGATCGGGGGCGTGGTGGCCATTCCGCTGGTGCTGTACTTGCTGCTGCTGTGGGCCGGGGTGTTCAAATAAATAAGGGCGTTCAGGCAAACCGCCCCGGCGTTGGTTGGAAGCGCTCCCAATACTTAGACGTCTAAGTTCTATGCTACGGTGCAAGATATGACCCTCACCCGACAGCAGTCGAACCTGGAACACGCCCTGGTGCTGGAAACGGCCCGCGTTACCGAGGCCGCCGCGCTGGCCGCCAGCCGCTTTGTCGGCATGGGCGACAAGCACGCCGTGGACGATGCGGGCACCCAGGCCATGCGCGACGTGCTCAATGAAATGGATATTCAGGGCGAGGTCGTGATCGGTGAGGGCGAGATGGATGAGGCCCCGATGCTCTACATCGGCGAGCAACTCGGGCACGGGCAGTATCAGGTCGATATCGCCGTCGATCCGGTGGAGGGCACCGAGGTCACGGCCAACGGCCTGCCCAACGGCCTGGCCGTCATCGCGCTCAGCGAGAAGGGCGGGTTGATGAAGGCCCCCGACTGCTACATGGAGAAACTCGTGGTGCCGCCGCCTGCCGCCGGACGGGTGCATCTCGACTGGCCGGTGGAGGCCAATATCGCCGCGCTGGCCCAGGCACTGAGCCGCAAGCCCGGCGATTTGCTGATCAGCATTCTTGACCGTGAGCGCCACGCCGAGTTGATCGCACGGGTGCGGCGGGCCGGGGCAAGGGTCAACCTGATCACCAGCGGCGACGTGATTTCCAGCTTGGCGGTGGGTGTGCGCGGCACTGGCATTCACGCGCTGATGGGGCTGGGTGGCGCGCCGGAAGGGGTCATCACGGCGGCGGCCATGAAATGCCTGGGCGCGGAAATTCAGGGCCGCTTGATCGCCGAGAACGACGAGCAGCGTGAGCGCTTCAAATTGATGGGCGTTGAGGAAGGCCGGGTCTACAAGACCGAGGAACTCGCGCCGGGAAAGCAAATTGTCTTTTCCGGTACCGGCATCACGCACGGCGAACTGCTCAGCGGCGTGCGGCGCTTCGGCGGTGGGGCGCGCACCCATACCCTGGTGATGGGCTACGCCACCCGCGTGGTGCGCTTCATCGACTCGGTGCATCTGGAAGACGACGGGGCGCGGGTGACGGTGCGGGTGTAAGTCCCGCAACACCAGCTCTCCCGGTCATTCTCTCACGTCGCGCCGCCGCAGCCCGGCGAAAGTGGCCCCGATTAACGCAGTGGCCAGTGCCAGTTCGGTCCAGAGCGCCGCACCCGGTTGTTCGCCCAGCAGCAGTTTGGGAACGTAGGCAAATGGCGAGAGGGTGAGCGCCGCGCCGAAGACATGCAGGTCGCCGAGCACCTCGGCCAGCGCTGTCAGTCCCAGCAGGACCCAGCTCAGCCCGGCGAGGTGCGGCCACCAGCCGAACAGAGCCAGCGCCGCTGCGCCCAGCAGCCACACGGCGGGCAGGTAGGCGAGTGCCGCCAGCCACAGCCGCTGCATGTGCGTCCAGTTGTCGCCGCCTGTCAGGCCAGCCGCCAGCGCAAAAGCGCTGAGGGCCAGCGCGGGGCCGAGCAGCATCAGTGTCAGGTGGGGGGCAAGCCAGCGCTGCCGCGCGACGGGCAGGCTCAGCAGCGTCTCGGCGAGGCCGCTGACCTCCTCGCGGCGGGGGCGCAGCGCCAGTTGCAGGGCCAGCGCCGCTGGAACCAGGCCGCCGAAAATGACCAGCGAGAGTGTGAGCAGAATGTCGGTGGCGGGGGGCAGCGGGCCTGCGCCCTGAGCAGCGAAGACCTGACCCAGCGGAATCTGCCCGGCGGCGCTCACCGCCACGCCGCCCAGCAACGCGCCGAGCAATCCCAGCGCCACTGTCCAGAACCAGATCAGCCCGCGCTGGGTGCGCCAGGCCAGCGCCCAAAGTCCACCCAGCCCTGCCGAAGCCTGTGCTGGGCCAAGTCGGGCAGGCAGCAGTCCTGCGCCCAGATCGCGCCGCCGATTCAGCCCTACTGCCAGTGCCATCAAAACGGCGCTGAGCAAAACGAACAGGAGCAGCACGCTCCACCGTTCGTCTGCAAATGGCCTCAGTGCGTGGCCCCAGGTCAGCGGCGAGAGCCAGCCCAGCGCTGCTGCCCCAGCATTGCCCAGTACCCGCAGCGCAAAGGCCAGGCCCAGCAGCCCGCCGCCCAGCAGATTGACGGTGCGGGCATTCGGGAACACCTGCGAGAGCAGCGCTCCCGCGCCCGCGAAGACCAGACCGTTGCCCGCCACGCCGAGGCTGAGGGCCAGTGCCCCGCCCGCCTCCAGACCCTGCGACACCTGCGCCGTGAACAGCAGGAGCGCCAGGAGCGCATTGACACCCAGGACCAGCAGCAGCGCCGCCCCCAGTGGCACTGAGCGGCCCACCGCGCCGGAAAGCAGCAGCTCGCTGCGCCCGTCTTCCTCCTCGCCCCTGGTGTGGCGCGTGACCAGCAGCAGGTTCAGCAGACCCGCCAGCACGCCCAGGGTGCCGCTCAGTTTCCACTCCGCCAGGCCTGCCAGCGTCGGGGTCCAGACCTGTCCGTAGAGCGCCACCTCGGCGGGCGAGCCGTTGATCTGCGCGGCCAGGGCGGCCAGCGCTTCGGGCGTAGCGTACAGCTTGTGGGTGCTCATCAGGTTGGCGACCATGACCAGTGGAAAGGCCAGCAGCCACAGCGGCAGGGCCAGCCGTTCGCGGCGCAGCATCAGTTTCAGCAGCACCCCCAACCCGTTCATGCCGGACGCTCCCCGCGCTGGGTCTGGTCGGTCTGGTAGTGCCGCAAGAACAGCGCTTCCAGCGTGGGCGGCTGGGCGGTCAGCGCCCGCAGGCCCAGCGGCGTCAGCGCCGAGAGAAGCGGCCCCACCTGCTCGCCTTCCACCTGGCAGGTCAGCGTCAGGCCGTCCAGCTTGAGGTCGGTCACGCCGCCGAGCTGGGCCAGATCGTGAATGAGCGTGTCGGGCGCGCAGGTCAGCTCGGCCTGAACAGCCGTGCGGGTCAGGTGGCGCAGCCCGGCCAGTGTGCCGGTTTCCACCGTGCGGCCCGCCCGGATGATGCTGAGGCGGTCGCACAGCGCCTCCACCTCGGCCAGAATATGGCTGGAAAGCAGCACGGTGCGCCCGGAGCGCTGCTCCTCCTGGATGCAGTGCTGAAATTCGGCTTCCATCAGAGGGTCGAGACCCGCCGTGGGTTCGTCGAGCAGCAGCAACTCGGCGTCACTGGCGAGCGCGGCGATCAAAGCGACTTTCTGGCGGTTGCCCCTGGAATAACTTCGCCCGTATTTGCGTGGATCAAGCTCGAAGCGCTCCAGCAAGACTTTGCGTTTGGCGCTGGCGAGGCCGCCGTGCAGTTTGCCGAGCAGATCAATGGTTTCGCCGCCGGTCAGGTTCGGCCACAGCGTCACGTCACCGGGAACGTAGGCGAGGCGGCGGTGCAGGGCCACCGCGTCTGTCCAGGGATCGCCGCCCAGCAGCCTGACCCGGCCCCGGTCTGCCCGGAGTAGGCCCAGCAGCACCCGCAGCGTGGTGGTTTTGCCCGCGCCGTTCGGCCCCAGAAAACCGTGAACCTCGCCGCGCTCTACGCGCAGATCAAGGCCCACCAGCGCGGGAACGCGGCCAAACCACTTGTGCAGGTCCGACACTTCAATCGCGGCGTCCATATCCAGACTCTACACTCTTTTCACAACTTTGTGAAACTTGTAAATGCCCAGCCCCCGAAGCCGCTATACTGCCGTGCAGATGCCGGATCAAGCTGAGCTGCCCCCCGCTGCCGTCGCCCGTTTCGTGGAGCGCTTCGCCCTGATTTTCAGCGAGGCGGGCGTACCCAGAATGCCCGCCCGGATTTTTGTCGGGTTGCTGGTCTCACCGCAGGGGCAGCTCACGGCAGCCGAACTCAGCGAGCAGCTCAAGGTCAGCCCGGCGGCCATTTCGGGCGCAGTGCGTTACCTGACGCAGGTCGGCCTGGTCGTCCGGGAGCGTGAACCGGGCCAGCGACGCGACCATTACCGGGTGCAGAATGATCTGTGGTATGAGCCGATGACCAACCGCGAGGAGCAGTTGACGCGCTGGATCGACGCGCTCGGCGAGGGCATCGCGGCGCTGGGTGAGGCGTCGTCGGCGGGCCAACGCCTGGAAGAGACGCGGCAGTTCTTTGAATTCATGCGCGCCGAGCTGCCTCAGCTGTTGATCAAGTGGCGGGCCTATCAGCAGCAGACGCCCCCCTCTTTGTAAGGGCTGTCCTTACACGCTGGGCCGTGAGCCTCTAGAGTCAGGTCATGACCATTCCCTCCACCCCGATCACCATGTACACGACCACCTGGTGCCCTGATTGCAAGGCCGCCAAGCGCGCCCTCGACAGCAAGGGACTGCCCTACACCGAAGTCAACATCGAGGAAGTCGAGAACGCCGCTGAAATCGTGATGCGTGTCAACGGCGGCAAGCGCAGCGTGCCCACCCTGGTTTACGGTGACACCGCCGCCAGCCTCAGTGGATTCTCCATCGTCAAGATGAACGCCTTTTTGAGTCAGGCAGGCCTGGCCTAAACTGCCGCCAGTCAACGAAAAAGCCCCGGCCAGTGCAAGCGGGGCTTTTTCGTTGACTGGTGCGGTATTACAACTTGACGCTGTCGCTGTCGCCGTGGTTGGGCTGGCTGCCTGTGACGGCGGCCTTGGCCATCTGAAAGAGGCCCTGCAACTTGCCGTCGCTCTCCCAGTAGTGCGCGCCGTTGGCCTCTACTTTGATCAGCTGGATGTTGGGGTCGGTCTTGCCCTGCGGGAAGTACGCCTTGTAGAAGTCGCTCCACAACTCGTCGAGCTTGGCCGCGTCCTCAATCAGTTCGGCGTCGCCGTACAGACTGACGTAGCCCTTGCCGGACTCGGAATACGACAGGTTGACCTGCGCCTTTTTGGCGACACTGCGCACCAGATCGGACGCCTTGCTGCCGATAAACCACACGTCACCGCCGAAGTCCTGCTCCTGGGTGGTCATCGGCTGCGAGTGCAGGTGGCCCGACTCGGTGGTAAAGGTCATCATGGCGAATTTGATGCCCTTGATGAGCTTGGCAATCGTCTTGATGCCTTCCTCGCGGCTCGGCTGATTGTGGCCCTGATCGTTTTGTGAAGTGGTCATGGACCGATTCTGGCCTCTGCGCGGCGGCTGACTTTGCAAGCTGGCCCACCGGATAAAGGTCCGCTTCAGGCCGCGTTCAGACTAGGTAACGGCTTTACTGCGAACAGCTCTTACCGTTTCCGGCACATTGCGGACCAGCAACACGCCCAGTACGAAGCAGGCGGCGGCGATGCCGAACACCAGCGAGTAGCCCAGATTGCCGCCCTGGTGGTTGCCCCAGTCGAGCAGCGCGCCCTGCGGCGTCTCGATGAGTTGCGGCCCCACGAAGGCCACATGCCAGATGCCCATGTCGCGGGCGTAGCTGCTGCTGCTCGGCATGGCGTCGCTGCCCAGCGCCCAGTCCACGCTGGAAAAGGCCCCGAAGCCCAGCCCAAAGACAAGTGCGATGCCCACCGCCACGTAAAAATTCGGGGCGAACAGCAGGGCAATCGCCATGACCGCCATGATGGTGCCCGCCAGATAGATCACCGGCTTGCGCCCGATCCGGTCCGAGACCCGCCCGCCGATCAGCGCCGTGACGATGGACGCGGCGATGATCGCCATCAGCAGAATACTGGTGGCGGTGCCGGGGTTGGCCTGCTTCAGGACGTCGCCCGCGTAGAACTGCAAGAACGGCTGCACGCTGTACTGGCCCAGCGCAAACAGCGCCCGCGTGACGAAGACCCACAGAAACGGTTGGTAGGCGAACAGTTGGGCAATGCTGGGCCGCTGGGCACGCGCTTCCGGGTTGGGTTTGATCTGGGTTTCCGGCACACCGCGTAGGGTAATCAGGGCACTGATCAGCAGCACGCCCGCGATCAGGCCGTAGCTCAGGACGTCCGGCAACTTCAGCAGGCCGATGACGAGTGCCCCCACGCCGCCGAGCAGTTGCCCACCCGCCTGGAGCATGCCCATGACGCCGCTGTAGCGCCCGCGCTGCTCGGTGGGCACCAGTTCCGGCACCAGGGCGCTGTAAGGCGCGGTGGCGTAGTTGTTGCCGAACTGCACCAGCAGAAAGCCGATCACGTAGACCCAGAATCCGGCCAGGCCGCCCATGGCTGCCGCCGCGTAGCCCATGACGGCCAGGCCCGCCAGATTGACGATCAGACCCAGCCGGATCAGTGGCAGCCGCTTGCCGATGCGGTCCGAGTAATTGCCGATAATCGGTGGCAAGACCAGCGCCACAATCGCCCCGATGCCGCCCAGCAGGCCCAGGTATTTGCCCTTGTCGGCGTCGCCCACGAAGCGCACCACCTCGGCGGGCATCAGAATCAGCAGCAGCAGCAGCCACATGAAGGCCGTGCCGAACCAGAACGCCGAGAGGGTCCAGGGACTCGGCAACCTGGGCTGGGGCAGCCCGGCTCCCGGTGCGGAGCTTAATGGAAGGGTCATGAAAGTAGTATGCCGCGCCGGGGTCTGGGGTACGTCATTCAGCGGATGTCAAAGCGGGGCGTGGGCGGCAGGCTGGGTCAATGCCCGCTTGCATGTTTCAGCGCACCCTTGTCATCGGCACCACCGGCTGCGGCAAGACCACGTTGGCCCGCGCCGTCGCCGCCCGCCTGGGTGTGCCGCACGCCGAGCAGGACGCCTGGAACCACCTCCCCGGCTGGCAGGAAGCCCCGCTGAAGGAGTTCCGGGCGCAAGTGGACGCCTTCACCGCCGGTCCCGCCTGGGTGCTGGACGGTAATTACACCAAGGCCCAGGATCTCAGCCTGGCGCGGGCCGACACCCTGATCTGGCTGGACTATTCGGCGGGCGTGGTGTTCTGGCAACTGCTGCGGCGTACGCTGCGGCGAATGTCCAGCCGCGAGGAACTCTGGAACGGCAACCGTGAAACCTGGCGCACCTTCCTGAGCGGCAATAATATTCTGCTGTGGTTTTTCAAGACCCACTGGCAGCGCCGACGCACCACCCCGCACCTGCTCGCCCGGTATCCACACCTGCGGGTCGTCCGGCTGCGAAGTCCGCGTGAGCGCGACCTGTGGCTGCGGGGGGTGGCCGGGCCTCTATCCTCGGAAGCATGACCCTTTTTCCCGTGATGTCCGGCGTGGCGGCCAGCGGAGCGCCCTTCGTGCTGTCGCGCCTGCGCCGCCAGGACCTGCCGCAGATCGTCGAGGCGTTTCACAACCTGGAATTGACCACCTATCTGCGCGGCTTCGGCTTCAGTGCCAGCGAGGTCGAGCAGGCCGAGTGGCTGGAGGCCAATCTCAGGGACACACCCACCCAGGTGATGTTCGGCATCTATAACGCGGCCGAAACCCTGATCGGCAGCGTGGTCCTGCGCGATATCGACCACCGCAGCGGCACTGCCGAACTGGGCGTCGCCGTCTACGATTCGGCCCTGTGGGGCCAGGGCTACGGCTCCGGGGCCACCCGGCTGATCTGTCAGTACGGCACGTTCCACCTGGGCCTCTTTAACATCATGCTCAAGGTCTTTGCCTTCAACGAGCGGGCCATCCGGGCGTATCAGAAGGTGGGCTTCCGTGAGATTGGGCGTCGCAGCGGAGCGGTTCGGTTGGGCCAGGAGCGCTTCGACGAGGTGTACATGGAGCTGCTGACGGAACCGTTGGACCTCAGCGGACTGCGCGACCAGATTCGGCAACTCGGCTAAGTACGGCCAGACGAGAGTGTAGGGATGAAGCGTTTTTTGCGCAATCCCGAAACGGCAGTCTGGCCGTACTTTTGCACCTTCTCGCTCCGCTCGGTTTACCTAAAACCTGGTTTAGAGCATTTGCCATAATAAATTCGTGAATACAGCCGGGGTACGTGGGTACAGCTTGGAGCTTCGGACTCGGATTGTCGCGCTGGTCCTGGGCGGCGCTTCGCCGAACGAAGCGGCAAAGCACTTTTCTGTGCATGTCGACACGGTCAAAAGCTATCTGGAGCGGCATCGCCAGAACACTCTGCACGTCGTGGCTCGGCCGACGGGTCGTCACCGCACGGTGACGACCCACCATGAGCAACAGCTCTTAGCGCAGCTTGAAACACACCAAGACGCGACCCTGCAAGAGCACGCGGACCTGCTGGAAGCCGCCACCGGGCTGAGGGTCAGTTTCAAAACAGTCGACCGGGTGTTTCGCCGTCACAAGATCACCCATAAAAAAAACGCTGGTCGCCAGAGAACGCTGTGAGGAACGACGTAAGCAGTTCCTCAATGACCTTGCACCCTATCTCCAACGTCCTGAGCGTCTGGTGTTTCTCGACGAGAGCGGCTTTCACATCGCGATGACGCGGAGGTATGGGCGTGCCCCCAGCCATGAGCGTGCCGTTGATCAAGTGCCGAGAAATCATGGGCGAAATCAAACCTTGATCTGCGCACTGAGCTTGGCCGGGCCGCAAGCCGCCATCGTGATCGATGGCGCTTTGGATGGGGCAACGTTCGAGTGGTACGTCAGAGACATCCTCTGCCCCACACTTCAAAAGGGACAGGTCGTGGTGCTGGACAACCTCTCCTCGCACCACCGAGCGTCCATTCGGACGCTCATCGAAGCCCAGGGCTGCGAGATGCTGTTCACCTCACCGTACAGTCCAGATTTCAACCCGATTGAGCTGATGTTCTCCAAAATGAAAGCCCTGGTGCGCGGTGGTGCCTGGCGGGTCGTCCAAGATCTTCTCAATGCCATTGGCAACGCCCTGGACGCCGTGAAGCGGTTAGAGATCGAACACTGGTTTAAACACGCCCATCCCCAGATTCTATTGTGACAAATGCTCTAGGGGTTGCTGGAGAGCGCGGAAAATGATAGAGGGACGATGCAATGAGCCGCCCCGACCTCAGATTATTACCCGTCTCAGAGGCGCTGCACGTCCTCCAGAAGTGGCTCGACCCAAAGATGCCGCCCAAAGTTCGGCAGCCCAACGAAAAAGCCAGTGACGCCGAACTGGTGTCGATTGCCGTCCTGCAAAAATTCCATCATCAGCTGTACTTCAGTTGTTGGTGGCGCTTTGTCAAGCTCAACTTCTGTGGCCATCTCCCGAGTTTGACGCAGGCCAGCGTTCGGCTCAATCGGCTCCTCCCTACCATTGAGGCCGTGTGCGTCGAGGTTGAAGACCTCGACTTCTGCCTGATTGATTCGCTGCCACTCCCCGTCTGTCGATCAAAGCGAGCGTCCCGTTGCAAGGTGCGGGAAGCCACCATGGGCTTTGGGACGCAAGGCAGCGTCTACGGATTCAAATGTCATGCCTGGAGCACACTGAACGGCAAACTGGCGCAGTACGTCATTCGTCCAGCCAACCAGCATGATCTGATCGCGGGCTATGACCTCAACGCTGACTGGGTCGCCTACGGCGCACCCAGAATCATCGGGGACAAAGCCGACCTGGATGGGGTCAACCTCACCCCACCCAAGAAAAATGCCAGAACACTCGACCCGCGCTGGAAGAAGGAATATGGGGCCGCGCGGAACATGA